>CALXCU010000093.1 GCA_944386885.1 uncultured Oscillospiraceae bacterium | reverse complement strand
TCTTCCGATCTCAGCCCTCGTACCCCTTTCGCCAGGTATAGGAGACCAGCCCCTCCTCCCCAAGGGCGCGGACGCTCTCATTGATTTCCATAACGGCCGGGTCGTTTTCCCGGTAAGGCGGGTACTTCCCCTGAGACAACGAAAGGGAGACCCGCTGGTTGGAAGTCCTGCCGGGAAGACAGTGACCGCTCCGCTCATAGCGGTCCAACAACCGGTTTAAAATAGCGGTTCCATGTTCCATCACAATCCGGAATCCTCCAGGGTCTTATGGTAGGGGCAGAGAACCGAGGTGCAGTCATTGGGCTTGATGACCACCCAGGTGCGCTCGACAGAAGGCGCGATATAGGAGGCTTTGTGATCCGGCGCCGCGATGACCGACTGGAAGCCGATCTCCCGAAGCATATTGATGCACTCCTCGATCCGGCTGGTATCGATCTTATCAAAGGCCTCGTCAAAGACAACGAGGCGCAGGCTGTTGGCATCCTGATTGATGCGATAGGTCTTCATAAGGGAGGCCAGGATGGCTACATAAAATGGGGTCTGCCGTTCGCCGCCCGACTTGCTCCCAATGGTGCGGCTCAGCGGGTACTCCTTCCCGTCCGGCCCCACTTCCACCAGGTCGAAGCGCAAATAGGTCTGGAAGGATTTGTATTTTTCGATGTTTGCCTCCACCTGCTGCTGGCTGGCCAAATCAGTGCCCTCCGAGGAGATCAGCTGGAAGAGCGTCTTGACCAGCGGCTCATAATCCGTCAAATCAGCGTTCGGCTTCACCAGATCAAAGATGCTGGCCCCGTCCAATTTCACGTTGGTGATCATATCGTAGTACGTCCGCATCTCCGCGTTTTCCGTAGGGCTCCATTTGAAGCGGTATTTGGTCTTCCCGAAGGTGTATTCCTCCAACGCCTTGTTTAGAAGGCTGATTTCCCGCTTGACGGTATCGAAATTCCCCTTGAGCTGGTTGATAAACTCATTATAGAAGATCTCTTCCGCCCGTTTCTTGGCCGCTTCTACCTGCTGTGTATACTCCTCCAGCCGGATCGATTTTACCTCGTCGTAGGCCCGCCGCCATTCGTCGCTGGACAGCGCCGTGTTGATGGCCGCGTCGATATGGCGGCGGTTGAAGGCCTCTGCCTTCTCCCGGAAGGTATTGGTCAGAGAATCCAAGCGGCCCTTTGTCCATAGACGCGCGGCTTCAAAATCCTGCTGGACTTTTTCTGCGCCTCCTTTTTGCTGCAATTCGCTCTCATAACGCATGGAAGTCCGCCGTGCCGCTTCGCTGTCTGCCGGATATCTTTTAAGGAACTCTGCGTTTTCCATTTCCCACGCCCGCGCTTTCGTGTCGCGGAGCCGGCCTTGCGCGGTGTGCTGGCTGGTCAGCTCTCCTAGCTTCTGCCGGAGATTCAAACGGTTCTGCTCGCATCCACTGATTTCCAGGCCGATTTGCTTCCGTTCCGCCTCCAGGCGCTTCACAAACCGGTCGTCAATGGACTGGAGCTGCCTCCAAATGTCATCCGCCCGCCGCTCCAGCTCCGGCAGTTCCCGCGCACCGCGGGCGGCCTGCTCCAGATTTTCCAGGAACTCGTCGCTCAGCGTTTTTTCTTCCGTCCACCGCTCCAAAGGGCGGATCCGAGTATCCAGCTCCCGGATTTGTCCCTCTGCCCCGCGCAGGATGCGGCTTACTTCCTCTATCTGCTGCGGGATCGAGTCTTGCCCGATGTACCGCATCTGCCAGTCTGCTTCGTTCATCCGGGCGGTGGAAAAGCCCTGATACAGCATCCCGTCAACGGTGACTGCCGTGCGCCTGCCCGCCACTGTGCGGATGTCGTCCACACGCTCCACCCGGCCCAGGAGATAGTCCACATACTTCCGGGCCGCCGGGTCGTCCGTCGAGATGACAGCCGCCAGGCTATTGTCCCACACCTTGCTCCTTTCTCTCAAGATGCTCTCTGTATGGACAAGCCGGTATTGGAAACACCGGTTTTCCCGGCTGTATTTCTGGAAAATACCCGCGGCGTCCCGATACAGCTCCGGCGGCACCAGCAGGTAAAATTTCTGCCGGCGCAGGTAGCCCTCTACCACGTTCACCCACTCCGGCGCGGTAATGGTGATGAGATCTGCCAGAATGGAGACCGAAACCGGATGCGTACTCGTTCGTGACAGCGTATCCCGCAGGTGATCCCGCAGGGCGATCAGATCCTTTGGATAGCTTTTGATACCTTTTTTCAATTCTTCCAGCTGCGTCCGGCACTCCTGGGCCTGCTGCCGGAGTTCGCTGCGCTGGCGTTTCCAGTCGCTTTGGAGGGCCAGCGCCGCGCTCCTCATCTGTTCCAGCCGCACATTCAAGCTTTCCAGTGCGGCGGTCTCAATGCTTGCAAAGCTCTCACGCGTGTGCTGGGCGTATGCGCCAAACTCCCGCTGGAGATCCCGCAGGGCCCCATGCTCCAGATGCTCCAGTTCTGGTCCTGCCGGGCTGTCTGCCGTCTGGGCCAGCACGCGCTTCCAGGCTTCCGCCTGCTGCTGCAAGCGCTGAAGCTGCCGGTCCCGCAGGCCAGCCCGCTCGTTCCGGCTTTGCTCGCACTGCTCCAGCGCCGCCTGCAATTCACGGTGCCGGACGGTGGCGGGATCACTGCTGATTTTCTGCGTCAATTCCATTTGACGCTGCCGCCGCTCTTCCAGAGACGCCTCCAGCCGCGCATCCTCTCGCTTGCAGCGCTCCTGTTCGCCCGCTAACCGGAGCATCTCCTGCTCCGCCGCCTGCTGCTCCTCCCGCAACCGGTCTACTTTTGCCCGATGTACGATATATTCCTGGGACTCGTAGGTCTCCAGCCTGGTGGAAAATTCCGCATGGATCCCTTTTAATTCCTCCAGCTCTGCCTGCCGCTCTTGAAAATCGGCCATATCCCGCTGCATCCGGTGATACTCGTGGATGGCTGTCTTCATTTTGGGAATGTCGATGTTGTCCTCCAGGTGGCAGATGTTTGTGACGATAAAGTCCTCGATTTTGTCCAGCGGTACATAGGCCACGGCGGTGCGGAATACCTGGAAGAAATGCTCGTCGTAGATGCCAAGCCGGGTCAAAAGATCGCTCTTATACTCGCCCGGGGAAAACAGCCGGACAGAGACGCCGTTTTCCTTCAGCTTCTTCTTGAATTCGCTCCGGCTGCGGGCCGCTTTTCCTCCTCCCGCCGGCTTTAACGCCCAATCCAGCTGGAACCAACGCGGAAGATAGAAGTAATCTTTCTCCACATTGTTGTCTTCGGACAGGTCGAAAACCACTCCGTAGCAGAATTCCTCCCGGTTGAAATCGTCAAAAAAATCGATGGCCAGATAACTGCTGAAGGCCTTATCCGGCCGCTTATACTCGTCATTATGGTACTTTCCCCGCAGATAGGTGACCAGCGTGCGTTTTGAGCTGCCCCCGGTGGCGGAGCGATTGAAGAAACGGCTGGTCTCCCCCAAGATCACCACCTGGAGGGCGTCGATCAGCGAAGATTTCCCGGAGCCGGTGGCGCCCGTCAGGAGATTGGAACGCTCCCACTCGAGCGTCTGGATTCCATAATACATCCAGTTGACGATATGCATGCGCCGCATCCAGATCATGTCGCATCCTCCTCACGGCCCTCGCCTGCCTGGGATGCCAGCGCGTTCAGAACGGCTTTCGTCTTTTCCGCGGAAATCGCGCAGACGACCGACGGGAGAATGGCCAGTCGGGCGTCCAGATCCCCCCATTTCCCCGTCATGCGCGTGATGATGTGCCTGGCCGCCAGAGTTCGAAGGGATTTTTCCCGGTCCTGCTTGGTGATCTGGCCGACCGTACCCAGCGTAGTCAGGCGTTCGATCAATTCCCGCACCGTGGTAAATACCTCCCCCGACGCCGAGGCCCGGATTTTTTTCTCGTCATAGATCAGGCGCAGCGCAAGCAGAAAATAGCTCTCCGTTTTGCTGAGGATCACCTTGGCCTGGGCATAGGGGCTGTCCAGGTACAGCACGCCGGAGCGGGAATCGTGGCACAGCGTCCAGCCGCAGCGGTCCAGCAATTCTTCGATGGCGTCATAATGCGCCATAATGAAAGAATAGCTCTCATTCGCCCGCTTCAGAGAATCGTTGGGGGCAAAGACATATTCCATGACATAATTGCCGTGGAACAGCTCCTGGCAGACTTCACGCACCTGCTCCAGCTGCCTGTCGTCGTATTCGTCAATCTTCATTTCCCGTTCTCCTTTTTTCGTACCACGGTAAACTTGGGAATTTGATAGCGGCCCCGGCTGACCACGCCGTCATCCGGCAGGAAGTCATAAGTGCTGCGGTGGTCTCCGCTGTTCAGCGCCAGGAAGATCGCCATCAGGTAATCGTCGTCGCCCTCTACCGGTATCTCCTCCGCCGCAGTCGAATCCCGATCCTTTAACAGCGCCTGGACATAGGCGTTGGTGTTTGCGCTGGTATACCGGGCCGCCCGGGTGTCAATCACGGCATGGACGGCCTCCTGGTCCACCGCTCCGGGCACCTCAATTTCCACTTCCTCGCTGCGGCCGCGGACATGGCGCTTCCGCGGCCGGTAAAAGCTCTCCTCCGTGACTTGCCGGACATCAAACAAGTTGAAGCACTGGCTCAGCCGGGTCCAGTCCTCGTCCGGCCGGTCCTTTGCATCCCGCAGCAGGGCCACAATATCTCCTTTGATACTGGTGTCCATCGAGAGCATATAGGAGAGCTTCTGCCGGGTCGTACGGAGATAGGTTTGATTTTTCTCATCTAACTGACGGATATAAGACTCTATGTCACCAAAATTGTATTTGATGTAATTGAGCATCTTTAAAACCCGATCCCAGCCCTCTTCCAGAGTTGCAGCCCGCTTTGTCTGCACTGCCGCAGAAAGAATCTGCTCCAGGAGGGGGGTGCTGCTCTGGATATCCGTCACTGCGGTTAGAATGGGCCCCTTAAAGCGGTCCACGCTGTCGTCAACTTTGATCGGGAAGATGAGTTTATCCACTACATCCCGCACATAGCCGTAAAGATGCCCCGCCAACAATTCCTCCGGCCGTGTATTTTCCAGAACGGCGGCGTAATAGGACTTGATCTTGGCGAACATCGACGCCAGATTCGTCAGCAGCCGCTGGGTGCTGTCATAGGCATTCTGAATGCAGACCAGGCCGTTTTCCGGCGTTCGGAATACCTGCTGAAGATTGGAGTATGTATTCACGACGTGGCCGGATTGATCTTCCGGTTTTTCCAGCTCCCTGAGAAAAGCGGCCAGCTTTTTCCCGTACTGAGTGAGGAATACCGTGTCTGCCGCCGATTCTCCGGACTCGTCCAAGTCAATCCACCCGCTGCGCAGGAACAGGCGAATCGTAAAGGCCAGATGATCCTGCTCCGGATCTCCCGAAGGCTCTTCATCGTAGTCCTCCTCATCGGAGACATCCAGCAAATAGTTTTCCCGCTGGAAAACGCGCCGAAGCTCTGCCACAAGGGCGCTTCTGGGGAGCGCGATCCGCCGCGCCTCTTCTAGCGTGGACTCGATTGCCAGCAGTACGTGGATATAATCTTCCCGGTGTTTGGAGGTCAAGGGATTAAAAAAACGGCGGGGAAAATCGTTTGGAAGCATTTGATACCCCCTCTTCAGACATTGCCATGCGTTTGATTCAGATAGCAGATAGACTGGGCGAGAAGATGGACGTTTTCTGTTTTTGGCGAAATCGGGGAGGATATTTTTTCCTATTATATCCCATTGGCAGAATGCCTGCAATCTTCTTTTACCGCGGAGCTTTGGCAGGCATTTTGCGGCTTTGTCAGAAACGGATGGCTTTTATGCCGGCCAATAGAAAAGGCTAATCCACATATGGAGCGTGGATTAGCCTCCTTTTCCTTGATACTTGTGCAGATGCTCAGTCGAACACGTCCATCCCCTTGATGGGCGTAATGCCCAGCATCTCTTTCCGGGCCCGGTCCAGGCTCTCCTGATCGCCGTTGACAATGGCGTTATACATGTCGTTGTGGGTGTCATTCTCAATTTGGGGCGGCAGGCCGGCCTCCTTACGGCGCCGCACGCGGGTGCTCAAAAGCTGGGTGATGTGGCGGCGGATGAGCTGCTGCACCATATAGTAGACATCTTTATAGAGCTGATTGTGGCTCATTTTTACCACTTTATAGTGGAAGGCAAAATCGGCGTCCACCACCCGCTCCAGCGCCTCCGGGTCGTCGATATTCTGGTGATACCGGTAAGACTCGGCGTTATAGAGCTCCAGCACCTCCCGCAGCTCTTCCTTCTCCGCCTGCGGGGCCTGCACAGCCAGATTGAGACAATCGCCCTCCAGCAGGTTGCGCAGCTGCTGGACCTCGTGATAGCGGGCGTCGTCGTCGTAAAAAACGGTGATCTCGCTCAAAAAGGGGCGCAGGGAAAAGGACTGCACAAAGGACCCCTCGCCCACACGGGTCTCTATGATGCCCAGGGTGCTGAGTTTTTGCAGGGCCATACGCACGCTCAGCCGGTTGACGCCGAACGTCTCCGCCAGCTCGGCCTCCGAGGGGAGCTTGTCGCCGGGCTTCCAGATCCCATCGGCCACATCCTGCTTAATAACGGCGCAGACCTGGTCCACAATGGACACACGGGTAATTTTTTTCTTGTTTTTGCGGGGCGGGGCAGGCCGCCGCTCTGTATTTCGTTCCATAATGACTCTCTCCACTCCAAACTGTATCCTCTTTGATATGACATCTCTCCAAAGCATATCACTCTAATCATATTATAATCGTTGGAAAAGAGTTTGTCATCAGAGATCGCTTAATTTCTCAAAGAATAGATTGGAATAAAATCAGACTGTTTAAAAGCGGCTTATGCGGTGTTTCTGGCGAGCGGGATGGAGAAAAGACGGCCGCCCTCCTTTATCCGGGAGGGCGGCCGTTTCCCGCGCTGCGGAGGCAGCCGCGGAAGGAGAGGGAAGGAAAACGCGGGGGTTACTCGATAACGACCTTGCGGGCGTTGGCCATGGCCCACTCGCTCATCTCCTGGCCGATGCCGGGCAGCTCGGGGACTTCATAGAAGCCGTTAACGGGGGCGTAGTAGTATTTGCCGGAGTCCTTGAAGACCTTGAGCAGATTGGCGTTGTGCTCCTCGTGGATGACGAAGTTGGGGATGGCCGCCTCCACCTGGAGGGCGGCGGCGGTGGCGATGGGGCCGCCGCAGACGTGGATCTGTACGCCGATATCATAGACCTGGGCCATGTCGCAGATCTTCTTGGTCTCGGTGATGCCGCCGGTGTTGCACAGGTCGGGCTGGATGATGTCCAGCGTCCGGTCCTCGAAGAACTGGCGGAAGCCCCAGCGGGTGTAGCTGCGCTCACCGGTAGCCAGAGGCAGGGAACAGCGCTCCTTGATGTGCTTGAACACACCGGGATTGCAGGGCATGGTGGGCTCCTCATAATACATGCTGCGGTAGGGCTCCAGGGCCTTGCCCAGCTCGGCGGCGGTGTTGGCGTCCAGCAGG
>CALXCU010000092.1 GCA_944386885.1 uncultured Oscillospiraceae bacterium | reverse complement strand
AACCGGAGGAGACCACCATCACCCTCCAGATCGGCAGCCCCTATATGACCCTCAACGGCCGGCGGCAGGCCATCGACTCCCTGGGCACCGCTCCCATCGCCCGCAACAACCGCACCCTTCTTCCGGTACGAGCGGTGATTGAGGGCCTGGGCGGCACCGTGGGCTGGGATGAGGAAAATCAGGTGGTCCCCCTGACCATGGACGGCAAGACCCTCTACCTCAAACTGGGCAGTCAGACCGCCTGGGACAGCAGCGGCAAGTACTACTCTCTGGACAGCGAGCCCATCGCCCTGAATAACCGAACCTATCTCCCCATCCGTTTTGTGGTGGAGTATTTCGGCGGCACCGTGGGCTGGGAGCCCGACACCCAGACGGTGACGGTCACAAACTAGCATCGCCGTACCCGCCTGTCCTCCGGCTCCGGGGCTGTGTGCCGCACAGGCATTTCGTCTCTCCGGCGAATGGGACCGGAATGAAACTGGAGCGGGGAATCGCTTTGCGATTCCTTATTCCAGCTTGTAATGGGAAAAATGAGTTTACTCCCTATGTTTGCCGAAAAACCGGGCAGGATGGCTGCCGCTTCCGCCCGTCCCGCCTCATAGGCGGCCCGGCGCTGGGCGCTGGCGAGGCACGCTCCGCAGCCCCGGCAGGCGCTCTGCCCAAGTGAACGATTCCCTGGCAGCGGGCCAATCCCTCTGGCTCGCCAGCTTACAGTCTTTCGCAGTACCCCCTAACAGGATTCCCATTCTTGCCAAAGGCAACATTCTGTCCTATAATGGAGAAAACGCCGTGCATCTGTGCTGCGTTCATATTGCCGTGCTCCGAGCAAAAAATCCTACCGGCCGCCCCAAGGTCCATGGATTTGCGCCGCCGGGTCGTCCGGGAAACCGGACTGCCTTCCATTTTGAAAAGGGGCCGCTTCCAGCTATCGGGGCCGATTGACCCTGTCTCAATTCGGGAGCGCCGCCTTTTCCCAGGCGGCGCTCTGCTTTTTTCCCCGCTCCCGGCCGGCAGAAGGAGGAACCGCCCCATGAAGCTCATCCCGACGCAAGACGCCGTGGGCCATGTGCTCTGTCACGATATGACCCAGATCATCCCCGGCGTCACCAAAGACGCCCGCTTCCGCAAAGGTCATATTGTCACAGAGGACGACATCCCTGTGCTCCTCTCCATGGGAAAGGAGCATCTCTATGTGTGGGAGAAATCCCCCGGCATGCTCCATGAAGACGAAGCTGCCGAGCGCCTGCGGGCTCTGGCCCAGAACGAGCATATGACCGCCACCGCCCCCAAGGAGGGCAAGATTGAGCTCAAGGCCGCCATCCACGGCCTCTTCCGGGTGGACGTGGAGCGGCTCTTCGCCGTCAACTCCCTGGACGAGATTATGATCGCCACCCGCCACACCAATTCAGTGGTCCATCCCGGGGAGAAGCTGGCGGGCATGCGGGTCATCCCCTTGGTGGTCTCGGAGGAAAAGGTCCGCGCCGCCGAGGCCGCCGCCGGGGACCAGCCTCTTCTGGAGCTGCTGCCTTTCGCCCGAACGAGCGCCGCCATCATCACCACTGGCAACGAGGTCTTTTCCGGCCGTATTCAGGACCAGTTCACCCCCGTCCTGGTGGAAAAGCTCTCCGCTCTGGATGTGTCCGTCCGCTCCCAGGTGAAGGTCCCTGATGACCGCAGGCAGATCATCGCCGCAATCCAGGCTGCCCACCAGTCCGGGGTGGACCTTATCCTCTGTACCGGCGGCATGAGCGTGGATCCCGACGACCAGACGCCCGGGGCCATCAAGGCCGCGGGAGTAGAAGTCGTCAGCTACGGAGCTCCCGTCCTCCCCGGAGCCATGTTCCTGCTGGGCTATTTCCCCGACGGCACGCCGGTGATGGGCCTGCCCGGCTGTGTCATGTACGCCAAGGCCACCATCTTCGACCTGATTCTCCCTCGGGTGCTGTGTAATGTGCCCGTCACCCGGGCCGACCTGGCCCGGCTGGGCCACGGGGGGCTCTGCTTGGGCTGCGGGGCGTGCCATTACCCCATCTGCCCCTTCGGAAAGGAGCGTTGACCATGCGCCAGCGCATCTCCCTCGAGGAGGCCCAAGTCCTTCTCCGCGCCGCTGTGCGCCCTCTGGGGCGGGAGACCCTGCCCGCCGCCTCCGCTCTGGGCCGTACCCTGGCCCAGGATGTGGCCGCCCCCCTGGATCAGCCCCCCTTTGACCGCTCGCCTCTGGACGGCTACGCCCTGCGCAGCGCCGACACCGCCCAGGCCAGCCCGGAGCACCCGGTCACCCTGGAGGTCGTTGAGATTGTCTATGCCGGTGCCGTTCCCTCCCGCTCCCTGGAGCGGGGACAGGCCATCCGGGTGATGACCGGGGCCATGCTCCCGTCCGGCTGCGACTGTGTGGTCCCCTGGGAGGCCACCGACAACGGCATGGGCTCTGTCCGCCTCTATAAGCCCCTGGCCCCGCACGCCAACTACTGCGACCGGGGGGAGGATTACCGGGCCGGAGAGCTGCTCCTCCCCGCCGGGACTGCTCTGGATGCCGCCGCCTTGGGGGTGCTCTCCAGCGCGGGGATCGAGACGGTCTCTGTACTCCGCCGCCCGTCCGCAGCGGTCCTCTCTACCGGAGATGAGGTAGTCTCCCCCCACACGCACCCCCTTCCCCCTGGGAAGATCTACGACGCGAACCGCGCGCTCCTCACCGCCCGCCTGCGGGAGCTGGGAATCACGCAGGTTCAGTCCGGCGTCATGGCCGACGACGCCCCCTCTGCGGCCTCCGCTATGGCCCGGGCTCTGGAGAACTGCGACCTGCTCATCACCACCGGCGGGGTGTCGGTAGGGGACAAGGATATCTTCCACCAGGCCCTCCCCCTGCTGGGGGCCGAGCAGCTCTTCTGGAAGGTAGACCTAAAGCCGGGTTCCCCCGCCCTCTTCTCCCTCTACCGGGGCAAGCCTATTTTGTCCCTGTCGGGCAACCCTTTTGCCGCCGCCGCCACCTTCGAGCTGCTGGCCCGGCCTCTTCTGGCCGCTTTGAGTGGGGAGCGGCGGTGGGAACTCGTCTCCGCCGGCGCCCGGGTGGAGGGCTCTTTTCCCAAGAAGAGCCCCGTCCGCCGCTTCCTGCGGGGTGTGTACCGGGATGGCGCCGTCTCCCTCTCGGGCAAGAACGCCTCTGGAATGCTCTCCTCTCTGGTGGGGTGCAACTGCCTGGTGGATATCCCCGCCGGCTCCGGTCCCCTGGTAGACGGACAGAGCGTTCACATTTTCCTTCTCTAACGGGAGGTCTTTATGGAACCCAAATTCAATCATTTTGACGGCGAGGGCAACGCCATCATGGTGGATGTCTCCGCAAAAGCCTCCACCCGCCGTCTGGCCGTGGCCCAGGGGAAGATCAGGGTCTCCCGGCCGGTGATGGAGGCCATTGCCGGCCACGCCGCCGCCAAGGGCGACGTGCTGGGGGTGGCCCGGGTGGCGGGCATTCTGGCCGCCAAGCGCACCAGCGAGCTCATCCCCCTGTGCCACCCCCTGGCCCTCTCCCACTGCACGGTGGACTTCACCCTCCTCCCCGAGGAAGGGGCCGTCCTGGCCGAGTGCACCGCCAAGCTGGACGCCAAGACCGGCGTGGAGATGGAGGCCCTCACCGGCGTGTCGGTGGCCCTGCTCACCATTTATGACATGTGCAAGGCCATTGACAAGCGCATGGAGATCGGGGATATCCACCTGGTCTATAAAGAAGGCGGAAAATCAGGCGCCTTCTCCAATACCGGGCGGCCCGGTCCCGCCGTAGTGGCGGTGAGCGGGGTGAAGAACTCCGGCAAAACCACCCTCATCGCCGCTATGCTCCCCCATCTCACCGCCGCCGGGCTGAAGGTAGCCACTGTTAAGCACGATGGCCATGCCTTCCAGGCCGACCCGGAGGGCACCGACACCGGCAAGCACATGGCCGCCGGGGCCTGGGGCACGGCCATCTTTGACGCTGAGAAGTACAAAATCGTCCGCCGGGATGCGGTGGACGAGAAGGAACTCATCGCCCGCTTCCCCGACGCGGACCTGGTGCTCCTGGAGGGCTTCAAGCACTCCCACTGGCCTAAGCTGGAGCTGGTCCGCGCCGGGATCTCCCGAGAGAGCGTGTGCGACCCGGACACCCTCCTGGCCCTGGTCACCGACCAGGACCTTACCCTCCCCGGCGTGCCCACCCTGCCCTTCGACGGGGCGGCGGCGGCCGGCCGGATACTGGACTATCTGCGGGAGGGGGGACGGCTGTGACCGACGGACAGGGCCGGGTGATCGACTATCTGCGCATCTCGGTCACCGACCGTTGCAACCTGCGCTGCGTGTACTGCATGCCCCCGGAGGGGGTGGCCTGGACCCCCCACGGGGAGATCCTCTCCTATGAGGAAATTCTCCGCCTGTGCCGGCTCTTTGCCCAGCTGGGGGTGCGGAAGGTCCGCCTCACCGGCGGGGAGCCCCTGGCCCGGAAGGGCCTGCCCGCCCTGGTATCGGGCATCCACGCCGTCGACGGTATCGAGGAGATCGCCCTGACCACCAACGGCGTGGGGCTCGCCCGGGTTCTCCCGGAGCTGCTGGAGGGGGGGCTCACCGCGGTAAACCTGAGCCTGGACACCCTGGACCGGACCCAGTATGCCGCCATCACCCGCCGGGATGCCTTGGGGGAGGCCCTTGCGGGCCTCTCGGCCGCTCTGGCCGTCCCGGGACTCCGGGTCAAGCTCAACTGTGTGCCCATGGGGCGCAACGACGATCAGCTGGTCCCCCTGGCCGCTCTGGCCAAGGATTCCCCTCTCGCGGTGCGCTTCATTGAACTCATGCCCATCGGCTTGGGCGGCTCCCTTCCCCGCCGGACCCAGTCAGAGGTGCTCTCCCGATTAGAGGCCGCTTTCGGCCCCGCCCAGCCCTGCCCCCAGGGCGGCGGTTTCGGCCCCGCCCAGGGGAGCTATGTGACCTTCCCGGGCTTCCGGGGCCGGGTGGGCTTCATCAGCGCCATGAGCCACCCCTTCTGCTCCGGGTGCAACCGGGTGCGCCTGACCGCCACCGGTTTTTTGAAGACCTGCCTGCAATACGAGTACGGCGCGGACCTGCGCTCCCTGCTCCGCAGCGGCGCCGGGGATGCGGCCATTCAGGAGGCTATCCGGGAGGCCGTCCACCGCAAACCTGTCCGGCACCACTTCAACGCCGCCGGGCGGGAGGCCTCCGACGAGCGGCACAACATGAACCAGATCGGAGGATAGCCGTTCCCAGAGGGAAAATTTTGATTCTGAGGTGTAATTCATGGCTAGCGTGATCGCAGTCTGTATCAGCAAAGAAAAGGGCACCCAAAAGGAACCGGTGCCTGTCGTCCACCTGGTGGAGGACTGGGGCATTGAGGGGGACGCCCATGCGGGCAAGTGGCACCGCCAAGTCTCCCTTCTCTCCCACGAGAAGATCGAGGCCTTCCGGGCCAAAGGCGCAGAGGTGACAGACGGAGCTTTTGGGGAGAACCTCATCGTCTCTGGCATCGACTTTGCCTCCCTGCCCGTGGGCACAAAATTCTACTGCAACGACGTGGTGCTGGAACTCACCCAGGTGGGGAAAGAGTGCCACCACGGCTGCGCCATCTATCAGAAGATGGGCGAGTGCATTATGCCCAAACAGGGGGTCTTTACCCGGGTCCTCCGCGGCGGCGATATCCGCCCCGGGGATGAATTCCGCCTGGAGCTCCCCTTCCGGGCGGCGGTGGTCACGATCAGTGACTCGGGGGCGGCGGGTAAGCGGGAGGACCTGAGCGGCCCGGTCATTCAGTCCATCCTCCGCGCCGCCGGCTACCCGGTGGTCCACACCGCCCTTTTGCCGGACGAGCGGGAGGAAATTGCCGCCGAGCTCGCCCATATTGCGGACGAAGGCCTGGCCGATCTGGTGCTCACCACCGGCGGCACCGGCTTTTCACCCCGGGACTGGACCCCCGAGGCCACCAAGGACGTCTCCGACCGGGACGTGCCCGGCATTCCGGAGGCCATGCGCGCCCTGTCCCTGTCCGTCACGCCCCGGGCCATGCTCTCCCGCGCGGCGGCGGGCATCCGCAAGAGGACCCTGATCGTCAACCTGCCCGGCAGCCCGAAGGCTGTGCGGGAGTGCCTGGAGTATATTCTCCCCCCCCTGTGCCATGGCCTGGCCATCCTCAAGGGCATGACGGGCAACTGCGCCCGATGACGGCTCTGCCAATCCCCGGCTCTCGCTGGTTTGATTGAAACCACCCCAGAAAGGAGGACCGTATTTTCCGTCCCTTCCACCCATAACTTCGAGTCCGTCCGCCTACTGCTCCGGCTAGGGCGGCGGACCAATGGGCCGGCCCGGAAACAGACCGACCTACCGTATTTGTAAAGGAGTTTGCAACAATGAACATGAAAAAGTGGTTTGCTCTTGTCCCCGCCCTGGCCCTGACCCTGTCCGCCTGTTCCGGCGGCGGTACCTCCTCCACTCCCGCCCCTGCCGCCACCGATCCTTCGGAATCCACCGCTCCCAGCGGGGAGAAGACGGAGGTGGTGGTCTTTGCCGCCGCCTCTCTGGAGGCCTCCCTCACCGAGATCCAGGCCCTCTATCAGGAGGCCGCCCCCGACGTGGAACTGGTCTTTACGTTCGACTCCTCGGGTACCCTGCGCACCCAGATCAAGGAGGGCGCGCCCTGCGACCTCTTCATCTCCGCCGGGCAGTCCCAGATGAACGAACTGGACGCCGAAGACACCACCGGCGCGAATACCGACGGTTCGGACTATGTGGTCCCGGGCAGCCGGGTGAACTTTGTGGAAAATAAAGTGGTCCTGGCCGTGCCGGACGACAACCCCGCCGGCATCGAGTCCTTCCAGGATCTCTCCAGCGACAAGCTCTCCCTGCTGTGCATCGGCAATGAGGATGTGCCTGTAGGCTCCTACTCCCTGGAGATCCTGGAGAGCCTGGGCATCGACATCAACGATCTGGATGCCCAGGGCAAGGTGACCTATGCCACCAACGTCACCGAGGTGGCCAATCAGGTCAAGGAGGCTACCGTGGACTGCGGCATTATCTACGCCACCGATGCCAACACCTATGACCTCACCGTAGTGGATGAAGCCACGGCCGACCTGTGCGGGCAGGTCATCTACCCCGCCGCCGTCATCAACTCCGGCGCCGCGCCGGAGGCCGCTCAGGATTTCCTGGACTTCCTGCGCACGGACTCCGGCGCCGTAGGCGTGCTGGAGGGCGTGGGCTTTACCGTCCTGACGGACTAAGGCGCCCTGCAGAAAGGAGGCCGCCCTTTGGATTGGTATCCGCTCTATAATTCCCTGCGCATCGCGGCCATCTCCACGGTGATCATCTTTTTCCTGGGCATCCTGGCGGCCTATTATGTGGCCAAGCTCCCCCGCCTGGCCAAAGGGGCCCTGGATGTTGTGCTCACCCTGCCGCTGGTGCTGCCGCCCACGGTGGTGGGCTATTTCCTCCTGCGCCTGCTGGGTCCCCGGCGGGTGCTGGGTGCGTGGTTTCTGAATGTCTTTGACCTGAAACTGACCATGGTGTGGTACGCGGCTGTCTTTGCCTCGGCAGTGGTGGCCTTCCCCCTGATGTACCGCACGGCCCGGGGGGCTTTTGAATCCTTTGATGAGACGCTGGCCGACGCGGGGCGCACCCTGGGCCGGTCCAACACCTGGATCTTCTGGCGGGTGCGAATGCCCTGCTGCCGCCAGGGCATCCTGGCCGGGACCGTGCTCGCGTTCGCCCGGGCCCTGGGGGAATACGGCGCCACCGCCATGATTGCCGGCTATACCCCCGGGCGCACCGCCACCATCTCCACTACGGTCTATCAGCTCTGGCGCACCGGCGACGACGCCACCGCCATGAAGTGGGTCCTGGTAAACCTGGCCATCTCGGCGGTGGTGCTGACGGCAGTCAACCTGATGGAGCGCCGGGACCGGCAGGACCGCGCCCGGCGGAAGGAGGCCGCGCCATGAGTCTGCTGGTGGATATCCGAAAGGACCTGGGCTCCTTTCACTTGGAAGTCTCCTTTGAAACGGAGGAGGGCGTACTGGGCCTGCTGGGGGCCTCGGGCTGCGGCAAGTCCATGACTCTGCGGTGCATCGCCGGTATCGTCCGCCCCGACGCCGGGCGCATTGTGCTGGGAGGGCGCACCCTTTTCGACAGCGCCCGGCACATCAACCTGCCCCCTCAGGAGCGCCGGGTGGGCTTCCTTTTCCAGAATTACGCCCTTTTCCCCCACATGACGGTGGCGCAGAACATCTGCTCCGGCATGGGCCGCGCCCTGGATAAGGCCCAGCGGCAGGAGCGGCTGGCACAGCTGCTGGAGCGGTTCTATCTGAGCGGCCTGGAGCGCCGGCGCCCCGGGCAGCTCTCGGGCGGACAGCAGCAGCGGGTGGCCCTGGCCCGCATTCTAGCCGGGGAACCGGAGATCCTGCTGCTGGACGAGCCCTTCTCCGCCCTGGACAATTACCTGCGCTGGCAGCTGGAGCTGGAGATGCTGGAGGTGCTGGAGCACTTCGGAAAACCGGCGGTCCTCGTCTCCCACAATCAGGGGGAGGTTTACCGCCTGTGCCAGCAGGTGTGCGTGCTGGATCAGGGACGCTCCCAGCCCGAGGCAGAGGTGCACACCCTCTTTCAGACCCCCACCACGGTGGCGGCCTGCCTCCTCTCGGGGTGCAAGAACCTCTCCCGGGCCAGAGCCCTCCCCGACGGGCGGGTGGAGGCCCTGGACTGGGGGGTGACGCTTTCCGCCGCCCGGCCCCTGCCCTCGGCTCTCACCCATGTGGGCGTACGGGCCCACCAGCTCCGCCCCGCCGGGGAGGACGGGGAAAATGTAATCCCCTGCCGGGTCGAGCGGGTGGTGGACAACCGCTTCTCCACCATCGTCATGCTCTCCACCCCCGGCGGCGGACGGGACCGCGCCCTGCTGCGCATGGAGCTGGAGGGAGAGGGCGGGTGTGCCCTGAGCCGTGGGGCGCCCACGTCCGTATATCTGGACCCCGCCGACCTCCTTTTGCTCACTTCCTGAATCTGTTCCCCCGGCGCGGGAGGGTTTCCTCCTTGCGCCGGGGGGCTTTTTTCGCTACAATAGAGGACAGCGGAGCATTTTAACGGAATTTTAAGGAAGGCTAAATGCCCCTTGAGAGTTCCTCGGGTATACTGGAGGTACGAAAAGAGCCTCTTTGGGCCCACGGGAGGAGCAGAGCATATGGATATCACCCTGGAACAAGTGGAGCGCCTGCAACAGCGCGCGGACATCTCCTATGAGGAGGCCCGGACCCTTTTGGAGCAGTGCGGCGGGAATCTGCTGGATGCGCTCATCCTCCTGGAGCGGCAGGGCCGCACCAAGCGGGAGATGGGGGGCACCTACACCACCCGGCCCGGTCCCGGGCCGTCCGCCGCCCCCAAAGGCCCCGCCGCCTCCCCGGCCGCTGCGCCGGGGCTGGCGCAGGACGCCCCCTGGTATGAGAAGGTGCGGGCTGCGCTGCGCACCATCGCCCACATTCTGGACCCGCGGACAGGCAACCGCCTGGAGATCTGGAGGGAGGGGGAACTGCTGGCCTCTGTGCCCGTCCTCATCCTGGTGCTGGCCTGCGCGCTGGTGTTCCACATTGCGCTCCCCCTGCTCCTCATCGGACTGCTGCTGGGGTGCCGCTACCGCTGCGCAGGCCCCGACCTGGACCGCCGGGCCGTCAACGACGTGCTGGAGAGCATCTCCGACGCGGTAGAGAGTCTGAAGCGCGGCGGCAAAGCCGAGGGCAACAAAAAGAGCGGTAAAAAATCCTGAGACAAGACGGAGGAGAGGCACATGGCCGATCGGATCTTATTGGTAGAGGATGAGGAGAAACTGGCCCGGATGGTGGAGCTGGAACTCCGGTATGAGGGCTACGAGGTGGAGAAGGCTTTCGACGGGCGCACCGGGCTGGACAAAGCCCTGTCGGGGAGCTTTGACCTGGTGCTGCTGGACATCATGCTGCCCGCTCTGTCGGGCATGGAGGTGCTCCGCCGCCTGCGGCGGGGGAGTCAGATCCCCGTCATCATGCTCACTGCCCGGGACACGGTGGTGGACAAGGTCTCCGGGCTGGACTCGGGGGCCGACGACTACATTACCAAACCCTTTGCCATCGAAGAGCTGCTGGCCCGTATCCGGGCCGCCCTGCGCAAGCGGCAGGCCGCCCCACAGGCCGCCAACACCCTCTCGGTTGGGGGGCTGGTGCTGGACACCGACCGGCACACCGTCACGGTCCAGGGCACCCAGGTGGAGCTCACCCGGCGGGAGTTTGACCTGCTCCACTACCTGCTGGAAAACAAGGAAAAAGTGGTCTCCCGGGAGTCCCTCCTGGACCATGTGTGGGGATACGACTACGCCGGAGAGACCAACGCCGTGGACGTCTACATCCGCTTCCTCCGGGCCAAGTTGGAAGAGCCCTTTGGGGAAAAATTTATCCACACGGTCCGGGGCGTGGGGTACGTCATCCGGGAGGGCGCCCACTAGAGGCGCCGGCTTTTCCACAGGCAGGTGATGTTATGTTGAAAAAGTCCAAAGAGAACTCCCCATCCCGCCTGCGCTCCTCTATTGTGCTGCGGCTGAACGTGCGGCTGTTCTTCCGGCTGCTGGGCATTTACATTGGGATGGATCTGCTGCTCCTGGCCCTCAGCGTGGGGGGGATCCTCCTCTGGGGCGAGAGCCAGTGCGCCGACCTGGCCGCCCTGGTGGAGGAACACGGGGTCCCCTCTGCCGAGGTCACCGAGTGGATGGCGGCGGGGGACTATGCCATCTCCGCCCTGGACCGGGCGCCGGAGGGATTTGTTTACCCCTTCCTCCCCCCCATGGAGGGGCTGGAGGAGGCCCGGCACACGCTGGATCTGCACGGGGGCTTCGCCGGAGTCTCGAATCCCCAGGTCACCCGGGCGGTATACACCGTGGAACTGGTGAGCTCCTCGGGCACGCCCTACGCCATTTCCCTGGATATCCAGGGGCCGGTCACGGTGCTCAGCCTGGCCCTGCGGGTGCTGCTGGTGTGCCAAGCCCTGTCCCTGCTGTGCAACCTCTTTCAGAACGCCGGAACCATCAAAAAGACCCTCAAGCCCATTCAGGAGCTGGCCGCCGCCGCCAGCCGCCTGGGCAGCGGGAACGCCATGTCCCCTGAGGAGCTCAAAGCCCTGGCCGTAAAACTGGACCAGATCAACGCCACCCACCTGGACCAGCGCATCTCGGTGCCCGGCACCCAGAAGGAGCTCCAGGCCCTGGCCGCCGCCATCAACGCCATGCTGGACCGGATTAACGCCGCCTACCGCTCCCAGATGCGCTTCGTCTCCGACGCCAGCCATGAGCTGCGCACCCCCATCGCCGTCATCCAGGGGTATGCCAACCTCCTCAACCGCTGGGGCAAGGACGACCCGGAGACCCGGCAGGAGGCCATTGACGCCATCCGCGGGGAGGCTGACTCCATGAAGGAACTGGTGGAGCAGCTGCTCTTCCTGGCCCGGGGAGACAACGACTCCATGCACATCGAGATGGAACCCCTGGACCTGTCCAGCCTGGCCGCCGAGGTCTTCAAGGAGACCGAGATGATCGACCAGACCCACGCCTTCTCCGCCCGGCTGGGGGAAAAGGTCCCCGTCCGGGCCGACGTAGGCCTCATCAAGCAGGCTCTGCGCATTTTGGTGGACAACGCCATCAAATACACCCCCGCCGGGGGGCGCATTACCCTCTCCGCCCGGCGGGATGGGGTCCACGCCCTGCTCTCGGTGCAGGATGAGGGCCAGGGCATCGACGTGGCCTCCCTGCCCCATATCTTTGACCGCTTTTTCCGCACCGACGAGAGCCGGGCCCGTCAGACCGGCGGCACCGGTCTGGGCCTGGCCATCGCCAAGTGGATTGTGGAGCGCCACGGGGGCTGGTTTGAAGTCTCCTCCTGGGTGGGGGTGGGCACCCGGATCACCGTGGTCCTCCCCGTGGATCCGGCGGCCGTCCGCCCCGTCCCCGGAACAGACGAACTCCCCCGCCGCAGCGCTTAAGCTTTCCGCCCCACGGAAAAGGCCCCCGGCTCTTGACAGAGTCGGGGGCCTTGGGGTCCTATGCTTTTTGGGAGGGTTCCGCATGTCCGCCGCAGCCGCAGCTGCCGCCGCACCCTTCGCATCCACAGGAGCAGCCGGAACAGCCGCCCCGGCGGTGCTGCCGGATGACGGAGCGGATGGCCAGGGTCACAACGGCCAGCAGGATCACGCCCACCACACTGGTCTGTATGTTCAGCTCAGGCATCACCCAGGCCTCCTTTCCAAGTCTGTGCCTGTTCTTCTTTTACGCCCGGACGGCGTCCACCGCCCGCAGGCGATGGCTCTCGCCCTGATAGCCCTTGCGGAAGAGCAGGTAGATCATGCCCGCCAGGCAGGCAATGGCAACCACGGTGAACACGCCGAAGGTGGCCTCGCCAGTGATCAGGCCGCCGATCTGATAGACGATCATAGCCCAGATATAGGCGAACGCGCACATATAGCCGATGGCGGCCAGGGTCCATTTGGTGTTGTTCATCTCCCGCTTGATGGCGCCCATGGCGGCAAAGCAGGGGGCGCAGAGCAGGTTGAAAATCATAAAGGAGTAGGCGCGGATGGGGCCGAAGTCGGCGGCCACCAGGGCCCAGATGGGGGAGCTGTCGTCCATCAGGTCGATGTCTCCGGCGTAATTGTAGAGCACGCCAAAGGTGTTGACCACTTCCTCCTTGGCAATGAGGCCGGTAATGGTGGCCACGGCGGCCTTCCAGGCCATGTCGCCCATCCAGCCCAGGGGGTAGAAGATCCAGGCAATGGCGTTCCCGATGACGGCCAGCAGGGACTGGTTATTGTCCTCCACCGCCTGGAACACACCGTCCACAAAGCCGTAGCCCTGGAGGAACCAGAGGATGATGGTGCTGATGAGGATCACCGTGCCGGCCCGCTTGATAAAGGCCCAGCCCCGCTCCCAGGTGGCCCGGAGCACATTGAGGAGGGTGGGGGCGTGGTAGGCGGGCAGCTCCATGACGAAGGGGGCGGGCTCGCCGGCAAAGGCCTTGAACTTTTTCAGAATAATGCCCGAGATGACCACGGCGGCAATGCCGATGAAAAAGGCAGAGGTGGCCACCCAGGGGGACTCGCCGAAGACCGCCCCGGCGAAGAGGCCAATGATGGGGATCTTGGCGCCGCAGGGGATGAAACCGGTGGTCATGATGGTCATCTTCCGGTCCCGGTCCTGCTCAATGGTCCGGGTGGCCAAAATGCCGGGCACGCCGCAGCCGGTGGCCACCAGCAGGGGGATAAAGCTCTTTCCGGACAGGCCGAAGCGGCGGAAGATCCGGTCCATGATGAAGGCAATGCGGGCCATGTACCCCACGTCCTCCAGGACGGCCAGCAGGAAGCAGAGCACCAGGATCTGGGGCACAAACCCCAGCACCGCGCCCACACCGGCCACGATGCCGTCCTGGATCACGCCGTACATCCACGCGGGAACCACGGGGTCGCCGGAGGCGCTCAGCAGGAAGCTGTCAAAGAAGCCGGGCACCCACTCGCCGAAGAGCACATCGTTGGCCCAGTCGGTGCCTATGGTGCCGATGGAAAAGGGATAGCCGCCCATAGCGATGGCATAGATGACAAACATGACCACCACAAAAATGGGCAGGGCCAGGATACGGTTGGTGACGATGCGGTCGATCTTGTCCGAGGTGGACAGGCCCTTTTTGCTCTTCTTCACGCACCGGTCCATGAGCTTGGAGATGTATGCGTAGCGCTCGTTGGTGATGATGGACTCGCTGTCGTCGTCCAGCTCCGTCTCGCAGCCGCTGATGAGCGTTTCCAGCTCAGCGCCCACGCCGCTGTTCCGGTCCAGGGTCAGCTCCTCCAGCACTTTCTCGTCCCGCTCGAAGAGCTTGACCGCATACCAGCGGGCGTTTTCCTCGGGCACCCGGCCGGCGATCAGGGCCTCAATTTCGTCCAGGACCTTCTCCACCCGGCCGGCAAAGGTGTGCTGCCGGGCGAAGTGCTTCCCCTGGGCGGCCAGCTCCGCGGCCTTCTCGGCGGCGGCCACGCAGCCCTCGCCCTTGATGGCCGAGGTCTCCACCACCGGGCAGCCCAGGGCGGCCGAGAGCTTCTGTACGTCGATCTTGTCGCCGTTTTTGCGCACCACGTCGATCATGTTCAGCGCAATGACCACGGGAATCCCCAGCTCCAGCAGCTGGGTGGTCAGGTACAGGTTGCGCTCAATATTGGTGGCGTCCACCAGGTTCAGAATCGCGTCGGGCCTCTCATGGATGAGGTAGTTGCGCGCCACCACCTCTTCCAGTGTGTAGGGTGAGAGGGAGTAGATGCCGGGCAGATCCATAATGGCCACGTCTTTGCGGCCCTTGAGCCTGCCCTCTTTCTTCTCCACCGTTACGCCGGGCCAGTTTCCCACGAACTGGTTCGCGCCCGTCAGGGCGTTGAACATCGTCGTCTTGCCGCAGTTTGGATTGCCGGCAAGGGCAATTTTGATAGCCATGTTTCCTTCCTCCTCTGGTTTGGAACCATTCCGTCCTTAAAAGCCGTTGAGCCGGTGGAACTCACTCCACCAGGATATTCTCCGCGTCGCCCTTGCGGATGGACAGTTCATAACCGCGCACGGTGATCTCCACCGGGTCGCCCAGAGGGGCCACCTTGCGCACATAGACTGTGGTGCCCTTCGTCAGGCCCATGTCCATGATGCGCCGGCGCAGGGCGCCCTCTCCTGTCAGCTTGGCGACCCGGACGGTCTGCCCGCACTTGACATCCTTCAAGGTATTCATCGCTGCTTCCTCCTTCCGAAAAAACACACCCATCTCGCTCCACTGGCCGTGGGGCCCGGGGCGCTTACACCATGATGCGGTTGGCCATACCCACGCTCAGCGCCACCCGCGCGTCCTTGACATGTACGATGAGGTTTCCCCCCAGCCGGGAAACCACCGTCACCGGGGTCCCCTCCACGAAGCCGAGGCTCTCCAGATGGCGGCGGATCTCGTCCTTTCCGCCCACCTTTTTAATGGTCTCCTCTACCCCGGGCTGCGCCATTGTCAGCGGCATAGACATTACGCTCCCATCCTTATTGATTTAGTTAGAAAACGCTAACTCCTATTAGGGAAGAAAGGGTTAGCTTTTACTAACCCCTTGAACAGCGTTAGTTTACCACGACTAACTCACTGTGTCAATCCCTCCGGACAAATTTTTCCCGGCCCTTGTATACTCCCGGCCTTTATGCTAAAATATAATATTACAATTGGCATTTTATTTGGTCGAAACCGACAGGAGGGCCCTATGAAAATACACGAATCGGCGGAGAACTATTTGGAGGCCATTTTGATGGTCAAGGAAGAGAAGGGCGCTGTGCGCTCCATCGACATCGTGCGCCATATGGACTTCTCCAAGCCCAGTGTCAGCCGGGCCATGAGCCTGCTGCGGGAAAATGGGTATATCACCATGGACCGGGACGGCTTTATCGAGCTCACTCCCTCCGGCTATGAGATTGCCGCGCGCATTTACGAGCGGCACCAGCTTCTCACCCAATGGCTCGTCCGCCTTGGGGTCACCCCGGAGGTGGCCGCGGCCGACGCCTGCCGCCTGGAACACGACATGAGCGCTGAGACCTTCCAGAAATTGAAGGATCATATCCACGCCGCCGGAGGTTGATTTTCCGGGCCGGATTTGCTATACTCTTGTGGTTAGCATAAGATAACTACAAGGAGTGATTGTATGTCCCGCGTCCTGCTCTGGGCCCTGACCGGCACGGGCTTTCCTTTTCTCATGACCACCCTGGGCGCCGCCATGGTCTTTCTCCTGCGGGGGAAGGGGACCCGCACCGCCCAGCGGCTCTGCTTGGGGTTTGCCGCCGGCGTGATGATCGCCGCGTCGGTATTTTCCCTGCTTCTCCCCGCCATTGAGGAGGCCGAGGCCGCCGGGATGGCCGGCTGGATCCCCGCCGCAGGGGGTTTTGCTCTGGGTGCGCTGTTCCTGCTGGCCCTGGACAGCCTGCTCCCCCACCTGCACCCCGGCTCCGCTGCTCCGGAGGGGACGCCCTCCCGCCTCCGGCGGACCACCCTGCTGGTCTTTGCCGTCACGCTCCACAACATTCCGGAGGGCATGGCGGTGGGCCTCTCTTTTGCCCTGGCCGCCCAGCACGGCCACGACGGCGCACTCTATGCCGCCGCCATGGCTCTGGCTGTGGGCATCGGCATTCAAAACTTTCCCGAGGGGGCGGCCGTGTCCATTCCCCTGCGGGAAGAGGGCATGCCCCGGTGGAAGGCGTTCTTATGCGGGAGCCTCTCCGGCCTGGTGGAGCCCATCTTTGGTGTGTGCGCAGTCCTCATTGCCGGGACGGTCTCCCCCTTTATGCCCTGGCTCCTCTCCTTTGCCGCGGGCGCTATGATCTATGTGGTCGTGGAGGAACTTATCCCCGAGGCGCACCTGGGGGAGCACTCCAACATCGGCACCCTGGGGGTGCTGGGGGGCTTCCTGGTGATGATGGTATTGGATGTAGCGCTCGGCTGAGTACATGCAAAACGGCGCGGCCTGGAAAAGGCCGCGCCGTTTCCACGCCCCACTACACGCTACTACACACTGAGGCTGGCAATAAACTGCCGCACAATGCGGGGGGTGCGCCCGGGATGGTGCATCTCCCATTTGACTGCCTCCGCACGGAGGGCCTCCCGCTCCATCGTGATTCCCGCCTGGGCGGCCATGGCTTCCACCATATCCAGATATTCCGGCTTGGTCATGGAGAGGTAGGGGATGCGCAGGCCGAAGCGCTCGGCCAGGGAGGTCTTCTCCTGAATGGTCTCAAAGGCGTCTACCTCGTCTCCGGCCCGGTCGCTGAAGGTCTGGCGCACCAAATGCCGCCGGTTGGAGGTGGCGTAGATGGCCACGTTGGCCGGCCGCTTTTCCAGGCCGCCCTCCAGGATGGTCTTCAGCGCCGAGTAAGTCCGGTCATCCTGGTCAAAGGCCAAGTCGTCAATGAAGAGGATGAACTTGGCCCTCCGGCCGGAGAGCTGACGGATCAGGCGCGGCAGGCCGGAGAGCTCCTCTTTTTGCACTTCAATGAGGCGCAGGTCCTCAAATCCGGGCAGGGAGAGCAGGGATTTGACGGTGGCCGACTTGCCGGTGCCGCTCTCCCCGTAGAGCAGTACATTGTTCACCGCCCGGCCCTCCAGCAGGGCCCGGGTGTTGGCCTCCACCTGTTCTCGCTGCCGCCGGTAGCCCAGCATCTCCTCGGGGCGGGGGCTGTCCGGGTCGGCCACTGGGCGCAGCATCCCGCCCTCCCAGAGGAAGGCCCGGTACTGGGCAAAGAGGCCCCCGCCGTGGGTGCGGTAGAAGGCGGTGAGCCCCTCAAAATCGAAGGGGGCTGCGTTCTCCCACCGGGGCAGGCCGGCGCACACTCCGGCGTACTCCGCCGGCAGCAGCCCGGCCATCTCCTCCACCAGCGCGCCGCAGTCCAGGGCAGCCAGTGCGGAGAAGGTCTCCACATCCCTGGCCGCAGCGGAGGCGAGGGCAGCGTCCTCCCGCCCCTCCTCCACCATCCGGGCATAGGGGGACTCCTGGTAACGCAGCGCGTCCCAAAGCCAGGCCCCCAAGCTCCCGTGTCCCCCCTCCTCCAGAGTGTAAAAGAGGCGGGTATAGCACGCGAGCGCCTCCTCTCCCGCTCCACGGTGCAGCGCGTCCAGCAGGTCCAGCGCCAACGCCGGTTCCGGCGCGTCCAGCAGCTTCTGATAGGCGGATATCCCCCGCAGGGCGCTCCGCAGCAGCTTCCAGTCCACAATTCTCATCCTTTCCCACAGTGCATGTCTGTCTTTTATTTTAAATTTCGACCGGGCCTCTGTCAACGCTTGACTTCCCGTCCCTTTTGGATTATCCTTGCACTTGCACCAAACGCAGGCGCCGAATCATTTGGAAAGGGAGGGTTTCCCTTGCGCAGTTCTGTTACGGAGGGCGCGGTCTGGAAGCCGCTGCTGAGTTTCTTTTTCCCCATCCTGCTAGGCACGTTTTTCCAGCAGCTCTATAATACGGTAGATGCCATCATTGTGGGCAATTTTGTGGGAAAAGCCGCTTTGGCCGCCGTGGGCGGCCCTACCGCGATCTTTATCAACCTGCTGGTCAACCTGTTTGTGGGCCTCTCCTCTGGTGCTACAGTCATTGTGGCCCAGCACTACGGCGCCCGGGAGCTGGACGCTGTGCGCCGGACGGTCCACACTTCGGTGGCCTTGGCACTGGCCGCTGGCGTTGGGGTGATGGCCGTGGGCATCCTTCTCTCCCAGCCCATCCTGGTGGCTATGGGCACGCCGGAGGACGTGATGGGATATGCCCTCACCTATCTGCGGGTCTATTTCCTGGGTTCGGTGGCCTCTTTTCTCTACAACGTTGGTTCCAGTGTGCTCCGGGCAGTGGGCGACACCCGCCGGCCCCTCTACTTCCTGGTCGCCGCGTGTATGACCAACATTGTATTGGACCTGCTCTTTGTGGTCGTCTTTCACTGGGACGTGATGGGCGCGGCCTTGGCCACCGTGATCTCCCAGGTGGTCAGTGCCGTGCTGGTGGCGATTACGCTCCGGCATCCAGGTTCTATCTTCTGTCTGGAGTGGCGGGAAATCCGTTTCCACGGAGATGTTTTACGGGACCTGCTGAAAATCGGCCTCCCCACCGGTTTGCAGAGCGACATGTACAGCCTCTCCAACCTCTTTATCCAGTCCTGCATCAACAGCTTCGGCACCAATACGATGGCCGCTTGGACTGCCTTCGGCAAGCTGGACGCCTTCTATTGGATGATTTCCTCCGCCTTCGGTGTAGCGCTGACCACGTTTGCCGGGCAAAACTTCGGCGCCCAGAAATATGGGCGGGTCCGCAGTGGCGTTCGGGTGAGCCTGGGTATGCTGGCGGTTACGACAGTGCTGATGAGCGTCCTATACTGTCTGGTGTCTCAGCCCCTGCTGCGCATCTTTAACGGCGACCCGGAAGTGCTGTCCATCGGAAGCCGCATTCTCTGGCATATGTGCCCTTTCTACATCACATTCATTTTTATTGAAATCTTTTCGGCCGCGATTCGGAGCACCGGCGACTCCATCAAGCCTATGTTGCTCACTTGCGGCGGTGTGTGCGTGTTGCGGGTGGCATGGGTTTTCCTGGTCCTCCCATTCCACAATACGCTGGAGACGGTCCTCCTCAGCTATCCCATCACCTGGGTGCTCACTTCCATCCTTTTTATTATCTACTATCTGCGCAACAATTGGATGCGCCGTCAAATCCAAAAATACGGTTACGCGCCGGAAGTGCGCTGAAAATGAGAACGGCCCCTGCGGAAAAATCCGCAGGGGCCGTTTTCTTCACGGTTTGTTCATTGATTGGGGACAACTGCAAAGAACACCAAATCCGTCTGGCTGCGATTCATCAAGCTGTGAGCATGGCCCTTGGGGCAATAGTGACACTGGCCGGCATGGATGTCCTCATAAGCCCCGTCATAGAGCACGACTCCATCGCCCTCCAGGATGTAGATGATTTCACTGTTGCTCTCGTGGGTGTGCAGGCCGATTGAGGCACCTGGCTCCAGCGTCCCCCGCATGATGCGGTTGAGCTCGTCCACATGCATCTGAGCCTGCACGCTCTTCTCCCCGCCTCTAAAATGCTCCAACCTGGTGATCTCCATCTTCCCGAAATCCAGAATCATCGCAGCTCTCCTCCTAACTTCATCAATTTTAGAAGATACTATCGTATAAAAGAAGAACGGACAGCCGAAACTGTCCGTTCTCGTGTTGGCACTACCTATTTTTCCGGTCCGTCTCCAGACAAGTATCTTCGGCGCAGGTGAGCTTAACTTCCGTGTTCGGAATGGGAACG
>CALXCU010000091.1 GCA_944386885.1 uncultured Oscillospiraceae bacterium | reverse complement strand
AAAACCCGGCCGCCCCGCTCCGTTTTCAGCGGCACGCCCAGGCCCTCAAAAAACGCCTTCACGGCCTCCGGCGGGAAGCGCGTGACGGCGCTCATGAGAAATTTCGGGTTGCGGGGGACGTTTTGCAGCACCTCCGCCGCCGGGCAGTCGTTGGTCACATTGCACCGGCCCTTCCCCGTGATGTAGAGCTTGCGCCCCACCTTGGCGTTGCGCTCCAGCAGAGTCACCGCCCGCCCCCGCTCCGCGGCGGCCAGGGCGGCCATCATCCCGGCCGCTCCGCCGCCCACCACCAACACGTCGGTCAACCTGTTTCCTCCCCCATTCATTATACCATGCCCGGGCTGGATTCCGGGTTCTCATAGACCTGATACTCCGACCAGATCTGCTCCAGCATGCCAAAGGTGCGGGACAGGTCGCTGTTTTTCTTCCGGCCGATGGCCACGATCAGGGCGTTGACCAAACTCAGCGGGGCCACCAGGGAATCCACAAAGGAGGCCATATCGCTCTTGGCCATGAGGGTGTAGGTGGCGATGGGGGCCAAAGGGGATGCCTCGCTGTCGGTGAGGGCCACCACGCAGGCCCCCCGGTCCCGGGCAAAGCGCATGGCCTTCACCGTGCGGCTGGAGTAGCGGGGGAAGCTGATGCCGATGATCACGTCCTCGGGGCCGATGTGGAGCATCTGCTCGAAGACCTCGCTGACCGAAGTGGTATGCATGAGCACCACATTTTCAAAGATCAGGTTGAAGTAAAAACCCAGGAAGCTGGCCAAAGCGGTGGCCGAGCGCACCCCCAGGATGTAGATCCGCCGGGCCGAGACCAGGGCGTCCACTGCGTGCTGGAACTGCTCCCGGTCCACCTCCTCCAGGCTCAGGCGGATCTTCTCCATATCGCTCTGCATGACCATGGAGAGCACATCCTGATTACCGATGCGGTCGTTGGAGACCTCAATGCGCTGGATAGAGGTGAGCTTGTTGCGGATCATCTCCTGCAACGCCTTCTGCATCGCGGGATAACCGTCGTAGCCCAGCTCGGCGGCGAAGCGGACCACGGTGGACTCGCTCACCTGCACCGTCTTGCCCAGCCGGCTGGCTGTCACGAAGGCCGCTTTGTCATAAGATTCCAAAATAAAGCGGGCGATCAGCTTTTGTCCCTTTGAAAATGTATTCATATTTGCCTGGATGACAGACAAAATATCTTTCGGCATGGGCCGGGCCTCCTGTCTTTCCGCCCGGGAATGGGCAGAATATTCATCCTCTATATCATATCCGTATCTGCCCGGAATTGCAAGAGGGCTTTGCAGGATTTGCGTAATTTGTCTTAAAGGGACTTAAGGGCAGACAGCTCTCCGGCCGTCAGCGGCCGCCAGCGGCCCGGGGGCAGCGCGCCCAGCGCAACGGGCCCCTCCCGCACCCGGCACAGCCGGCGCACCCCCAGCCCGGCCAGGGCGCACATGCGCCGCACCTGGCGGTTGCGTCCCTCGTGGATGACCACCGAGAGGAGGGTCTCCCGGCCCTCCCGGCCCAGCACCGCCACCTTGGCCGGGCGAAGGAGCACCCCGTCCAGCTCCATGCGGCCCCGGAGCAGGGGGACCCCCCGCTCCGCATCGCCCGTCACCCGGACATGGTATTCCTTCTCCACCTCGTGGCTGGGGTGGAGGAGCTTCTGGGTCAGCGCGCCGTCGTCGGTCATCAGCAGCAGGCCCTCCGAGTCCAGGTCCAGCCGGCCCACCGGCCACACCCGGGCTCCGCAGCCCGCCACCAGCTCCGCCACCGTGCGCCGTCCCTTTTCGTCCGAGAGGGTGGTCACGAAGCCCCGGGGCTTGTGGCGCATCAGGTAGGTCCGCCGCTCCGGCGGGCGCAGGGGCCGCCCGTCCACCCGGATGTCGTCCCGGTCCGGGTCGGCCTTCTCCCCCAGGGCGGCCCGGCGGCCGTTCACCGTCACCCGGCCGGCCTCTATGTACCCCTCCGCGCTCCGCCGGGAGGCCACCCCCGCCGCCGAGAGAATCTTTTGCAGCCGCTCTTCCACGCCGCCGCCCTCCTTGTCCCTAGTGTGCCCGGGCCCGCAGCAGGCGCAGGGCCCCGTAGTGCCGGATGGAAAACGCCGGCGGCGCCAGCTCCTCCAGCAGAGCCCGGTGCTCCCGGTCGAAGGCCGCCTCTTCCGCCGGGCTCAGAGAGGCGCCCACTCCCCGGCAGGCGTGCATCCGGCCATTCCAGCTCTCCCGGGTAAAGGGGACCGCCAGGTCGAAAACCAAGCTCTCCACTTCCTCAAAGAAGCGGAAATAGACCTGCGGCACCGGAATGGGCCGCCGGCGCTCCCCCCGCCCCGTCCAATGGGGGTTGTACCGGAGCACCAGCGCCTCGCTGGCCGCAGCGATGGGGTCTTCCTCCGGGAGCCACGCCAGGTAGAGCAGCGCCAGGAATCCCCCCGGTTCCAACACCCGGCGCAGCCGGGGGGCCGCCCTGTGGTGGTCAAAGTAGCAGAAGCACTGACAGGCGGTCACCACCTGAAAGGACCCCGGCGGGAAGCCGCTCTCCTCCGCCTTCTGGCAAAAAAAGGGGATATCCATCCCGGCCTCCGCCGCCAGGCGGCGGGCCTGGGCGATCTGCTCCGGGGCGGGATCGGTTCCGGTGAACCGGGCCCCGTGGGCGTACAGCGCCCGGGGAAGCACCCCGGTCCCCGTGCCCACATCCAGCACCCGCTGGCCCGCCGTGCACAGCCCCCGCTCCAGCAGAACCTGGTAAAACTCCGGCGGATAGATGTCCCGGTACCGGGCATAGGCCCCCGAGGCCCGCCCCCAGTCATAGGGCCGGCCGCCGTCGATGACCCCTCCGTTCCCGTCCATCCCGCTCCTCCCCCCTTCTTACGCCAGGCCCAGCCAGAGGTCCTCCAGCCAGCCGTACCACGGGCGCGCACCGGCCCGGTCGTCCCGGGCGCTCCCCGCCCAGAGCAGGTCGGTCTCCCCCACCCGCTGCTCTCCCAGATAGAAGGCCATCCGGCCCGCCGGTTCCCCGGCCGCCAGCGGGGCCTGGGCCGCCGCCGGAAGCTCCAGCTCCACGCGGACCTTCTCCCCCGGGGCCAGCGGGTAGGTCACCGTCTCGGCCGCCGCCGCCGGGAGAACGGGGATGAGGCTCCCCGATACCGGCACCCGGCCCACCTCCTGCCCGGCGCGGACCAGGGTCTGGGCGGTCCAGCCGGAAAAACCGTAGTCCAGCAGGGCGGCGTGGTCGGCCCAGTCGTCCCGGTCGTTGAGGGTTACGGCAATGAGGGTCTCTCCCTCCCGCCGGGCCGCCGAGACCAGGGTCCGCCCGGCCGCCTGGGTATAGCCCGTCTTCAGGCCCAGGCAGCCCTCGTACCGCCAGAGGAGCTTATTGTGGTTGACCAGGCTGCGCCCGGCCAGGGTGATGGTCTTGGTGGAGGCCATCTCCACCAGAGTCTCCTTCTCCAGAAAGGCCCGGGCCAGCACCGCCATGTCGGCGGCGGTGGAGTAATTGCCCGCGTCCTCCAGGCCGCTGGGGGTTGTGAAATGGGTGTCCGCCATCCCCAGCTCAGCCGCCTTTTGGTTCATCCGCTCCACAAAGGCGGCCACGTCCCCGGCGCAGGCCCCGGCCACCGCCGTGGCCGCGTCGTTCCCCGAGACCAGGAGCACCCCGTACAAAAGCTCCTCCAGAGTGAGCTCCTCCCCCGCCCTGAGATAGAGGGAGGAGCCCTCGATTCCCGTCCAGGCGGCCTGGATCTCGATGGGTTCGTCCAGAGGCACGCCGCTCTCCAGGGCCACCAGGGCGGTCATCAGCTTGGTGGTGCTGGCGATGGGGAGCCGCTCTCCGGCGTTGTGGGCCCAGAGCACCCGCCCTGAGTCCCCATCCACCAAAATGGCCGAGCGGGCCGAAACCGAGGGCCCCGCCGCCCGGGCTGCGCCTCCCAGCGCCAGAACGGCCAGCAGCAGCGCGCACATCCGCTTCATACCCCATCCCCCTTATCCAACTTCAAGGATAAGGGCAGTATCCCCATCGAAGAGGCCTTTTATGCCTCGCCGCGCTCTCCCGCCGGCTCCGGGCCGTCCGCGTCCCCGGTCCGGCGGCGGTCCAGGAACTCGTTTACCCGGTCCAAAACGTCGGGCAGCAGCTCCACCAGGCGGTCGGCCGCCCCGGCGGCGGGCAGAGCCAGCGGCAGCAGGCGCACATTGTCCTCCTTTACCACCAGGAAGGCCACCGGGGTCACCTTCACACTGGCACCGCCGGCGCCGCCGAAGGCCGTGTTGCCGCTCTTCTCCTGCTTCTTCAGATCCAGGTCGGTGCCCCCGGAGGCAAAGCCCACGCTCACCTTGGAGATGGGCAGGATGGTGACGCCGCCCGCCTGGATGGGGTCCCCCACCACAGTGTTCACGTCCACCATCTCGCGGATCTTGTCCATGGTCTCGCCCATCAGGCCGCTGACTGGATTGCTATGTTCCTTTTCCATCGTTTACCGCCTCTTTCTGTTTGGATGGGGCCGGCGAAACGTCCCGCCGGGGGCGCCGCGCCAGCGCGATCAAAAACCACACGCCCAGGGCCAAGAGCTGGCCCTGCGTCAGGGAGACCGCCGCCCGAAAGGAGATTTGAACGGCCTCCGCCTGGAAATCCACCGCCGTATGGATGCGGCGGTCTTTCACCTGAACATGATGCTCCAAAAGGGGCAAGGTCATACCTAAAAGGGCATTGACGCGTCCATAGAGCAGCGCGGCGTCCCCGGGGTCCTCCCCGCCGGCCACAAAGTCCAGCTCCAAAACGTCCATCCGAATCGCCCGCTTCAGCCGCCCGGCGGCCTGGAGGAGCAGGGGCAGCAGCGCTTGCAGCTGCTCCAGGCGCGCCCCAAGGGGCGCCTGGGACGGCCGCTCCGGCGCTTTGGCCCTTGCCGGGGCTTAGGAGGGGCCTGGGCGGTCTTATTCTTCCGCTTGCGGGGATAGACCTCCAGGCGCACCGGCCCCACCCGGATCCGGGCGGAGAACGCCCCGGCGCGGCAGGCGGCCTCCCCGCCCAGCCGCAGCCGGGAGAGGAGGAAGAGCGCTGCCAGGACAGCCAGCAGCGCCGCCAGAGCGGGGCTCATGACCCCTCCTCCGCCGTGCGGAGCTCCTCCAGGCGGGCCTGGATGGCCGCGCCCGTGCGCTCCTCCTCGGCCGAGACACTGGGCAGCTCGGGCAGGTCCTCCAGGCTGTTGAGTGCAAAGGTGCGCAGGAAGTCCTGGGTGGTACGGTACTGGATGGGGCGGCCGGGCACATTCAGGCGGCCGCACTCCTCAATAAGCCCCCGGTCCTGGAGGATGCCCACGGTGTAGGCGCTGTCCACCCCCCGGATCTGGTCGATATAGGCCCGGGTAATGGGCTGGAAATAGGCCACCACCGCCAGCACCTCCAGGGCGGTCTGGGACAGGCGGGCGGGGCGGCGGCTCTCCAGCGCCCGGCGAACCACCCCGGCATGCTCCGGCGCAGAGCAGAGCTGATAGGCCGTGCCCAGGCGCACCAGGCGGATGCCCCGGCGCTCATAGCGGTAGCGGTCGGCCAGGCGGCGGCAGGCGCCGTCCACCGACACCCGGTCCAGGTCCAGGGCCAGGCAGAGGCGCTCCACCCCGACCGGGTCCCCGGCGGCGAAGAGAATGGCCTCAATGGCCGACTCCAGCTCGTTTGGCGCGTCCAAGGGCGTCTCCTCCTTTCCTTTTCCGGGCACTATCCGGCGGCCCGGTCCTCCGGCGCCCGGGCAGGCTCTCCCTCCACCGCAGTGACGGTGCACTCGCTCTGGTCCCCCGAGAGGAGCACCCGCCGGGCCTTGCACAGCTCCAGTACCGCCAGAAAGGTGGCCACGATCTCCGAGCGGCTCCGGTTTCCCCGGAACAGGGCCCGGAAGCGGGTCACGCCTCCCGCCGCCAGGCGGCGGAGAAGCTCGGCGGCCTTGTCGGCCACTGGGTAGGGCTCCCGGCCCACAATGCCCTCAAAGGCGGCCATGGGCGGGGGCAGGCGGCCCTCGCTCCGGGCCAGGACAGAGAGCACCGCCCGCTTGAGTTCTCCGGCGCTGTGGGTATAGGCATAGCTCTGAGCGGGCAGGGGCTCCGGCGTCTTGACCAGGTAGTCCCGGCCCACCAGAAAGCGCTCTCCCAGCGCGGGCAGCACCGCGCGCACCCGGGCATAGCTCTCCCGCCGCTGGTGTTCCTCCAGGGAGGCGATGAGCTGCTCCATCTCGGAGAGAGCCTCCTCGTCCCGGATGGAGAGCAGCATCCGGCTCTTGATGAACATCAGCTGGGCCGCCATGGCGGCAAACTCGCTGGCCACATCCAGGTCCAACTCCCGCCGGCGGTCCATCCAGGCTATGTACTGCTCCAAGATCAGGGAGATCTGGATATCCTTGATCTCCATTTTGTTCTTGCTTAACAGGTGCAAGATCAGGTCCAGCGGGCCGTCAAAATCCTCCCGCTCCTCTGCGCGGGCCTTGACCACCTTCTCCAGGTGGTAGATCGGGCTGTCCATCCCCGCCCCCCTTTACCCGATGATCGCGTGGGCGATGAGGTAGTAGGGGAAGCTAGAGGCCTGGAAGAGCACGTCGAACACCCCATCCCGGGCCAGGGTCAGCGGCCCGTCCAGAACCCCGCTCCACAGCACGAGGATCAGCAGGATCATGCCGTAGCGCTCGTAACGCAGAAGGGTGTAATAGGCCCGGTCGGGCAGAAAGGCGCCCAGCACCTTGGACCCGTCCAGGGGCGGAAAGGGGATCAGATTGAAGATCCCCAGGCCGATGCTCAGGTAGGCCGTCACCAGCAGGAAGTCCAGCGCCCAGGGCAGCAGGGCGCTCGCCGGCCACAGGTAACCCAGTCCCGCCAGGACCGCCCGGGCCAGCAGAGCCAGGTAGGCCAGCACAAAGTTGGACACCGGTCCCGCCAGGGCGGTGATGGCCATGCCGCTCTTCGGGTTTTTAAAGTACCCCGGATTCACCGGCACCGGCTTGGCCCAGCCGAAGCCCGCCACCAGCATCATCAGCGCGCCAAAGGGGTCGATGTGCCGCAGAGGGTTGAGGGACAGGCGGTGCTGGCGCTTGGCGGTGGGGTCCCCCAGCGCCAGAGCGGCAAAGCCGTGGCAGGCCTCGTGGACCGTCAGGCACAGGAGCACTGAAAAGACCTGCAAAAGCAGATAGAGCAGCCCCTGCCAGTTCATTTGATGAAAAAAATGGGCAAATGCGTTCAAAGGGTCGTCCTCCCCAGCCGGTTTTCCGGCCCGTTTCTCCTACACCACATGGGTGCGCAGGATGCCGATGCCCGCCACCTCCACCTCTACGGTGTCGCCGGGGACCATGGCGCCAATGCCCGCCGGAGTGCCGGTGGTCACCACGTCCCCCGGCTCCAGGGTCATGGCCGCCGTGATAAAGGCGAAGAGCTCCCCCAAGCCGGTCATCATCTGGGACGTGCGGGCGCGCTGGACTACTTGCCCGTTGAGCCGGGTCTCGATGGCCAGGTCCCGGCCGTCCACCTCATCGGTGACCAGAGGGCCCACCGGCGCAAAGCCGTCCATATTCTTGCCCCGGGTCCACTGGCCGTCGGCGTACTGGACGTCCCGGGCGGTCACGTCGTTGAGGCAGGTATAGCCCAGGATGTAGCCGGCAAAGTCCTCCGCCGCCACGTCCTTGGCCCGGCGGCGGACCACCAGGGCCAGCTCCCCCTCGTAGTCCAGCCGTTCCACAAAGGCGGGGGCGTGGACCTCCCCCTCCGGGTTGTTGAGGGCGTTGGGCCCCTTCAGGAAGAGGATGGGCCGGTCGGGGGCCTTGCCCCCCAGCTCCATGGCGTGGTCATAGTAGTTCTTGCCCACGCAGACGATCTTGCTGGGCTCGCAGGGGGCCAGCAGGCGGCACCGGCTCAGGGGCAGGCTCTCCCCGTCCAGGAGGATGCCCTCATAGGGCGGCGCGGCCAGAGTGCGCACCGTCTCCCCCGCCAGGATGCCCCAGACCGGCTCCCCCGCCCGCAGGATACGGACGTATTTCATCGCGATCCCTCCCCGTGTTCCAGAATCAGCGCGGCCAGGGCCTCCTTGCCCTCCCCCTTTTCGGCGGAAAAGGGGATGAGGGGCGTCTCCTCCCCCAGCGCCAGAGTCTCCCGGATGCGCGCCAGGTTGGGCTCCACCTCGCTCTTCTTGAGCTTGTCCAGCTTATTCGCCACCACCGCAAAGGGGCGGCCCGTCTGCTGAAAATACGACGCCATGGTGCAGTCGTCGGCGGTGGGCTTGTGCCGGGCGTCCACGATAAGCACCCCCAGGGTCATGAGAGATGGGTCGGCAAACCAGCTCTCAATGAGGCGGCCCCAGCGGGCCTTCTCCGCCTGGGAGACCTTGGCGTAGCCATAGCCCGGCAGGTCCACCAGGTAGAGGGTGGAGTCAATGCAAAAATAGTTGATGTGGGTGGTCTTTCCCGGGGAATTGCCCACCCGGGCGAAATTCTTCCGCCCTAACAGCCGGTTGATCACCGAGGACTTGCCCACGTTGGAGCGCCCGGCAAAGACGATCTGCGGCAGGGCGTCCCGGGGGAAGTCGGCGGCCTTGGCGGCCGAGCGGACGAATTCCGCCTTGTTCCAGTTCAGGGGCATAAACGCCTTCCTTTCCTTCCGGGCCCTCCGGCCCGCTTACTGCTGGAGGCCGATGCCCCCCCGCCGGGCGGGAGGCTCCGCCCCGGAGACCTCCGGACGCTCCTCGGGCCGGGTCACGTCCAGCCCCAGGGCCTGGGCCAGCACCGCGTCCACATGCTCCACCGGGATAAAGTGGAGGGCGGCGCGGACCGTCTGGTCGATCTCCTCCAGGTCCTTCTCGTTGTCCGCGGGGAGGATGACCGTCTTGATCCCGTTGCGCAGGGCGGCCATGGTCTTCTCCTTCAGCCCGCCAATGGGCAGCACCCGGCCCCGCAGGGTCACCTCCCCCGTCATGGCCAGCTCCCGGCGGACCGGGGTGTTGGTCAGGGCGGAGACCATGGCGGTGGTGATGGCGATGCCCGCCGAGGGCCCGTCCTTGGGGACGGCTCCCTCGGGGAAGTGGACGTGGATGTCCTTTTTCTGGTAAAAATCCGCCTCAATGCCCAGGCGCTCGGCCCGGCTGCGGATATAGGAGTAGGCCGCGTGGGCGCTCTCCTTCATCACGTCGCCCAGATTGCCCGTCAGCTCCAGCTTGCCGGTGCCCGGGACCACGTTGACCTCCACCTCCAGGATCTCGCCGCCCACGCTGGTCCAGGCCAGGCCGTTGACCACGCCGATCTGCTCCGTGCGGGGCAGGCGCTCGGGGTGGTAGCGGCGCACGCCCAGGAATTCCTCCAGATTGTCGCCGGTGACATGGACCGCCTTGGCCCCCTCGGAGACCACGCGCATGGCCGCCTTGCGGCACACTGTGCCCAGCTGCCGCTCCAGCACACGCACCCCCGACTCTCTGGTGTAGCCGGTAATGATCTCCCGCAGGGCGCCGTCGGTGAGCTTGAGCTGGCTCTTCTTCAGACCGTGGCGCTTGAGCTCCTTGGGCAGCAGGTGGCGCTTGGCGATCTGGAGCTTCTCCTCATCGGTATAGCTGGAGAGCTCGATGACCTCCATCCGGTCCAGCAGGGGCCGGGGAATGGTGTCCAGGGTGTTGGCGGTGGTGATGAAGAGCACGTCCGAGAGGTCGTAGGGCACCTCCAGAAAGTGGTCCCGGAACGTGCTGTTCTGCTCCCCGTCCAGCACCTCCAGCAGGGCCGAGGAGGGGTCCCCCCGCTGGTCAGAGCCCAGCTTGTCAATTTCGTCCAGGAGCAGGAGAGGGTTCGAACTCCCCGCCTGGCGCACGGCGGCGATGATCCGGCCGGGCATGGCCCCAATATAGGTCTTGCGGTGGCCGCGGATCTCCGCCTCGTCGTGGATGCCGCCCAGGGAGATGCGGGCCATTTTCCGGTTCAGGGCCTTGGCCACGCTGGCGGCGATGGAGGTCTTGCCCACGCCCGGCGGGCCCACCAGGCAGAGAATCTGCCCCCGGAGCTGGGGGGCCAGCTGCTTGACGGCCAGGAATTCCAGGATGCGCTCCTTTACTTTGTCCAGGCCGTAGTGGTCCGCATCCAGCACCTTTCGGGCGGCGGCCACGTCCAGGCGCTCCCGGGTCTTCTTGCCCCAGGGCAGCTCCAGGCACACGTCCAGGTAGTTGCGCAGCACCGTGGCCTCCGCCGAGCCGAAGGGCTGCTTCTCCAGCCGCCCCACCTCCTTGAGGAGCTTTTGGGAGACCTCCTCGGGGAGCTTGGCCTTCTCGATGCGGGCGCGGTACTCGGCGCACTCGTTCTCGCTGCCGCCGTCTTCCCCCAGCTCCTGCTGGATGACCTTGAGCTGCTCCCGCAGGAAATAGTCCCGCTGGTTCCGGGACAGGCCGTCCCGCACCCGGTTTTGTAGGTCCAGCTCCAGCTCCAGCACCTCTAGCTCCCGCTTGAGCTGCTGGTAGAGCCGCTCCAGCCGGCGCACCGGCCGCAGCTCCTCCAAAATAGCCTGCTTGTCCCCGGCGCGCATCACGATGTTCTGGGCAATGTAGTCGGCGATATACCCCGGGTCCTCGCTGGAGAGCAGATTCATGAGAATGTCGGGGGTCATCTTGGGGGCCAGCTCGATGTAGCGCCCGAAGAGCTCATAGGTCTGGCGGATGAGGGCCTCGGTCTTGGCGGAATTGCGGAGGGAGGATTCCGAGGCGATCTCCTCCACCTCGCCTGCCAGGTAGGGGGTCAGCTGGGTCAGCCGGCTCAGCCGGCCCCGGGCGGAGCCCTCCACCATTACGCGCATATTGTTTTCCGGCAGGCGGAGAATCTGCCGCACATTGGAGATGGTGCCCACCCGGCACAGATCGGCCTCCTTGGGGGCCTCCACCGAGAGGTCCTTCTGGGCCACCAGGAAGATGGGGCTTCCGCTGGTCATGGCCTCGTCCAAAGCCTTCACCGAGATGTCCCGCCCCACATCAAAGTGAATCAGCATATTGGGAAAGACCGTCATGCCCCGCAGCGCCAGGACCGGCATCGCGGTGACAGGGGTCTGATTGTCTTGCTCAGTCATACTTTCTTTCCTCCGGAACCCGGCGGGCGCGCCCGCACGGCAGTCAGAGTAACGCGGCGGGGCGGGGCGAACCACCCGCCCCGCCCCGCCCATGTTCGGAATCAGGATACGTTCCCGCGGAGGGGGGCTCCTCCCTGCTCGGCGCGCAGCGCAGCGCCGCCCAGCCGGGGCCGCTCGGTCCGCGAGGAGTCGTGCTCCACCTTGGGGGGCACATGGTCCCGCACGCTCTCCGGGGTGATGACCACCCGGGAGATGGTGGGGTCGGAGGGCACGTCGTACATAACCTGAGTCATGACCTCCTCCAGCACCGCCCGCAGGCCGCGGGCGCCAATGCCCCGCTCAATGGCCTTGTCCGCGGCGGCCTCCAGCGCCTCCGGCTGGAACTCCAGGTCCACCTGGTCGTACTCCAGGAGCTTCTGGTACTGCTTGACCAGGGCGTTCCTGGGCTCGGTGAGGATCTGGACCAGCTGTCCCTTGTCCAGGGCCTTCAGCGCCGTGATGACCGGCAGACGGCCCACCAGCTCAGGGATAATGCCGTATTTCAGCAGGTCGTGGGGCTGCACTTCCTTGTAGATGGCGGCGGTATCCTGCTCGGCCTTGGTGCGGATGTCGGCCCCAAAGCCGATGCTCTTCTTGTCCAGACGGCGCTCAATGATCTTCTCGATGCCGTCAAACGCGCCGCCGCAGATAAAGAGGATGTTCTTGGTGTCGATCTGGATGAACTCCTGGTGGGGGTGCTTGCGCCCGCCCTGGGGCGGGACGTTGGCCACCGTGCCCTCCAAAATCTTCAGCAGGGCCTGCTGCACCCCCTCGCCCGACACGTCCCGGGTGATGGAGGTGTTCTCGCTCTTGCGGGCGATCTTGTCGATCTCGTCCACATAGATGATGCCCCGCTCGGCCAGCTCAATGTCGTAGTCGGCGGCCTGGACCAGGCGCAGGAGGATGTTCTCCACGTCGTCGCCCACATAGCCGGCCTCGGTCAGGGTGGTGGCGTCGGCGATGGCGAAGGGCACCTTCAGAATGCGGGCCAGGGTCTGGGCGAAGAGGGTCTTGCCGCTGCCCGTGGGACCGATGAGGAGAATGTTGCTCTTCTGGAGCTCCACATCCTCCCCGCCGACGTAGAAGATGCGCTTATAGTGGTTGTATACCGCCACCGAGAGGGCCACCTTGGCCTCCTCCTGGCCGATGATATACTGATCCAGAATCTCCCGGATCTCCCGGGGCGTGGGGATCACGTCGGGCACATCCAGGCTGGTCTGGGGCTCGTCAGCCTCGTAGTCCTCGTCCAGGATGCTCATGCACAGCTGCACGCACTCGTTGCAGATGTAGGCCCCGGGGCCGGCGATGATGCGGGCCACCTGCTCCTGCCGCTTGCCGCAGAAGGAACAGCGGACCGAACGGTGTTCGTCGTTCTTTGCCATGTCATTACCTCAATCTGGGATCTGGGCGCGGCGCGCCCAGTCCAAAGGATGCGTGAAGGAGGAGCGGGCGTATCCGCTACCCCCGCTCCCCCGGATTCATTTAACGCCGGTAGATCACCTGATCGATGAGGCCGTACTCCTTCGCCTCCTCGGCGGACATGAAATTGTCCCGCTCGCAGTCGGCGGTCACCACCTCCAGCGGCTTGCCGGTGTTGTCGGCCAGGATGCGGTTCATCCGCTTCTTAATGGTCTCCAACCGCTTGAGGTGGATGGCCATGTCGGTGATCTGCCCCTGGGTGCCCGCCGAGGGCTGGTGGATCATGATCTCCGCGTTGGGCAGGGCGATGCGCTTGCCTTTGGCCCCCGAGGAGAGCAGAAAGGCCCCCATGCTGGCGGCCATGCCGATGCAGATGGTGGACACGTCGCACTTGATATACTGCATCGTGTCGTAGATGGCCATGCCGTCGGTGACGCTGCCGCCGGGGCTGTTGATGTAGAATTGGATGTCCTTATCGGGGTCCTGGGCCTCCAGGTACAGCAGCTGGGCCACCACCAGGCTGGCCGTGGTGGCGTTGACCTCCTCGCCCAGGAAAACAATGCGGTCGTTGAGCAGCCGGGAGAAAATATCGTAGGAACGCTCCCCCCGGTTGGTCTGCTCCACTACATAGGGAACTAAGCTCATGGTATTGCCACTCCTTTATCACGATGTCGGGCAGGCACGCCCGGCCATCCCTCCCCAGCCCGGCGGGCACTCACACACAGAGTATTCCCGCCCGCCGGCCCTTTATACCAGAAGCGGCGCTTACTCCTTGGCCGCGGCAGTGGCGGTGGAGAAGACCAGCTCGGCAGCCTTGCGGCGGCACATGTCCTTCTTCAGGTCGTCCAGGACGAGGGCCTTGCGCACGGCCTCCTCCTCCATCTTGTACTCCTCGGCCAGCTTCTTGATCTCGGCGTCGACCTCCTCGTCGCTGACCTCCAGCTTCTCGGCATCCACAATGGCGCCCAGGGCCAGGTCGCTCTCCACCTGCTTGCGGGCGCTCTCCTTGGCCTGCTCCTTCATCTGCTCCATGGTCATGCCCATCAGAGTCAGGTACTGGTCGAAGGAGATGCCCTGAGAGGTGACCCGGCGGGCGTAGTTGTTGACCAGCTGGTCAGCCTCGTAGTCCACCATGGCTTCGGGAATCTCCACCTCCATGTTGGCCACCACCTGCTCCATCAGGGCGTTCTCAAAGGTGCGCTGGGCGGCCTCTTCCCGGCGCTTCTTCAGCTTGTCCGCCAGGTCGGCCTTGAAGGCGTCCAGGGTGTCGAACTCAGAGACATCCTTGGCGAACTCGTCGTCCAGGGCGGGCTCCTCCTTCTCCTTGACCTCCTGCACCTTGACCTTGAACACGGCGGGCTGGCCGGCCAGCTCCTTGGCGCCGTAGTCCTCGGGGAAGGTCACGTTGATCTCCCGCTCATCGCCGGCCTTCATGCCCAACACCTGGTCCTCAAAGCCGGGGATGAACATGCCGGAGCCCAGCTCCAGGCTGTGGCCCTCGGCCTTGCCGCCCTCAAAGGGCTCGCCGTCCTTGAAGCCCTCGAAGTCGATGACCACGGTGTCGCCGTTCTGGGCCTCCCGGTCCACGGAGATCAGGTTGGTGGCCCGCTGGATATAGGGGCGCAGCTCGTTCTGCACGTCCTCATCGGTGACAGTGGTCTCCTCCTTGGGGGCGGTCAGGTCCTTGTACTGGCCCAGCTTGACCTCGGGGCGGACGGTGACGGTGGCCTTGAAGGTGAAGCCGTCCTTCCCCACTTCCTGGATCTCCACGTTGGGCCAGGCCACCACATCCAGATTCTCCTGGTCCACGGCGGTGGCATAGGCCTCGGGATAGAGCTCATTGATGGCGTCTTCATAGAACACACCGGAGCCGTACATGCCCTCGATGACCTTCCGGGGGGCATGGCCCTTGCGGAAGCCGGGGACGGAGATCTTGCCGCGCTGCTTCTTATAGACCTTCTCAATGGCGGCCTCAAACTCCTCGCGGCCGACCTCCACGATCAGCTCAACGGTGCTGTTTTCCTTTTTTTCGACGCTCTTGACATTCATCTTGACGTTTTCCTCCCTATTTCATCTGCCCGGCGTGTGCCTGAGCAGACGCCTTATCGCATGATCTGTATAAGTGTATCAGATGCGCGCACAAATTTCCAGCGTTTTTGTAAAAATATTTCCCTTCGTCCCACGAAAGGTCAGTCCATCACCTTCCAGGGCCGGAAGCGCAGGTGGTCGGCGGAGACCAAGCGGTACTCCACGCCGTTCACCGCCCCCTCCACCGCCAGGCGGCAGCTGCCCCCGTGGAGGTGGCCGTAGTAACAGGTTTTCACCCGGTAGCGCTCCAGCAAGTCCATGATCTCCGGGCAGGTGTAGCCCTGATAACAGGGCGGGTAGTGGAGGAAGCAGAGCTTCTCCCCCTCCCCCGCCGCCTTTAAGGACGCCTCCAGCCGGATGAGCTCCCGCCGGAAGACCTTTTCGTTGTGGCCGCCCGCGTCCTCCTCATAGAACCAGCCCCGGGTGCCGCACAGGGCGGTCTCTCCGTACCAGTGGCAGTTGTTGTGCAGAACGGCAAGTCGCTCAAACCCCGCCTGCTGCCAGAAGCGCTCCATTTTGGAGGCGGTGTTCCACCAGTAGTCGTGGTTGCCCTTTAAGATGAGCTTGCGTCCCGGGAACTCCTCCAGGAAGGCAAAGTCGGCCTGGGCCTGCTCCAGGCTCATCCCCCAGGAGATGTCCCCGCACAGGACCAGGGTATCCTCCTCTTTCAGGACGCCCAGGCCCTCCCGCAGCTTATCCACATAGCCGTTCCAGGCGCCCCCGAAGACCTCCATGGATTTATTGACCGACAGAGAGAGATGGGTGTCCCCCATCGCATACAGTGCCACCTGTCCACCGCCTTATTTCAGGAACTCCAGCACCCGCTGGGCCAGATCCTCGGGCCTGGTCGTCTGCCCGAACCGGGTGCGCCGGTCCTTCAGGATGGACAGAGAACGGGGCGGGGCGATGCCGGTCTCCTCGGCCAGCTGGTCGATGACCTCCAGGCCGGAACGGAGCTCTTTGACCCCCAGGGCGGAGAGCACGTCCGAGCAGAACTTGAAGGGGCTGGCGGTGGAGACCACCAGGGCGGGGGTGTCGTCCCCCGTCCGGGCCCGGTAATCCTCCAGCACATGGAAGGCCACGGCGCTGTGGGGGTCGGAGAGGTAGTGGGCCTCGTTCCACAGCTTGGCGATCATGGCCCGGGTGGCGCCGTCATCGCAGAAGCCGGCGGCGAAATTCTGCTGGAAACGGGCCTTCACCGCGTCGCTGACCTCATAGCGGCCGGAGGCGGCGAGCTGCTCCATGTAGCTGCGCACCTCGCCGTCGTCCCGGTCGGAGAACTCAAAGAGCACCCGCTCCAGATTGGAGGAGATGAGGATGTCCATGGAGGGAGAGATGGTGTTATAGAACGTGCGGTTGCGGTCGTAAAGGCCGGTGCGCATAAAATCGGTGAGGACGTTGTTCTGGTTGGAGGCGCAGATGAGCTTGCCCAGCGGCACCCCCATCTCCTTGGCGTAATAGGCCGCCAGGATGTCCCCGAAATTGCCCGTGGGTACGCAGACGTTCAGGGGATCGCCCTTTTTGATCTTGTCCGCCCGCATCAGGTCGCAGTAGGCCGAGACATAGTAGACGACCTGGGGCAGCACCCGGCCCCAGTTGATGGAGTTGGCCGAGGAGAAGAAATAGCCCCGCTCCGAGAGCTCCTCCCGGAGGGTTTCATCGTTAAACAGGCGCTTGACCCCGCTCTGGGCGTCGTCAAAATTGCCCTCCACGGCGCACACGCCCACGTTCTCCCCCTCCTGGGTGAGCATTTGCAGGCGCTGGATGTCCGACACCCCGTCCTTGGGATAGAAGACCAGGATGCGGGTGCGCCCCACGTCCCGGAAGCCCTCCATGGCCGCCTTGCCCGTGTCCCCCGAGGTGGCCACCAGGATACAGGCCGTCCTGCGCTCGGCCGTCTTGTCCAGGGAGGCGGTGAGCAGGTGGGGCAGCATTTGCAGCGCCATGTCCTTGAAGGCGCAGGTGGGCCCGTGCCACAGCTCCAGGGCGTACGTATTCTCCCCGATCTCCCGGACGGGGGCCACTTCCTTTACGTCGAATTTCCGGTCGCCGTAGGCCCGCTTGGTGTAGGCCGTCAGCTCCGAGGCGGTGAAGTCGTCCAGGTAGGGCTTCATCACATACACCGCCCGCTGCTGGTAAGACATGTCCCGCATGGTGTTGAGCGCGTTCTGGGACAGCTTGGGGAAGACCTCCGGCGTGAAGAGGCCGCCGTCCTCCGCCAGGCCCTGGGCGATGGCCTCGGCCGCCATACGCTTGACGCCCTTATTTCGTGTGCTTACATAGTACATACTTGATTCACTACCCTCATCAGATTATCGAAACAGATGGCGTGGAGCAGCTCCTCCGGGTAATTGCGCCGGAGCAGCTCCTCCGCGATGATTTCCAGATCCTGCACGCCGGCGATCCCCCCTGGGAGGCGGTCGCCGCAGCCGTCCAGGTCGCCCCCCAGGGCCACGCTCCCGGCTCCGCCCAGGTCCAGGAAGTGCTCGATGTGATCCGCCACGGCCTCCACACCGGCCCCCTCCCCCAGGAAATCCCGGAACAGGTTGATCCCTGCCACAGCCCCGCGGCGGGCCAGCTCCCGGCACATCTCGTCGGTCAGGTTGCGGGGATGGGGGCACAAGGCGCGGGCGTTGGAGTGGGTGGCCAAGAATGGGCCCTCCACCGTCTCCGCCACGTCCCAGAAGCCAGCGTCGGACAGGTGGGACACGTCCACCAGCATCCCCAGCTCCCCCATCCGCCGGCAGAAGGCGCGGCCCTGGGGGCTGAGGCCCCGCTCCGGTTCCTCCATACAGGAGCCGGAGAGGGCGTTGGCGTAGTTCCAAGTCAGGTTCACCGCCCGGACGCCCGCCTGAAAGGCCCAGTCCAGGCCCTCCAGGGAGCAGCCCAGCAGCTCCGCCCCCTCCACGGAGAGGAAAGCCGCCCCCTTGCCCGCGGCAAAGGCGGCCTTGGCCTCCGCTCCGGTGCGGCAGTGGACCATCCGGTCCCCATTCTGGGCCATCTCCCGCTGGAAGAAGGCGTACTGCCCCCGGCAGGCCGCCTCCACGCCGGGAGTCCCAGGGTCCTCCCGGGCGGCGAAGAGGGCGAAAAACTGCCCCCACGCCCCGAAGCGGCTCCCCCGCTCCAAATCCAGGTTGCCCGGATTGGACCGCAGGCGCCAGCCCCTCCCCCAACAGCGGGAGACGGTGTCGCAGTGCCCGTCAAACAGGTCCATCCCAAATTCCCTCCTTTCGGGAAGCACGGGGTCTCCCCCAGTCAAAACGCGTTTTCCAAATAGATGATCTCCAACCCGCCGGGGCCTCCGCCGGAGGTACATACCTCCGCCACGTCAAAGCGGGGCTGCTTTTCGGTGGGGTGCTCGCTTAAATAGAGCTCCGCCGTCTGGCGCAGCCGCGCCTGCTTGCGCCCGTCCACCGCCTCCCGGCCGGAGACCATCCCGCCCCGCCGGCGGAGCTTGACCTCCACAAAGGCCAGAAAGGCCCCGTTTTCTGCAATTAGGTCGATCTCCCCAAAGCGGGTACGGTAGCGCCGGCAGACCACGGTATAGCCCCGGGCCTCCAGATAGGCAGCCGTCTGGTCCTCCCCCCAGCGGCCCAGGGCGTCCCGGTCTCCCCCGCTCACAGGTTCTTTAAAAAGCTCCGGCGGTGGATGGGGCAGGGCCCATACGCCCGCAGGCGCTCGTAGTGAAGCTTCGTGCCATAGCCCTTGTGCCGCTCAAATGCGTACTGGGGGTAGCGCCGGGCCATCTCCACCATGTACCGGTCCCGGCTCACTTTGGCCAGGATGGAGGCCGCGGCGATGCTGGCGCTCAGGCTGTCCCCCTTCACCACCGTGCGGTGGGGCGTCGTGAGGGCGAAGCTCCGGCCGCAGTCCTTGGCGCCGTCGATGAGGGCGAAGTCCGGCCCCGGCTCCAGCTGGTCCATGGCCAGCTGCATGGCCTTCATCCGGGCTGAGAGGATGTCGGTCTCGTCGATCTCCGCCGCCTCCACCCGGGCCACCGCCCAGGCCAGGGCCGCCGCCTGGATCTGCTCAAAGAGGCGCTCCCGTTTTTTGGGGGTGAGCTTCTTGGAGTCGTCCAAGCCGGGGAGCTCCGTCCCCAGGGGCAGGATCACCGCCCCGGCGTACACCGGTCCGGCCAGGGGGCCGGCCCCGGCCTCATCACAGCCGCAGACCCGGACGCAGCCCGCCGCGGCTGCCTCCCGCTCCAGGGCCCAGAGATCCCCCTCGCTCATGGGGCCCCCTCCGCCGCCCCGTCCTCCGGGGCCTCCAGCGCAAAGCGGCACAGCTTGCCCGCGCGGTACTCGTCCAGGAGGATGCGGGCCATGCGCCCGGTATCCGCCTCGCCCCCGGAGATGAGGAAGCCCCGCTTCCGGGCAGCCCGCTCCAGCAGCTCCCAGCCCTGGGCGGCGGGGTCGGCCTCCAGCTTATAGCGCCCCAGGGCCGCCGGGTAGCGGCGGTTGAGCAGATCCATGAAATGGCAGGCCAGCGTCTCCACGTCCATGATCTCGTCCTTCACCGCGCCGGTGAAGGCCAGGTTCATGCCGGTGGCCTCATCCTCAAATTTGGGCCAGAGGATGCCCGGTGTGTCCAGCAGGTCCAGCGTGGCGTCCACCGCCACCCACTGCTTGCCCCGGGTGACCCCGGGCCGGTCCCCCGCCTTGGCCGATTTGCGCCGGGCAATCTGGTTGATGAAGGTGGACTTGCCCACATTGGGCACCCCCACGATCATGGCCCGGATGGGCCGGCCCACCTGGGCCTTGGCCTGCCACTGCTCCAATTTATCCTTCAGCGCGGACCGGGCGGCGGCGGCAAACTGCCCGACCCCCTTGCCGTCCTTGGCGCTGGTCTCCAGCACCGTGTAGCCCGAGCGGCGGAAATACTCGGCCCAGACCCGGTTCATCTCCGGGTCCGCCTGGTCGGCCCGGTTCAGGATGAGGATGCGGGGTTTGCTCCCCACCAGCTCATCAATGTCCGGGTTCCGGCTGGAGCGCGGAATCCGCGCGTCCACGATCTCGGCCACCAGGTCCACATGGCCCAGATCCTCGGCGATCATCCGCCGGGTCTTGGTCATATGGCCGGGATACCACTGGATATTCACGCCTGCTTATCCCCTTTCCCGCGCCCTCCGGCAGGAGGCGCGCGCCGTTCCTTATACCACAGTTTTTCATTATACACAAGACCGGCCCAGAAAAAAAGCCCTTTGTTCCAGAATTTCAGATTTTATCCCCGCAGACGCAGCAAGAGCCCCCGGCCTTTTTGGCCGGGGACTCTTGCGTTCCGAGGGACCCGCTCCCCCCTCAGGAGCGGTGCAGCCGGCGGCGCAGGCTCTGGAGCAGGCCGGGCTTAGACTGGGGCTTGTCGGCGGGTGGAGCCGCCTGGGCGGCCTTCTGGGCGGCATTCATCAGCAGCTGCTGGCTGTCCACCGGCTCCCCATCCTGAGGGCAGAAGCGGTAGGCGCCGTCGCTCTGGAGGATGCGGGCCTTGGTGTTGTCGGCCAGGCAGGCATCCAGGATCTGGTGGAGCTTCTGCCGCACCGCCCGGTCGTGGATGGGGCAGGCCACCTCCACCCGGCGCTGGGTGTTCCGGGTCATGAAATCCGCCGAGGAGATGTACATCTTCTCCTCGCTGCCCGTGCCAAAGCAGTAGATGCGCGAGTGCTCCAAATAGCGGCCCACAATGCTGCGCACATGGACGTTTTCCGTCTTGCCGGACACGCCGGGCAGGATGCAGCAGATGCCCCGGACGATCATGTCCACCTGCACCCCCGCGCAGGAGGCCTGCTTGAGCTTCTCGATCAGGTCCACATCGGTGATGGAGTTGATCTTAATGAGGATACGTCCCCGGTCCCGCTTGGCGATCTCGTCGTCCATGAGCTGGAGCAGGGTGCGCTTGAGGGAGTTGGGCGCCACCAGCAGCTCCCGGTAGGCCCCGTCCAGGTTGCCGATGGACATGTTTTTGAAGAACTCCGCCGCGTCCTGGCCGATGCGCGGGTCGGCGGTGAGAAGGGAGACGTCGGTATATTGCTCGGCGGTCTTTTCGTTGTAGTTTCCGGTACCCACCTGGGTGATATAGCGGATCTCCCCGTGGTCCTGGCGGGTGATGAGGCAGATTTTCGAGTGGACCTTGTAGTCCTCAAAGCCGTAGATGACGGTGCATCCGGCCTCCTCCAGCTGCTCGGACCAGTCGATGTTGTTCTGCTCGTCAAAGCGGGCCCGCAGCTCGATGAGCACCGTCACGTCCTTCCCATGCTCGGCGGCGGCGCAGAGGTACTCCACCAGCTTGGCCTTCCGGGCCAGGCGGTAGATGGTGATTTTAATGGAGACCACCGACGGGTCCACCGCCGCCTCCCGGATCAGGCGCAGGAAGGGCTCCATACGCTCGAAGGGATAGGAGAGCAGCCGGTCCTGGCGGCTGATCTGGCGGATCATGCTCTCATTGGGGTTGATGCCCGCAGTGAGGCAGGGCGTGAAGGGGGCGTAAGTCAGGGCCCGGCGCTTGATCTCCGGCAGGCGGGAGGCCAGGGAGAAGACATAGTCCAGCTTCAAGGGGGCGGAGGTGATGAACATCTGCTTCTCCTGGATGGGCAGGCGCTCCTGCAGGTAGGAGGAGAAGGCCGCGCTGATGGGCCGGGAGAGCTCCAGGCGCACCGGCGCCAGGCGCATGCGCTGCTTGAGGGCCTTCTTCATCTTCTTGCGGAAGTCGCTCTCGTCAAAGTCAAAGGCCTCGTCCTCCGGGTTGATGTCGGCGTTGCGGGTGACGCAGAAGATCACCTTCTCCAGCACCGTGTAGCCGGGGAAGACCTGCTCCAGGAAGGTGAAGAGGAGCTCCTCGGTGTGGATGTAGCGCATGTCGCTCCCCGGCAGGAAGAGCACCGGGGGCAGCGCGTCGGGCATGGGCACCACCGCAAAGACCTCCCGGCTCTTATACTTGACCCAGGCCCCCACATGGATGGTCTTGTTTTTCAGATGGGGGAAGGGGTGGTGGGTGTCCACGATCTGGGGGGAGAGGACAGGGGCCATGGAGGTGCGGAAATACTGGGCGGCATACTTCTGCTCGGTAGGGGCCAGCTCGGGATAGGTCAGGCGGCACACCCCGTGGACCCGCAGCTGCTGCTCCAGCTCGTTGCAGATCTCCTCCCGCTTGTGATAGAGGGGGCGCACGGCGGAATAAATGGCCTCCAGCTGCTCGGCAGGGGTCCAGCCCGAGCGGCTGTCCCGGGAGCCGTCCTTCAGGTTCATCAGGTCGAAGAGGCTGCCCACCCGAATCATGAAGAACTCGTCCAGATTGCTGGTGAAGATGGAGACGAATTTCAGCCGCTCCAGCAGGGGCACCGTCTCATCCGTGGCCTCGCTGAGCACCCGGTCGTTGAAGGCCAGCCAGGAGAGCTCCCGGTTTTGGGTAAAGGTGTGTTCCGACGTCATAATATGGTTCCTCCTCATCGCCGGAGCGGCGCAAAAGCCGCCGGCGCTGCGTTCATTCATATTAGGATACCAGGTTTTGGGCGGCCGCTTCCAGCATGGTTTTGTAAAATTTACTTACATTTATTTCTATATTTTCTTATGGATTACAGATTCCGCAGGGCTCATACCCCTGCTCCAACAGGGCCTGCCGGGCGCCGGTGTAGTCCTGCCGGTTGGCGGGGCTCATATTCGCCACGCCGGAGCAGGTTGGGAGATGGAATTTCTTCGAGCTGGTGTTGAGCACATACCGGCTCTCCTCGTCCCCGGCCGGGGCGCTCCCTTCCTCCCAGCTCTCGCCAGTGGCGTAGTCAATGGCGATGCCCGGCTGAACATTGTAGACGTAGACCTCAAAGCAGACCCCGTCCCCCTGATCCTCCACGCTCATGGCCTCCATCACCACGCCCCGGGCCACCAGCTCATCCCCTTCAAAGACGGGGGTCACCCGGTAGAGCACATGGTTCTCGGTCTCCTGGACGTAGTCGGCCACCAGGTTCTCAAAGGGCAGCATGCCTTCCACATTCATGGAGCGGGTGCCGGTGATCAGGTTGCGCTCATTGGCGTTCTCGCCGGTGAGCTGGAAACCGATGAGGTGGCAGCGGTTGTAGAGATAACCCCCGTCCACACTGTCATACTGCACGCTCTGCCAGCCGGTGGGCTTGATGGAGCTGATGCTCCCCCGCTCCCCGGTGGGCATCAGGTCCACCCCCACGTTGGCATAGGCCACGCCGCAGCGGCCCAGCGCGTCCAGCGCGCTGTAGGTCTCAAAGGAGTTGGTGGTGAAGTCCTCCTCCGGAAAGTCAGGGGTGTTGTCCCCCAGGACCACATAGGGCTCCCCAGAATAGGCGGGGAGCTCCTCCAGAGAGGCGGCCGCCGTGGCCGCGGGGGCTCCGCCCTCTCCGGCGGGCGGGGCCGAACAGCCCCCCAGCAGCAGGCTCAGGGCGGTGAAGAGAGACAGAAGTGATTTTACTTGGAGCATGGCACATAGACCTCTTTCGTAATCCGTTTATGGGAGTGCCCGGGGAATTCCACCCGCTCCCGCAGGGACCAGCCCTCCGCCGCCGGGTCCAGGTCCAGGCGCAGGTCAAAGGGATAGGTGCGGTTCCAGCGGTAGAGCACCAGGGCCTCCAGCTTTTCCCGCCAGGGGGAGAGGGGCCGGTCTTCCACAAAGCAGAGCTCGCCCGGCCCGGCCTGGGCCAGGAAATCCTCCGCCACAGCCAGGTTCCCGCCGGGCTCGGCAAACTGCCGCCGGGAGGCCGCGTCCATCCAAAGCCGCCCCCCGGCGGCCATGGAGAGCAGGTCGGCCCGCACTGCCCGGTCCCGGCTCAGCCGCCGCCCGTGGAAGGCCATGCCCCCCCGGTCCTCAATACACACTGCCGCGACCACGGCGCTCCCCCCTCTCGCGCACCCGGCCCGCCGGGGCCGGCCGGGCCGTTTCTGTTATTATACCATGTCCCCCGGGTCTGACGCAAGACGGCGGCCCGCCCCCGAAAGGGCGGGCCGCCGGACGGTCCGATGGGCGTTACTGCTTGGCCGGGGCCAGCTTGGAGTAGCCGTTCCAGGCGAAGAGGGCCTCCTCCGCCAGGTCGCCGCAGACCTGCTCCACGGTGCAGATGTACAGGTAGTGATCCCCTGCCTCGTGGTACTCCTTCAGGGCGCACTGGATGGCCACGCGGCTGTGGACGGGGATCTGGATCTCGCTGCCCTCCAGAGAAGTCAGCTCCACGCCGAACTGGGACGCCTTGTCGGTGTCCCGGCCAGTGGTGCTGCCGCAGCCCAGGGCGGCTTCCGCCAGGGAGGCCCCTGGGATGGTCAAGACCACCTTTCCCGTCTCCCGCACCCGCTCGCCGCTGTAGGAGGTCTTGGCCATGGCAAAGGCCACCATATCCGGGTTGTAGGACAGGCAGGTCCACCAGGAGACGGTGGCCAGGTTGGTGGAGCCGTCGCCCTTCTGGGTACAGACGATGGTCACCGGGTTGGGGGAGGTCAGGCGGGAGGCCTGGGGCAGGGTCATCTTTTTCATCGTGAGTTCCTTCCTTTCAACAGAGATCCGCTGGGCCGCCCGGCTCGAAGCGGACGGTTTTCACCCTTATCATAGCCAAGCCCGCGAAAAAAGACAAGTACGCACATAAAAGTGTGGTACTTACTCTTTAGAAAGTGCTTTCCCATCGGAAATTCTCCTTGCATTTCGGCGGGAAACGTGCTATAAATAGACATACATGCAGTGAAGGGGAAAATGGCGGTCCCCGGCCCGGCAGAGAGCGTCCGTCACCGGCTGAGAGCGGACGCGGGTACCGCGCCGCCTGGTTCGCCCCGGAGCGGCCCTGGAGACAGGGACGGTTTTGCCCGCCGTTATCCGGGCCAGAGCGCCCGCGCGCTGCGCGGGAATCCGGGTGGTACCGCGGAAGGAGAGCCTTTCGTCCCAGTGTTTGGGGACGGAGGGTTTTTTTGTTGTGCAAAATCCTGCTCTCGCGGCCGGAGTGTGCGCCCACTCACATCCATGCAAAGGAGTTTTACCATGAAGGAACAGTTAGCAACCATCCGCGCCCAGGCCCTGGCGGCCTTCGCCGCCGCGGACGACCGCGCCGCCCTGGAGGAGCTGCGGGTCAAGTACCTGGGCAAGAAGGGCGAGCTCACCGCGGTGCTCAAAAAGATGGGCTCCCTCTCCCCCGAGGAGCGTCCCGTGGTGGGCCAGCTGGCCAACGAGGTGCGGGAGGCCCTGACCGCCGCCCTGGAGGAGCGGCAGAAGGTCCTGGACCAGCAGGCCCTGGACCGCCGCCTGGCCGAGGAGGCCGTAGACGTGACCATCCCCGGCAAAGCCCCCCATCTGGGCCACCGCCACCCCATGTATATCGCCCTGGATGAGATCAAGGAGATCTTCATCGGCATGGGCTTCACCGTGCTGGACGGCCCCGAGATCGAGCTGGCCGAGCTGAACTTCGACCGGCTCAACGCCCCAGAGGGGCACCCCTCCCGGGACTGGTCGGACACCTTCTATTTCGATGCGGACAGCCGGGTGATGCTCCGCAGCCAGACCTCCCCCATGCAGGTGCGGGCCATGGACTCCATGCCCCTGCCCATCCGCATCATCGCCCCTGGCCGGGTCTACCGCAAGGACGAGGTGGACGCCACCCACTCCCCCATGTTCCACCAGGTGGAGGGCATGGTCATCGACAAGGGCGTCACCATGGCCGACCTGAAGGGCACCCTCAACACCGTGGTG
>CALXCU010000090.1 GCA_944386885.1 uncultured Oscillospiraceae bacterium | reverse complement strand
ACGGCGCGGACTACCAGGAGGCCGCCCGGAATGCCGCCATCGCCATGCGGGAGGATATCTGCCGCTATCTCTAAGGAAATAAGCAGCACAGACGCGGCAAAAAAGCCGCGTCTGTGCTGTCCGGGCTGAGACGAGAGCCCGGCGAATAAAAAGGCCGGTCTCCGGCCGGAGGAGGAAGATACATGCCCATCCAACAGCTCTGTACCATCGTGGAGGCCAAGCGGCTCAACGAGTATGCCTATGCCTTCACCCTGGAGGTGGGGGACATGGTGCGCAGGCACGGCCTGCGGGCTGGACAGTTCCTGCACATCCAGTGCGGCCACAGCCGCCTGCTCCGCCGCCCGCTCTCGGTGAGCCTGTGCGGGGCGGACGCTCCCCAGGACACCGCCTCCATTGTCTTTGAGGTGCGGGGGGAGGGCACCGCGTGGCTCTACCGCCGGAAGGCGGGGGACACCCTGGATGTGCTGGGCCCCCTGGGCAACGGCTTCCGGGTGGACCGGGAGGACCGGCTGCTCCTGGTCGGGGGCGGCATCGGCGTTCCTCCCCTGCTGGGGCAGGCCGGCTTCACCCGCGGAAGAAGTACGGCCGTGCTGGGCTTCCGCTCGGCGGACCGGGCCATGCTGGTGGACCGGTTCCAGGAATTCTGTCAAGCAGTGTTCCTTTGCAGTGACGACGGAACCCTTGGGCGCCATGGGTTTGTAGATGCCCAGCTCCGGGACGTGCTTGAAAAGGATAAGAACTTTACAGCGGTCTTGGCCTGCGGCCCCAAGCCCATGCTGAAGAATGTGGCCAAGGTGGCGGCGGAGTACGGCGTGCCCTGCCAGGTCTCCCTGGAGGAGCGGATGGCCTGCGGCGTGGGGGCCTGCCTGGGCTGCGCGGTGCAGATGGCCGACGGGACCATGAAGCATGTGTGCAAGGACGGCCCGGTGTTTGACGCGCAGGAGGTGGACTGGAATGTCTAACGTGGATTTATCGGTGAACCTGGCGGGGGTCACCCTGAAAAACCCGGTGGTGGTGGCCTCGGGGACCTTCGGTTTTGGCCGGGAGTACGGACAGTTCTACGACCTCTCGGAGCTGGGGGGTATCTGTGCCAAGGGCCTGACCCTCCACCGGCGGGAGGGCAACCCGCCTCCCCGCATCGCCGAGACCCCCATGGGCATCCTGAACTCGGTGGGCCTGCAAAACCCCGGGGTGGACGCCTTCCTGGAGGAGGAGCTGCCCTTCCTGCGCCAGTATGACCTGAAGGTCATCGCCAACATCTCGGGCAATACCCCCGAGGAGTACGGGATCATGTGCGAAAAGCTCTCGGCGGCGGGGGTGGACCTGATTGAGGTGAACATCTCCTGCCCCAACGTGAAGGCGGGGGGCCTGGCCTACGGCACCCGGCCGGAGCTGGCCGCCGAGGTCACCCGGGTGGCCAAGGCCCACGCGGGGAGGACCCCTGTGATGGTGAAGCTCTCCCCAAACGTCACCGATATCACCGAAATCGCCCGGGCGGTGGAGGAGGCGGGGGCCGACGCCCTGTCCCTCATCAACACCCTGCGGGGGATGCGCATCGATGTAAACACCCGCCGGCCTATTTTAAAGATGAACACCGGGGGACTCTCGGGCCCGGCGGTGCTGCCGGTGGCGGTGCGCATGGTGTGGGAGGTGGCCCAGGCCGTAAAGCTGCCCATTCTGGGCATGGGCGGCGTGAGCAAGGCGGAGGACGCGGCGCAGCTCATGCTGGCGGGGGCCTCGGCCGTGGCGGTGGGCACAGCCCTTTTCGCCGACCCCTACGCCCCCATCAGGGTCCGGGACGGCCTGGAAGAGCTCTGCCGGCGGCAGGGGCTCTCCGCGGTCTCCCGCCTTACCGGCGGTGTGAAACCCTGGTAGATCAGAGAGAAGAGAGGAAAGGAGGGTCCTCCCTTGGACGGAAGCGGTGTCGTCTCTCTGGACCCGCATGCCTGCGGCGAGCGGGCTCACGCCGCGCTGAACGACTACCGGATCTGAGGAGAGACGAGAAAACCATGACCACCCTGTACATCATTCGCCATGCCGAGGCGGAGGGGAATCTCTACCGGCGCATCCACGGCTGGTACAATTCCCTCATCACTGAGAACGGCTACCGGCAGATCGCCGCCCTGGCCGGGCGCTTCCGGGATGTGGCCATCGACGCGGCCTATTCCAGCGACCTCTTCCGCACCCAGACCACCGCCCGGGCGGTCTGCGAGCCAAAGGGGCTGCCTCTGTACACCCGGGCCGACCTGCGGGAGATCTCCATGGGGGTGTGGGAGGACCACACCTGGGGAGAGGTGGCCAAGTTCGACGCCGCCCAGTATGCCCTCTACAGCCACTGCGACCCCCGCTGGAAGAACCGGGACGGCGAGTCCCGGCAGGAGGCCAGAGGGCGCATCCTGGTGGCGGTGCGGGACATTGCCGCCCGCCACCCGGGGCAGACGGTGGCGGTCTTCAGCCACGGGGACATCATCCGCTGCCTCCAGGCGGAGGTGGACGGCCTGCCCGTAGAGGCCATGCCCGGCCTGGGCCACTGCGACAACACGGGGGTCACCTGCCTGAAGGCGGAGGACGGGCGGCTGGAGATCGCCTTCCGCAACGACAACGCCCACCTGAGCGAAGGCATCTCCACTCTGGCCCGGCAGCGCTGGTGGAAGGACCAGAAAAACGCCGTGGCCGACGCCAATTTCTGGTTCCGGCCCCTGGAGAAAGGGGATGAGGCCTTTTTCTGTGCCCTTCACCGTGGGACCTGGACGGGGCTCTACGGGGAGGAGAGCGGGTATGACGCCGCCGCTTTCTTTCAGGACGCTCTGGAGCGGACCGGGGTGGACCCCCGCTGGGCCAGCGTGGCCATGCTGGGGGACCGGCCGGCAGGGGTGGTGGAGCTGCACCTGACCCTGAACCGGCAGGAGGGGGCGGGGCACATCCGTTTCCTGGCCCTGGCCCCGGAGTTCCGGAAGCGGGGGCTGGCCCCCCAGCTCCTGGGCCAGGCGGTGTCTATCTTCCGCGGCCTGGGCCGGGAGAAGCTCGACCTCCTCTGTGCGCCGGGGAACGGGCCCGCCCAGCGCTTTTACGTCCGCCACGGCTTCCGGAAGATCGGGGAGCGGCCCGGCCACCTGGGGCCGCTGGACCAGATGGAGAAGGATATCAGCTACCGGGTGCGGCCCATCCATTTTGACGAGATTTGAGGTTTATATGAATCAGTTTTTACCCGTATCCAAAGAGGACATGGTGGACCGGGGCTGGTACTGGTATGATTTTCTCATCATCACCGGGGACGCCTATGTGGACCACCCCACCTTCGGCCCGGCCATCATCTCTCGGGTGCTGGAGGCGGAGGGCTCCCGGGTAGCGGTGCTGGCCCAGCCCCACTGGCACAGCGCCGCGGCCTTTGCCGCCATGGGGAAGCCCCGGCTGGGGGTGATGCTCTCGGCGGGGAACATCGACTCCATGGTGGCCCACTACACCGCCGCCAAGAAGCGCCGCCATGACGACGCCTATTCCCCGGGAAACCGGGCCGGGCTGCGCCCCGACCGGGCCACCATCGTCTATGCCAACCGGGTGCGGGAGGCCTTTGGGGACATCCCCCTTATCATCGGCGGGCTGGAGGCCTCCCTGTGGCGGTACGCCCACTACGCCTACTGGGAGGACAGGGTCCGCCGCTCCGGCCTCCTAGACGCCCAGGCCGACCTGCTCACCTACGGCATGGGGGAGCGGGCCACCCGGGAGATCGCCGCCGCCCTGGCCGCCGGGACGCCGGTGGGGGAAATCACCGCCGTGAAGGGCACCTGCTTCCTGGCGGAGAGCCCGGAGGCGTGCCGCTATCCCCGGGTGGAGGTGGCCTCTTTTGAGGAGGTGGTCCGGGACAAGCGGGCCTATGCCCTGGCCAACCAGGTGGAGTACGACGAGCACGACCCCATCCGGGGCCGGGCCATCGTCCAGCGCCACGGGGACAAGTACCTCATCGCCAACCCGCCGGCCATGCCCCTGGACACCAGGGAACTGGACGCGGTGGCCGAGCTGCCCTACACTCGGGAGCCCCACCCCATGTACGACGCCATGGGGGGCGTGCCCGCCATTGAGGAAGTGCGCTTCTCGGTGGCCCACAACCGGGGGTGCTTCGGCGCGTGTCATTTTTGCTCCCTGGCCTTCCACCAGGGCCGGATGATCACCTCCCGCAGCCATGAGAGCATCATCCGAGAGGTAACGATGCTCACAAAGCACCCCCTCTTCAAGGGATATATCCACGACGTCGGGGGGCCCACGGCCAATTTCCGCCACCCCTCCTGCCAGAAGCAGATCCAGCACGGCCTGTGCAAGAACCGCGCCTGTCTGGCCCCAACCCCCTGCCCCAACCTGGATGCCGACCACAGCGACTATTTAAAGCTCCTGCGGGAGCTGCGGGCCATCCCGGGGGTGAAGAAGATCTTCATCCGCTCGGGCATCCGCTACGACTACATGCTCCAGGACAAGAGCGGGGAGTTCTTCGCCGAGCTGGTGAAGTACCACGTCTCCGGGCAGCTGAAGGTGGCCCCGGAGCACTGTGTCAACGGGGTGCTGGACTATATGGGTAAGCCCCATATCGAGGTCTACGAGAAGTTCAAGCAGAAGTACGACCGCCTGAATCAGAAGTACGGCAAGGAGCAGTATGTGGTGCCCTATCTCATGTCCTCCCACCCGGGATGCACCCTCCAGGACGCGGTGAAGCTGGCCGAATGGCTCAACCGGACGGGCCGCCAGCCCGAGCAGGTCCAGGACTTCTATCCCACGCCGGGGACGCTGTCCACCTGCATGTACTATACGGGGCTGGACCCGCGTACCATGAAACCGGTCTATGTCCCCACCAATGCCCACGACAAGGCCATGCAGCGGGCCCTGATGCAGTGGAAGCGGCCCGATAAGCGCCCCCTGGTGCTGGAGGCGCTGCACAAGGCGGGCCGGGAGGATTTGATCGGCTACGGCAAGGGCTGCCTGCTCCGGCCCACCCGGCCGGGCCAGGGCGGCGGTTCCGCCCAGCCGGGCCGGAATGGCAAGGGGGAGAAGAACGCCCCCTCCGGACGCCGGGAGGGCAGGGGCGGCAAACCCCGGCTCAAGCAGGCGGGGGTGCGGGGGGAGCACAACGAGTCCCACGCCAAGCGCAAGGCGGGCTGGGCCAAGCCAAAAGCTAAGAAAAACGCCCGGAAGAGCTGAGCCGGGTGGGGAGGGGAGAACCATGGATACAGTACGCTGGATGGCGGGTTATTTTGAGCAGATGCAGGCGGCCTTTGGAGGGGAGCGTCTGGTCTGCGTGGGGCTTCAGGGCAGCCAGGCCCGGGGCGAGGCCACCCCGGAGAGCGACATTGACGTGGTTCTGATCCTGGACCGGGCCGATGGGGCGGACCTGCTGCGCTACCGGGCGGCCCTGGCCGGACTGCCGGAGCGGGAGAAGGTCTGCGGCTTCGTTTCGGGCCGCCGGGAGCTGCTCCACTGGGAGCGGGGGGACCTCTTCTCCTTCTACTACGACACCACCCCCTTCTATGGCAGCCTGGACTTCATCGGGAAGACGCTCACCCCGGCGGACGCCCGCCGGGCGGTCCACAGCGGCGCCTGCGCCCTCTACCACGCCTGCGCCCACAACCTGGTCCATGCCCAGAGCGGGGAGTCCCTCGCCCAGCTGCGCAAGGGGCTCTTCTTTACCCTGCGGGCCCTCCACTTCTGCCGCACGGGGGAATTTCTCCGCCGCCGGGGGGACCTGCTCCCGGCGCTGCCGGAGGAGGAGCGGGCCCTCCTCCTGGGGTCTGGGGACTTGGAGGGCGATTCGGCGGCCCTGCTGGACTGGTGTGCCCGGACTATGGCGGCCTGCGCCGGAGACGGCGGACTGTGAACTGTGGGCGGAAGGCGCGGGCGGCGCGGCCCTCATTTTTTGGGAAAAGGCGTGGAAATCCGCGCCGGAGTGTGGTATGATAAACGAGACTGCTGATCTGAGCGCATCCTAACAGGACGGAGGGAATCGTTTTGAGCTATTTACAGGCCATTATCCTGGGGCTCGTCCAGGGCGTGGCAGAATTTCTACCCATCTCCAGTTCGGGGCATCTGGTGCTCTTCCAGACCTTTTTCCAGATGGAGAACTACGAGGAGAGCCAGATGCTCTTCAGTGTGCTGCTCCACTTCGGCACGCTGGTGACGGTGTGCGTCTACTACTGGAGGGACGTGTGGGAGATGATCCGGGAGTTCTTCCTGGGCATCCGGGACCTGGTCCGCCCGGGCGGCGGCGGAAAGACCCAGCCGCCCCCCGCCCGGCGGATGGTGATGCTCATCATCGTGGCCACCCTGCCGCTGTTTTTGGTGCTGCCGATCAAGAACTGGATGGAGACGGTGTTTTACAACAATATTGCCGTCTCGATCGCCCTGCTGGTGACGGGCTGCATGCTCTTCTTTTCCGACCGGCTCTCCCGGGGCCATAAGAATGCGAAGAACGCCACGGTGGTGGATGCCCTGGTGGTGGGCGTGGCCCAGGCCATCGGCACCATCCCGGGCATCTCCCGCTCGGGCATCACCATCTCGGCGGGCATGATGCGGGGCCTGGACCGGAAATTTGCCGTGCGCTTCTCCTTCCTCATGTCCCTGCCCGCGGTGCTGGGGGCCAATATCCTGGAACTGGCCGACGCAGTGCAGCAGGGCGTGCCCGATGGCATGGTGCCCAAGTACATTGTGGGCGTGGTGGTGGCCGGCGTGGTGGGCTATTTTGCCATCCGCCTGGTGAACTTGCTCTCCGACAAGGGCAAGTTCGGCCTGTTCGCCTACTACTGCTGGGTGGTGGGTCTGGGCAGCCTGATTGCGGGAATTGTGGTGCCCATGTTTCGCTGAGGGAGACCAAACACCGACTGCCGCCGCGGCCGGGGAGAGGATGAGCCTGTCCCCGGCCGCGGGATTTTCCCCACCTGAACTCACTGGCCAGAAAGGACGGATCGCATATGGCCACACAAAAGAAAAGCACCGCCACCCGGCGCTCCTCCAGTTCCTCTGGCCGCTCGGGCAGCGGGAAGCGGAGCTCCTCCGGCGGGAACCGCCCGCGCAGCACCGCCTCGGGCCGCTCAAGCGGAAAAGGGCGGCAGAGCGCCCGCTCTCCCCGGCCCATCCGGCGGGGCGTGGGGGCGTTTGTCTGCTTTATTCTGGCGATTTTCGCCATCTTGAACTGTTTCGGCGTCCAGGCTCCGTTTCTAGACGCCCTGTGCGGCCTGGCCCAGGGCTTGATCGGCTATGGCTTCTATCTGCTGCCCCTGAGCTTGCTGTGGGCCAGCTTTCTCCTCACCTTCCACCGGGGCCGCCCGGTTCAGGCCCGGGTGTGGTGCGTCATGCTCCTGTCCGTGGCAGGGGGCGGGCTGCTCCACCTGTTCCTGGCTCAGGGGAGCTATCCCTGGAACCTGGAGCTCTTTAGGACATTGTGGACTCAGGGCCGGGCGCTCCAGAGCGGCGGCGTAGTCAGCGGGCTGATCGCCCAGGTCCTTGCGGCGGGTCTGACGAAGGTGGGCGCGGGGATCATTCTGGTCCTCATCGCCTGCGGCCTTGCCATGGGAGGGGCCAACTTTACCCTGGTCGATCTGGTGGATTATATCCGGGACCGTCCGCCCTATGAAGAGGAGGAAGTGCCTCCCCGGCCCCGCCGCCAGGAAGTTCCGGCCCGTCCCGCGCCCCAGAGCGCAGGCCGCCGCCGCCCGGCCATCGATATCCCCATGGATGAGGGGGAATCTTCCGCGGAGGAGGAGCCCCAGCGCGTCCCCCGGGAGAACCCGCTCAGCGCCATTTTCCAGAAGAAGGACCGCTTCTTTGACCGGCGGCCCGGGGTCCCGACGCCCGATCAGGTGCTCGCCGGAGGGGAGCGCACCGAGCCGCCGGCCTCGAACCTGCCTCCCATCCCCAAGCCGGAGCCCGCCACCGTGCCTGAGGAGGCAGAACTGGAGGACACCGCGGAGTATGAGCCCGAGGAGGAGACCCCGCCGGAGGCCGACATGGATCTGCCTTTCGAGAAGCTGCTGCGGCCCGACCGGCGCGGCGGCGTGAAAATTGAGCGGGAGCCTGCGCCCCTCCGGCCGGAGCCCGAACCGGAGGAGGCACCTGTCCCCGCCTATGAGATTGAGCGGGAGCCCGCGGTGCCCCGGCCGGACAGGCCCGCCCAGAAGGGCGGGGAGGAGGTGGGGCTGGACCTTCAGCGGGGCCTGGAAGAGGGCTCTGCCGGGCAGTATCAATATCCGCCCCTGGATCTGCTCCAGCCCAGCCGCAGCGTGGCCGCCACCCCTGTGGCCGGCGAGCTGCGCACCAACCAGATCCGCCTGGCCCCCGCCCTCCACGCCTTCGGCATCCACGCCACCATCGTGGACACCGTCCGGGGCCCCTCGGTCACCCGGTATGAGCTGGAGCTGGCCCAGGGCGTGCGTATGAACAAGCTCACCAACCTGACGGACGACATCGCCCTGGCCCTGGGGGCCACAGGCGTGCGCATCGCCCCCATCCCAGACAAGATCTCCATGGTGGGCATCGAGGTGCCCAACAAGCTGGTGGCCCCGGTGGGCCTCCGGGACGTGATTGACTCCCGGGAGTTCCGGGAGAGCCCCTCCAAGGTCTCCTTCGCTGTGGGCAAGGATATCAGCAACCGCTGCGTGGTCTGCGACATCGGGAAGCTGCCCCACCTGCTCATCGCCGGCACCACCGGCTCGGGCAAGTCGGTGTGCACCAACTCCCTGATCATCTCCCTGCTCTACAAGGCCACTCCGGAGGAGGTCCGCCTCATCATGGTGGATCCCAAAATGGTGGAGCTGGGCATCTATAACGGCATTCCGCACCTGCTCATCCCGGTGGTCACCGACCCCAAGAAGGCCGCCGGGGCCCTGCAGTGGGCGGTGACCGAGATGATGAAGCGCTACCGCTCCTTCGCGGAGGTAAATGTCCGGGAACTGAAGTCCTACAACGCCCTGGCCGAGCGCACCGAGGGTATGAAGAAGATGCCCTCCATCGTAGTGGTCATCGACGAGCTGGCCGACCTGATGCTGGTGGCCGCCAAAGAGGTGGAGGAGTCTATCTGCCGGGTGGCCCAGATGGGCCGCGCCGCCAGCATGCACCTGATTATCGCCACCCAGCGGCCCTCCGCCGACGTGATTACCGGCCTGATGAAGGCCAATATCCCCTCCCGTATCGCCTTCGCGGTGCAGTCCTCCCTGGACTCCCGCATCATCCTGGACACCACCGGCGCGGAAAAGCTGGTGGGCCGGGGCGACATGCTCTACTTTCCCCTGGGCTCCGGCAAGCCCCAGCGGGTGCAGGGCTGTTTCATCTCGGACGAGGAGGTCTCCGCCGTGGTGGATTTCGTCAAGCGCAGCGGCCAGGTGGAGTATGACGAGGCGGTTCTCCACGAGATCGAGCAGAATGCCGCCGCCAAGGACAAGGGCAAGGGAGGCGACGCCCCCGCCGAGGGGGATGGCGGCGAGTATGACGAGCTGCTGCCCAATGCCATTGAGGTGGTGGTGGACACGGGGATGGCCTCGGTGTCCATGCTCCAGCGGCGGCTGAAGCTGGGCTACTCCCGGGCGGCCCGGCTGGTGGACCAGATGGAAGAGAAGGGAATTGTGGGCCCCTTCGAGGGCTCCAAGCCCCGGCAGGTGCTCATTACCAAGGCCCAGTGGCAGGAGATGCAGTACAAGCAGCATATGCCCACGGGCGCACCCCCCCTGTCTGAGCCGGTGCCCGACGAGCTGGAGTACGAGCGGGACGCCGTGGAGCAGGAGCCCCCGCCCTTCTAAAAAGTGAAACCGAGGCGCGCTCAAGCGAGCGCGCCTCGGTTTTTCCATTGGCTGGGGCGGCAGGCGCCGGAGAAAGGGCCCTTATTCCACGGTCCGGCCCCGGGTAATGGCATCCAGGAGCATCCGTGCCCCATGGCGCAAAAAATCCTCCCGGCTCACCTTCAGGGACCGGCCCACCGTGCCGCTCTTGTTGTCGGCCATCTTCACCATGCCGGACAGAGCGGCCCAGAAGAGGAGCACCGTCTCATCCGGGGGCAGGCCGATGCGCACCACGCCCTCCGCCGCACCCCGGCGCAGGAAATTGGAGAGCATGGCGTTGGTGGCGTCCCCCACCTGAAGGATGTCCCGGGTGCCCTTGTCCAGCGTGGCCTCGTCCACATCGGAGAGCAGGGAGCAGTAGGCGTTGTCATAGGCGGCCGGGTTCTCCCCGTAGAAGCGGATGATGGCCTCACACACCGCGTCGTAGGCGTGAAACCAGTTTCCATAGTTCTCCACCGCCGCCTGGATCTTCTTTTGCAGCAGGACCATGCTGCTCAGGAGGATGGCGTTGACGATCTCCTCCTTGCTCTGGAAATAGACATACAGCGTGGCCTTGCTGTACTCGGACTCCCGGGCGATGTCGTCCATGGTGGTCTTTTCCGTGCCCTTTTCAGCAAAGAGCCGCTCGGCGGCGGCCAGGATGGACCCCCGGTGAAATTCGGTCAATGCCTGCTTTTTGCTCATCTTAAAATCACACCTCTGGTCGTTTTTTCAGAATTCCAGTTCAATTTAGAGTATACCATAAAAAGGGGCCGCCTGACAAGGCAGACGGCCTGTTTTTTCCCGAAAAAAGCGGGCTAGACCGAGAGGGTGTAGCAGACCACGTTCTCCCCTTCCACAGAGATCACGCCGTAGGTGGCACCCTCCCAGCCGCCCCGGACGGTGCCGGGGTTGAGGACCCAGAGCCCCGCCTCGTACTCGCACAGGGGCACGTGGGTGTGGCCGAAGAGGAGGACCTCCGCCCTAACCTCCCGGGCGGCCAGGATGGCCCGCTCGTAGCCGAACTTGACCTCCCGGGTATGGCCGTGCATCATCAGGATGCGGTGGCCCTGGACCAGCAGGACCTTTTCCGTCTGAAGATCGGGCCGGCGGCCGTCGCAGTTGCCGCATACCCACTCCATGGGCAGTTCGGGAAAGAGGCGCTGAAGGGCCCGGGCGTCCGGGTTCACGTCCCCCAGGTGGAGGACCATATCGGGCCGGTCCCGGCGCACAACGGCCTCCATATTCCGCACGTTGCCGTGGGAGTCGGAGAAGACCACTAATTTCATGTGCATCACCTTTCCTGCGCGGCTGCATAGATTGGTAGTGGGCGCAGGACGCCCAGGTATGCCGCGGAGTTCTCGCTCATACTTTGAATGGATGGAGGAACCGCCATGGAAAAGCAGAACATCGACCCCTTCGCCCAGATCCCGGGCGCCAAGGCGCTGCTGGAGGACCGGGGCGCACTGGAGGCCCTGCTCCGCTCCCCGGACGCCAGGGCCATTGCCGCCCTGCTGGAGCAGCAGGCCGGAGGACAGCTCCAGCAGGCGGCCGACGCCGCCGGACAGGGGAACCTGCGGCCCCTGATGGGTCTGGTGGAACAGCTGCGGCAGAGCCGGGAGGGGGCGGCGGCGGTAGAGCGCCTCCAGAAAAAGGCCGCGCCCGGCCCGTAAACAGTGCCAGCCCCCAAATAAGAAAGGAGGGAGCCATGGCGGAGCTGGAGGAAAAACTCAATGCCATCCTGGGCAATCCCCAGGCCATGGGCCAGATCATGGCCATGGCCCGCTCCCTGACGGGAGAGGGGGCAGACGAACCTCCAAAGAGCGCTCCCCCGCCCGGGCCGGAGTTCGTGCCGGTGGAACCGGCAGAAGCTTCTTTGGACCACGCTCCGGAGCCCCAGCCGGGGGAGGGCGGCCTGGGGGCGCTGCTGGGGGAGCTGGACCCGGCTCTGGTGGAGAAAGGGCTGCGCCTGCTGGGGGAGTACCGGGGGGGCGATGGAAAGCGGGAGGGCCTGCTCCAGGCCCTGAAGCCCTTTTTCCCCCCTGAGCGGCAGGACCGGGTGGAGCGGGCGGTGCGGATCGCCCGGCTCTCCCGGGTCATCGCCCTGGCCTTCAAGCTCTTCCGGCCCGGGGGAGAGGAGGGCGGACATGTATAACCGCTATATTCCCTCCCAGACCGGCTGGGAACGGGTGCGGGTTTCCGAAGACCCCGCCCCGCCGCCCCCGCCCAGCGGGGGGCAGGGGCTTGGGGGGCTGACCGGACTGCTGGAGGAACTCCTGCCCGACAAGGCGGGCTGGGAGGACCTGTTGCTCCTGCTGATCCTGCTCCTGCTGGCGCTGGAGGGAGAGGAGGGTGAGGTGCTCATCACCCTGGGCCTGCTTATTGTGCTGGGGCTGGACTGACGCTCTCACCGGCCTGGACAGTGTGGAGCACGGCGCCGCCGGGCAGGGCGAACAGAGTGCCGGCCGGCGCGGGGCGCTCTACGGGGGTGGCGGTCATGGAGAGGACCACCTGGGCCTCCTGGGTGCGCTGGGCGGCCACCAGAAGCCCGCTGTCCACCTCCACCCAGTAGCGGGTCTCCCCAGCGGGACTGGCCACCGAGACATAGATGCACATCACTCCGTCCAAGTCTACATAGTCGGCCTGGAGGATCTGCTCCACCGGCTCGCTGAGGACATCCTCATAGGTGGGGATGTGGACCGCGTCCACATCGGCGGAGCGCTCGTCCGCCGGGGCGGTGTACCAGGTGCGGCTGTTATCGTACCAGTAGTAGAGGGTTCCGTCTCCCACCAGGGAGTGGCGGACCTGCCCGCTGGGGAGGGTGGTGTCGGCCCGGGTCCAGCCCCCGTCCACCCACTGCTGGGAGGTGACCGTGCCGCCGGAGGCGGCGTAGGTCACGGTAATTTGGCGGTAATAGCTGGCGGGCCGCTCCAGGGTGCGGATGACGTTTTGCACCGTCTCCGGGGTGACCTCCACCAGCAGGCCGCTGCCGCTCTCGCCCACCCAGGGGGTGGGGCTGGGTTCCTGGGTCAGGGAGACGGTGGGGAGGGTAATCTCGGACGCCGGACGGGCGTAGAGCTCCAGCCCAAAGCTGGAGAACACCGCCACGGCGATAACCAGCACGATAAGGACCACCAGGATGTTGCGGCTTTTGCGCTCCATACCGTCTCCTTTCATGGAATCAGGGGCGGGGAGGGCTCCCCGCCCCTGGATGGGGTGTGCCTCAGCGGACGCCGAAGGGCTCCGGGGCCTCGCTCCGCAGGCCAAAGGTAAACTCAATGGCGTCGGCGATGCGGCGGCAGGCCTGGCCGTCCCCGTAGGGGTTGACGGCGCGGGCCATGGCGGCGTAGGCCTCCTGGGATTCCAGAAGCTCGGCGGCCATGCGGTAGACGGCGCCGGTCTCGGTGCCGGCGATCTTCACCGTCCCGGCGGAGACGGCCTCGGGCCGCTCCGTCTCCCGCCGCAGGACCAGTACCGGCTTGCCCAGGGCGGGGGCCTCCTCCTGGAGCCCTCCCGAGTCGGTCATCACCAGGTAGCAGCGGGCCATCAGGTTGTGCATCTCCTGGGCGTCCAGGGGGTCAATGAGATGGATGCGCGGGTGGCCGGAGAGGTATTTCTGGGCTGCCTCCCGCACCACAGGGGAGAGGTGGACCGGGTAGACCAGCTCCACCTGGGGAAAGTCCTCGGCGATGCGCCGCAGGGCGGTCATGATGTGGGCCATGGGTGCCCCGTAGTTCTCCCGGCGGTGGCAGGTGACCAGGATGACCCGCCGGTTTTGATAGTCCAGGGTGTTGAGCAGGGGGGTGTGGAAGCGGAAATCCGCCCGCACCGTAGTCTTCAGGGCGTCGATGTCCGTGTTGCCGGTGATAAAGCCCCCGTCCCGGATGTCCTCCCGGGCCAGGTTGTCCCGGTTGGCGGCGGTGGGGGCGAAGTGGAGGTCGGCGATGTCCCCCACCAGCTTCCGGTTCATCTCCTCCGGGAAGGGGGAGTACTTGTCCCAGGTGCGCAGCCCGGCTTCCACATGGCCCACCTTGATCTGGTGGTAGAAGGCGGCCAGCGCCCCGGCGAAGGTGGTGGAGGTGTCCCCGTGGACCAGCACCAGGTCGGGCTTGGCCCGCTGGAACACGTCCTCCATGCCCAGCAGGCATTTGGTGGTAATGGTGGACAGGGTCTGGCGGGGCTCCATGATGTCCAGGTCGTAGTCGGGGGTGATGTGGAAGATCTCCAAAACGGAGTCCAGCATCTCCCGGTGCTGGGCGGTGACACAGCAGATGGCCTCCAGCCCCGCCCGGCGCTGGAGCTCCTGGACCAGAGGGGCCATTTTAATCGCCTCAGGCCGGGTGCCAAAGACCGTCATGACGCGGATGCTCATTGGGTATCGTCTCCTTTGTGCTGGGATTCATCTCCGGGATGGGCCTCAGAGCCGCTGTTGTGGTGGAGGAACAGCCGGGCGGACACGCCCCCCGCCACGCACAGGGCGAAGAGGAGAAGCATGGCCCGCACAGGGCTCAGGGTGGTGAGCACCACGGCGGACAGGCCCAGAATGGCCGAGATCACATACAGCACCGCTACGGCCTGCTTTTGGCTCAGGCCCATGTCGATGAGCCGGTGGTGGATGTGGCTGCGGTCGGCGTGCATGGGGCTCTGCCCGTGGGCAATGCGCCGGATGAAGGCAAAGCAGGTATCAAAGATGGGCAGGCCCAGCATCAGGAAGGGCACCACGAAGGAGATGAGCATATAGTATTTGAACAAGCCCTGGATGGACACTACCCCCAGCACGAAACCCAGGAAAGTAGAGCCGGTGTCCCCCATGAAGATTTTGGCGGGGTTGAGGTTGTAGGGCAGGAAGCCCAGGCAGCCACCCGCCAGGGCGGCCATGAGGATGGCCACCTGGGGCTCAGCCATGGCCAGGGCAATGACCAGCATGGTCATGGAGCTGATGGTGGACACGCCGCAGGCCAGCCCGTCCAGCCCGTCGATGAGGTTGACGGCGTTGGTCACCGCCACGATCCAGATCACGGTCACCGGATAGGACAGCCACCCCAGCTCCCAATAGGGGTCGGCGGAGAAGATATTGGGGTTGGAAATGACCTCGATGAGGTTGCCGCTGGCCACGGCGATGATGGCGGCCACGATCTGCACAATCAGTTTGGGCAGGGCGGGCAGGGCGTAGATATCGTCAAAGATGCCCAGCACCACGATGACCACCGCGCCCAGCAGCATGCCCCGGACCTGGGGGTCCAGGCCCTCCTCCCCCAGAAAGGGGAGAAAGAGGATCACGCTGAGCACAAAGCCGAAAAAGATGGCCAGGCCCCCCATGCGCGGGATGGGATGGTCGTGCATGCGCCGGTTGTCCTTGGGGACGTCCACCGCGCCCCATTTCTGGGCCAGGGATTTGACGATAGGGGTGGTGATTAGGGAGAGCAGCAGGGCCACCGCCAGCGCGCCGGCCACCAGGCCGATGCTCTCAATTGTCATAGGCATGGAAATGTAGCTCCTTTAGGGCCGGCCTCAGGGGGCCACGAAGCCCACCTTTTTATAGACTTTCCGCAGGGTCTTGCCGGCGATGTAGGAGGCCTTTTCCGCGCCGGCGCGGTAGACCTGTTCCAGGTAGGCCTTGTCGGAGAGAATGCGCTGGGCCTCTTCCCGGATGGGGCGCAGGGCCTCCACCACGGCCTCGCCCACGGCGGGCTTAAAGGCGCCGTAGCCCTTGCCCTCAAACTCCCGCTCGATCTCCTCGTAGCTCGCCCCGGTGACTGCGGAGTAGATCTGCATCAGGTTGGACACGCCGGGCTTGTTCTCCCGGTCGTAGCGCACGCAGCGCTCGGTGTCACAGTCGGTGATGGCCCGCTTGAACTTGCGCATGATGTCCTCGGGCTTTTCCATCAGGAAGACGCAGCCCTCGGGGTTGGACTTGCTCATCTTGTTTTCGGGGTTGGTCAGGCACATGATCCGGGCCCCGGCCTTGGGGATATAGGGCTCGGGGATCTTGAACACGTCGCCGTAAACGTGGTTGAAGCGCTGGGCCACGTTGCGGGTGAGCTCCACATGCTGCTTCTGGTCCTCCCCCACGGGCACATAATCGGGCTGATAGAGGAGGATGTCCGCGGCCATGAGGGCGGGGTAGGTGAACAGGCCGCCGTTGATGTTGTCGGCGTGCTTGGCGCTCTTATCCTTGAACTGGGTCATCCGGGAGAGTTCGCCAAACATGGTGTAGCAGTTCAGGACCCACCCCAGCTGGGCGTGGGCGGGCACGTGGGACTGGATGAAGAGGGTGTTCTTCTCCGGGTCCAGGCCGCAGGCGATGTACTGGGCCAGTTGCTCCAGGGTGCGCCGGCGCAGGTCGGCGGGCACCTGCCGGACAGTGATGGTGTGCATGTCGGCCATAAAGTAGTAGCAGTCGAACTCTTCAGCCCGCGCGGACCAGTTCTTGATGGCGCCCAGGTAGTTGCCCAGGTGGAGATCGCCGCTGGGCTGGATGCCGGAGAGCATGACCTTTTTGGAAGTATCCATAGCAATAGCACCTCTTGTAGGGGAGAATTGATACTGGCTTAGTATACCACAGACTTCCGGGCATTACAATCCTCCCTGATTTGACATACCCGTCCTTTTTACCAAAAAAAGAGGGCGGTCCGCCGCGGCGGACCGCCCCCGGGTCAGGGGGGCGGCTAAGTACGCCGCCCTGCTGGGCGGCGCGCGGTTCAGCCGCAGGTGCAGCCGGAGTTGGAATTCTCGATCAGGAACTGGTCGATGGTCCCGCTCACGGTGAAGCGGGGGGCATTGCGCTCCGAGGCGCTGTTGGCGCTGGAGGCGCACAGGAAGTTGGGCACGGAGAGATAGCAGGAATTGCCGGTCTGGGACAGGTCCCAGGTGTCAGAGTTGCCGCAGCAGCAGCTGCGGTTCCAGCGGGCGCTCCGATTCCAAGACTGATTCGAGCGGTTGCAGCACATAAGAAGTTCCTCCCAAAACCCGAAACTCTGTGGGCAGCCTCTGCCGTCCACGCCCCATTCTATGCCCGCCGTCCCAGAGGGGTGCGGACAAAACGTCCGGCCGCCCGGGGAATGACAGGGCGGCCGGAAACGGAGTGGAATGAAAGTGAGAAACACAGGAGGAAATTAGCGGCCCTTGGCGGCGGGGTCAGCACGCAGGGCCCTGAGTACCGAGACAATTGCGCACAAGAGAATAAACGTAAAAGGAAAGGCGGCCACGATGGAGATGGTCTGAAGCATGTTCAGGCCGTTGGCAGTGCACACCAGGAGGACCAGCGCCAGCACGGTCTGTAAAACACCCCAGACCAGCTTGCGCTTGAGCGGCGGATTCAGGTCGCCGCCGGAGCTGAGCATGCCCAGCACAAAGGTGGCCGAGTTGGAGGAGGTGATGAAGAAGGTGCACAGCAGCACCAGAAACACCACCGACAAAAGGGTGGCCATGGGGTAATACTGGAGCACTGCGAAGAGGGTCCCAGCGGCATCGGCCACCAGCTCGGCGGCGGCATCCACACCCATCTCACGGCCGGCGTGGATGCCCATGGAGCCGAAGACGGAAAACCAGAGCAGGGAGGCGCTGGAGGGCAGGAAGAGTACGCCGCCGATGAAGGAGCGGATGGTGCGTCCTTTGGAGATCCGGGCGATAAAGCCGCCGATGAAGGGAGCCCAGGCGATCCACCAGGCCCAGTAAAAGATGGTCCAGGTGCTGTACCAACGCTCCTGGCCGGAAAAGGCGCCGGTCTCCAAAGCGCTGGCGGGGAAGGTCTGAATGTACTGCCCCAGCCCCTCCACCAGGTTGCACAGAATCTCCCGGGTGGGACCGATGACCAGGCAGCAGGCCATCAGGGCGGCTGCAGTGAGGTCGAACTCTTTGTCCCGCAGGAAGCCCAGGATGGTCTCCACAGCCTCTTCCGTCCTGGAACCCATGAAGTTGTCGCCGCAGACGATTGTGTGGGTGACCGCGCCGCCGTTGGGGGCGACCATGGCGTTCAGGGCCACGGCGGGGCCGATGAGTTCCGAGCGGATAAAAGGCGCCTGATCGGCCTTGTCCTCGCCGCCGATGCCGGCGAAGAACTGGTTGATATAGTGAATGATCTTCATGTGCGTTCTCCTCCCGCGTTAAAATTCCAGCATGGTCTTGGGGGACCAGCCGGCGATCTGGTCGCCGCAGAACATGGAGTTGTTCTCCATGATGATGGAGCCGTCGGCGCGGACCGAGGGGCCGAGGATCTCAGCGCCGGCCCAGCCGCCCGACAGGCCGTCCCGGGCCAGAGCCTGGAGTTCGCCGATGACGGTGGCGCAGGGGGGCAGCTCGATGAGCTCGGAGACGTTGCCGGTGGAGACCAGGGCGTCGCACTTCTCGTCCAGGGTGACCAGGGGCTGGGAGCGGCCGTCCCGGCCGGTGCACTCATTGGAGATGCCGACCACCTTCACGCCCACGTCCTCCAGAGCTACGATGCACCGGACATAGTCGGCGTCGGGGTTGCCATACCCCTCTTCGGTGACGATGGCGCCGTCGGCGCCCAAGTTCAGGGCCATGTTGGCCACCATGATGGCGGCCCGCTCCTTCTGATCCGGGGCCACGTTCAGGTTGGACAGGATGACGCCCACGAAGTTGAGGGTCTTGCCGTCCTCGGCCATGAGCTCCCGGATGGTGGGGAAGTTCTGGAAGTCGTAGGTGGACCACTTGGAGGAGCAGGGCATAAAGGAACCGGAGATGATGGCCCCATCCAGCACCTCAGTGGGGCTGACGAAGGAGGGCAGGTACTTGTTCATATCCCAGCCGTAGAGCAGGTCATTGTAGCCCAGCTCCTCCATTTGAGACTGGGGCTGCATGACCAGAGCCACGTTGGGCAGGCTGTTGTCCTCCCGGCGGGTGACGGGGGCAAAGTCAAACACCTCCACATCCTCGGGCTCCAGATCCCTCACGGCCTGGCCGATGAATTCGGCCAGCCGGTGGGCGCCCCAGCGGATGGCGTGGTTTTTCTTCTGCTGCTCATAGCGTTCGAACGCCTCGTCGGTGTCCATCACCATACAGATGTTGACGAGTTGGGAGAAGAGGGTGTATTTGGCGCCCGCGCCCCCCATGTCGATGAGGCCGTCGCCGAAGGAGCCCCAGTGCTTCCCCACTGCCAGCACGCTGCACCCCTTCAGGGCGTGGACCCGGCCCTGACCGGCGGGGCAGACATCCCCGGTGATGCCGGGAAAGAGGGGACGCCCGTCTGGACGGACCCGGGGCTCTACGGCCTCCTTTACGGGGCAGATGCGGGTGTCGTCCCCGGGGCGGGCAATGACCAGGTCCAGGTCGGTGATGTGCTCGTCCTCCGCGCGCAGGTAGGCGATGGCAGCCTCCTTGTCGATGGTGAGCAGGCCGTCCCGGTACGCGGTCTCAGCCCCGAACTGGACGTCTTTGACGTGGAAATTTGGGTTTCTAGTTTCATACAGAAAAATCCTCCCGTTCTTGTGTGATAGAAAGTTCATGACCAAGCAATTCTTGGCGCATCTATTTTTTCGAACATGATTCCATTATCACGTTCGAAAAATATCAAGGGGGAATTATTGAAAATCACGATGAATTAATTCCACTGGGAGAAGATTTCTATGGGAGAATGAGACCTTGACACCGCCAAAACACGGGTACAAAATAATAAGAATCATGATAATTAAATGAGAGTGAAGAGGTGCAGGCCGATGGCGAGACATCCATACAGTCCGGAAGAGCGCAACCAGATCCTCTCCCGCTTTATCTCGGCGGCCAGCCAGATCATGGAGGAGGAGGGGATGGAGGCCGTCACCATCCGGCGGGTGGCCCAGATGGCGGGGTACCGCAGCTCCACGCTCTATCACTACTTTCAGGACCTGGATCACCTGATCATGTACGCCTCTATGAAATACTTTCAGGAGTACAACCACCGCCTGGCGGTGTACATCACACAATTGACCGATCCCTACCGCCGCTTCTGCGCCATCTGGGAATTTTTCTGCGATGCCGCCTTCCGGCATCCGGAGGCCTTCTTCCGGCTCTTTTTCGGCCGGTACCGGGACGACTTGGAGGAGATCATCCGCATTTATTACGAGGTTTTCCCCGATGAGTTCCAGAGCACCGACCCGATCATGCAGGACATGCTCAGCCATGGCAACATTCTCCGGCGCAATCAGAGCATTATGATGCCCCTGGTGGATGCCGGCTATGTGACGGAGGAGAGGCTGCCAATTCTGAATGAGATCATCGTCAATTGCTTCCAGGTGCTCCTGGAGGAGAAGATGAACCGGGGGGACGCCCTGGAGAACATGGAGCTCATCGAGCGGCATCAGACCTATATCGAGACGGTTCTAGGCTCCCGTTAGAACGGTCCAAGCAAAAACGCGCAGACAAACCACACGGGACCGGGAGACCGGTTCCGCAGCGGCTTGTCTGCGCGTTTCTTTTTCTAATTTTTAGTTTGGCTGGGCAGATTAATCCGGAAAGATCTCCACCCACTCCGGCCGCAGCTGCTACAGGGCGGCCCCGGTGTAGGCCGGTTCCAGAACAGACGGGTCCAGGAAGAGGTTTTTCCAGCTCTCTTCTACCTGGCGGCGGAGCTGGGGATAATAGGGGGTGCGAAACAAGTCCAGGGGATTGGACATAACAGACCTCCCAATCAAACAGAATGAGAAACACGGCGCCGGAATGGGAGAACCCCGTTTGACCAATTATATTATCGTGATAGAAAAAATCAACCGAGACCGTGCCCGGGTTCGGCAGATTGTGAGAAAAGTCGAATCTCGTTTTCAAAATTATATTACAATTTTTTGTTGACTAGATTTGAAGGTGCGTGCTATACTAAGTTCAGCAGAAGCCAATGACTTCCGAATCTCTTGAAAGAGTCAGGTGATTGTTATGCGGTACGAACATGCTCTCTCCGGCGATGGAGGGGCGCTGTCTTTTTATAAGCCCAATACACGCCGCGCCCGCCTGGGCGAGAAGGGGCGGGACCCCTATGACGGCCTGCGGCCCTGGTCGGCCATCACCCACGGAGTGGGGGCAGTGCTGGGAGTGGCGGGGACCATCGCCCTGCTGCTGCGGTGTGTTGCGATAGGGGCGGATGGATGGCATGTGGCCTCCTTCCTGATCTACGGCGTGTCCATGATTGCCCTCTATACGGCCAGCACCCTCTACCACTGTGTAAACACCAGCGTGCGGGGCCGCATCGCCCTGCGCAAATTTGATCACTGCTCCATCTATTTCCTGATCGCCGGGTCCTACACCCCTGTCTGCCTGGTTCCCCTGCGGGAGAGCGGCGGCTGGGGCTGGGCTCTCTTCGGGGTGATCTGGGCGCTGACTTTGGCGGGGCTGGTGCTCACCCTGGTGTGGATCAGCGCGCCCCGCTGGCTCACCTCGGGGGTGTACTTGTTCATGGGCTGGCTGGCGGTGGTGGCCCTCTACCCCCTGAGCCAGGTCCTGCCCGCCCAGGGTTTCTTCTGGCTGGTGCTGGGGGGCGTGCTGTACACGGTGGGCGGTGTGCTCTACGCCGTCAAGTGGCCCGGGCGGAACAACCCCTGCTTCGGCTGCCACGAGATCTTCCATGTCTTTATCCTCCTGGGGAGCATTTGTCACTTCCTGCTCATGTACCAAGTGGTGGTCTATCTGTAAGGCAAGCGGCTCCAAAGGCCGTCCGGATGTAGCGCCGGACGGCCTTTTTGTGTTTACAGGGGAAGCGAACATGTGTTAGAATCAAGGGGATGAAATTCGGTTTCTGGAAGGAGGGAGCGCCATGGCATACCGTCCCTTTGCCGATGCGGTCCGGCCCACGACGCTGGACGAGGTGGTGGGGCAGCGGCACATTCTGGGGGAGGGAGGCCTGCTGCGCCGGATCATTGAGGGCGGGAGCATCCCCAATCTGATTTTCTACGGCCCTTCGGGGACGGGTAAGACCACGGTGGCCAACCTGATCGCCAAGCGCACCAACCGGCCCCTCCACCGGCTCAACGCCACCACCGCCTCCATTGCCGACCTCAAGGACATCATCGCCGACATCGGCACCATGCTGGCCCCGGAGGGGGTGCTGCTCTATCTGGACGAGATTCAGTACTTTAACAAAAAGCAGCAGCAGAGCCTGCTGGAATTCCTGGAGAACGGCAAGATCACGCTCATCGCCTCCACCACGGAAAATCCCTATTTCTACATCTACAACGCGGTGCTCTCCCGGTGTACAGTCTTTGAGTTCAAGGCCCTGGAGGCCGCTGACGTGTTGCCGGCGGTGGAGCGGGGCCTGAAGATCCTGGCGCGTCAGTCGGAGGAGCCGCTGACCTGGGAGGACGGGGTGGCAGAGCACATTGCCCAGGCCTGCGGCGGGGATGTGCGCAAGGCCATGAACGCCCTGGAGGTGCTCTCCAGCGCGGCCCAAAGCACCGGGACGGGGCGGCACATCACGCTGGACGACGCCCGTATGGCGGCCCAGCGCTCGGCCATGCGCTACGACCGGGCGGGGGATGACCACTACGACATTCTCTCGGCCCTGCAAAAGTCCATCCGGGGCTCGGACCCGGACGCGGCCTGCCACTACCTGGCCCGCCTGCTGGAGGCGGGGGACCTGCTCTCGGCCTGCCGGCGGCTGATGGTCATCGCCTGCGAGGACGTGGGGCTGGCCTACCCCCAGATCATCCCCATCGTGAAGGCCTGCGTGGATGCGGCCAACATGCTGGGCCTGCCGGAAGGCCGCATCCCTCTGGGGGACGCGGCGGTGCTCATGGCCACAGCGCCCAAGTCCAACTCGGGCCACATCGCCCTGGACCGGGCCATTGCCGACGTGCGGGCGGGGAAGACCGGGGACTACCCCCGGCATTTGCAGAACAAACATGCCGACTCGGCGGGAATGGAGCGGGAGCAGGGATACCTGTATCCCCACAACTACCCCCATCACTGGGTGGCGCAGCAGTACCTGCCCGACAACTTGGTTGGGACGCGGTACTACGAGTACGGGGACAACAAGACCGAGCAGGCCGCCCGGCGCTACTGGGAGGCCGTCAAAGGCCCGGCTGAATGACAAAAACTGCCCGCCCCTCGCAGAGAGGGGCGGGCGGCCTTGCTTTATCGGGGCGGTTGAGAGGGGCGGCGGGACCAGAAGCGCCCCACCAGAGCCAGGGAGGCCAAGGCGCACAGGGTGCCCACCAGGGCCCCCATGAGGACATCGGTGGGGAAATGGACCCCCGCGTAGAGCCGGGAGAGGCCCATGAGCACGGCGGCGGTCAGGGCGGCGATGCGGCCCCACCGCCAAGGCAGGGCGCGGAACCAGACCACCCCGGCGGCAAAGGCGGCGGTGGTGTGCCCCGATGGGAATGAGTTGGGGTCGTTCTCCTCCACCAGATGGCTCAACCCCTCCACCACCAGCCAGGGACGGGTCCGCTGGAAGAGGTGCTTAAGGACCACGTTGGTGCACAGCAGCCCGAAGAGCAGGGCCAGCAGGGCGCAAAATCCGGCCCGGCGGGTCTTGGGAAAGCACAGCAGGAGCAGGGAGAGGGCGATCCACAGCAGGCCGTGATTGCCCAGCTGGGTGTAAAAGACAAAGAAGGCGTCGAGGACAGGGCCCCGCACGGCCTCCTGCACCCAGAGCAGGAAGCCGCCTTCCAGCGCCTGGAACCATTCCAGCATTCCGTATTCCTCCAAAAAAACAGGACGGGAAAGCCCCGCCCTGTCCGGTGATGGGTGTGTTACGCGGCCGCTTCCCACTCGCAGCCGGTGATCAGGCCGCTGACGAACTCAAAGTGGACCGTCTTCAGATTGTGGCTCTTGCCGATGCGCACCTCCTGGGTGCCGATCTCATTGGTGGCGGCGTTGGGGACGGTGGCCTCCACCGTGAAGGTCAGGTCCAGCAGGTCGTCGTCCAGAGGGAAGGTCAGGGCCCCGGTGGAGGAGCTGACGCTGACGGTGGAGGAGTCGTGAGGGACGGCCTCCACAGCCACCACATAGCCGCTGAGCAGGGTACCGGAGGCCATCAGCTGGTCGCCGCCCTCCTGCTCGATATAGGGCAGGATGCCCTCATAGACCTCGGGATAGACGTTGTTGACCTGTACGGTGTAGGTGATCTTGGCCCCACCGCTGCTTGCGCCGGGAAGAGAGCCGTTCCGCCCCAGGAGCTTCCAGCCCAGCACGGCCGCCACGGCCACGATGAGGATCAGGACCAGCAGGTCCACGATATTGATATTGCCAAACAGTCTGCCTTTTTCATCTAACATCTTTTGCAGCCTCCGCGGTTGTAAATTGCCCGAATCATGGTGTACAATACAAGAGACGCGCCGCCTGGCGGGCGGACGTCTGCACTGTAAAACGTATTGTACCATACTTCCAGAACGGGAACAAGTCTTTTTTTCATCGGAGGACCAAAGGCCATGAAAGTCATCCATCTCATCAGCGGCGGCGACAGCGGCGGCGCCAAAACCCACGTCCACAGTTTGCTTCAGAACCTGACCCGGACCATCGAGGTGACTATGGTCTGTTTTATGGAGGGGCCCTTTGTACAGGAGGCCCGGGAACTGGGGATCCCGACCCTGGTCCTGCCCGGCCGGAACCTGTTCCGGGTGGTGCGGGAGCTCAAGAAGCTCATCGTGGAGGGGGACTATCAGATCATCCACTGCCACGGGGCCAGGGGCAATATGATGGGGGCCATTTTGGGCCGGGCCACTGGGCTGCCGGTGGTGAGCACCGTCCACTCCGACTACCGCCTGGACTACCTGGGCCGCCCCTTGGCCCGCCTCTTCTACGGTACCACCAACACCGTGGCCCTGCGCCTGCTGGACTACCGGATCGGCGTGTCCGACGCCATGACCGACCTGCTCATCTCCCGAAGTTTCGACCCGGACCGGCTCTTTACCATCTACAACGGCATTGATTTCACGCCCCGCCAGCCCACCATGACCCGGGAGGAGTACCTCCAATCCGTGGGGCTGGAGGCGGGGGAAGGCTGTGTTATCGCGGGTATCGCCGCCCGGCTGAACCCGGTGAAGGACATCGCCACTCTGGTGCGGGGCTTTGCCATCGCCCATAAGAGCTGCCCCTGCCTGCGCCTGCTGATCGCCGGCGATGGGGATGAGCGGGAGCGACTGGAGGCCCTGGCCCGGGAGCTGGGGGTGGAGCGGGAGGTCTGCTTTGCCGGGTGGGTGTCCAATACCGACAATTTCTACAACGCCCTGGACATCAACACTCTGACCTCCCTGTCGGAGACCTTTCCCTATGCCCTCACCGAGGGGGCCCGGGCGGGCCTGCCCACAGTGGCCAGCCGGGTGGGCGGCGTGCCTTACCTGATCGAGGACGGGGTCACCGGCCTGCTCTTTGAGGCCGGGGACGCCGAGGGACTGGGCCGGCAGCTTGCCGCGCTGGCCCGGGATGCCACGCTGCGCGCCCATCTGGGGGAGCGGCTCTACCAGAAGGCTAAGGACCAGTTCTCTCTGGAGTCCACCCTGCGCCGGCAGCTGCAGATTTACGAGACCATCCTCCGCCGCCAGGAGCGCCGCCGGGGCCGCCGGGACGGGGTGCTGGTCTGCGGGGCCTACGGCCGAGGCAACGCCGGGGACGACGCCATTTTGGAAGCTATCGTGGCCGAGTTGCGGCAGCTGGACCCGGACCTCCCGGTGTGGGTGCTCTCCCGCAAGCCGGAGAGCACCCGGATGACCTACCGGGTCAATTCCATCTACACCTTCAATTTCCTGCGCTTCCTGTGGCGGATGACCAAGACAAAGCTCTACATCAACGGCGGCGGGTCCCTGATGCAGGACGTGACCAGCCACCGGTCCCTCTTTTTCTACCTTTTTACCATCTCGGCGGCCAAGGTATTGGGCAACCAGGTGCTCATGTACGGCTGCGGCATCGGGCCCATCCACTCCCAGAGCAACCGCCGCCGGGCGGCCCAGGTGCTCCAGAAGCGGGTGGACGCCATCACGCTGCGGGATACCCACTCCCGCGAGGAGCTGGAGCATATGGGGGTCACCAATCCCAGAATCGTCCTCTCAGCCGACCCCACGGTGATCCTCCCCGCCGCGCCCGAACCGGTGGTGGACGGGCTGCTGGAGCGGGAGGGCCTGGATCCACATGGCAAGTATATCGGCTTTACTCTACGTCCCTGGCCGGGCTTTGGGGAAAAGCGGGAAATCTTTGCCGCCGCCGCCGAGTATGCCTACCGGGTCCACGGCCTGACGCCGGTGTTCCTGCCCATTGAGAGCCGCCTGGACCTGAGCGCCATCCGGCAGGTGGCCGCCCTGGTCAAGACGCCCCATCACATCATTCAAGAGACGGGCAGTTCGGCCCACACCATCGGCCTGTTCGCCCGGATGCAGGTGGTGGTCTCCATGCGCCTGCACGCTCTGGTCTTCGCCGCCAGCCAGGGGGTGCCCCTGGTGGGGGTGGTATACGACCAGAAAATCAGCTCCTTCCTGGACTACATCGGCCAGGATTTGTATACGGATCTGAGCACCCTGACCCTGGAGGCCCTCACCGCCCAGATTGACGCGGCCTGTGCCCGGGTGGGGGACCGGGCCTTCCTGACCGGCGGGGTAGACCGGCTGCGCCAGGTGGAGCACCGCAATTCGGAGACGGCTGCCGCCCTGCTGGGGCTGGACAAGCCCCGCGCGTGAGGAGGGGAGACCTTTGAAGGCCATCCTCTGCCTCTCCGACCAGCCCTGGAGCCGGGAGCCCGGGCGCACCCAGCAGCTTCTCTCCCGGATGCGGGGAGTCCGGGTCCTCTTCTGCCAGAACGCCCAGGGCCCCCTGGACTTGAGCTGTCGCCGCCCGGGCCGCCGGGTGCGCCCGGAGGTGACCGTATATACCCTGCCGCCCCTGTGGGGGGAGAGGCGCCCCCTCGGAGCGGCTCAGGGGCGGGTGCTCCGTTTTCTGGAGGGCCTGCTGGCCCGAGAGCGGGTGCGGGAGCCCCTGCTCTGGTGCGCGGCCCCCTGGGCGGTCCCCGCCGCCGAGCGGCTGGGGGATGGGGGCGTGGTTTACGACTGCGCCCAGGACTGGTCCCACCTGCCCCGGCAGTGGGAGAGCGACCTGTGCCTGGCTGCTGATGTGAATTTTGCCGCCTCGCCGGAGCTGGCCGGCCACCTCTCCCCGTGCAGCGACAACGTGGTCCTGCTGCGCAACGGGGCCAACTGCTCCCTGGAGCGCCGGGGGCGGATGGAGCGGCCCGCCGCTCTGGCGGGGCTGCCCCCGGGACCGGTGCTGGGGTACGCGGGGACCCTGTGGCGGGACCTGGATCTCGCGCCGGTGCTCCAGGCGGCGGAGGCCTACCCGGCGGCCCAGTTTGTGCTGGTGGGCCGGCGGGAGAACAACCCGCTCCTGCCCCGGCTGGCCCGGCGGCCCAACGTCCATCTGGTCGGCCCCGTTCCCCAGGTGGAGCTGCCCGAGTATCTGGCCTGTTTTCAGGTCTGCCTGAACTTAGTGCGCCTGCGTTCGCCGGACAACGATGTGCTCCCACCCCGGATATTTGAGTATTTCTCCACCGGGCGGCCGGTGGTGGCTCTGGCCCAGAGCGGCCGGGTAGAGGAGTACCCCGATGTGATCTACTGGGCCAAGAGCGGGGCGCAGTTTGTCCGCCTGTGCGGCAGCGCCTTGGCGGAGGCAGGCTCCTGGGCCCAAGAGCGGCGGCGGGCCTATGCCGCCGGGTCCACCTGGAGCGGCCGGGCCGGGGAGGCCCGGAAGATCTTAGAGTCCATCGGCCTGCTGTGACCCCGCTGTCCCGGCATGTACGCCCCACCCCCGCCGTAGAATACGGTGGGGGTGATGTTTTGTCCGCTTCTTGGATGGAATTCCTGGCCCTGGCGGCCCAGACGCCCGCCCTGGCCCTGGTGAGCCTTTTGGTGCTGGCGGTGCTGCTGGTCAACGGATGGACCGATGCGCCCAACGCCATTGCCGCGGCGGTGGGGGCAGGGGCGCTGCCCTTCCGGCGGGCGGCGTGGCTGGCGGCGGCCTGCAATCTGGCGGGGAGCTGCTGGGCGGCCATCTGCCTGCCCGCGGTGGCCCGGACGGTGTGGGAGGCCGCCGCCCCGGGCCCCGACCGGTGGGCTTGGGCGGGGCTGTGCGCCGCCCTGAGCGCCACGGCGGCGTGGGGGGCGCTGGCCTGGCGCTTCGGCATCCCCACCAGCGAGAGCCACGCCCTCCTGGCCGCCCTGGCCGGGGCGGCCCTGGCCCGCCCCGGCGGCTGGCAGAGCCTGGACCCGGGGCCCTGGCTGCGGGTGGGCTTCGGGCTGGGGCTCTCCCTGGCCCTGGGGGGCGGCCTGGGCTGGCTCTTTGGGAAAAAACTGGGGAGTATGGGCCTCTCCCGGCCGGTGTGCCGCCGGGGCCAGGTGCTGGGCGCGGCGGGGATGGCTTTCCTCCACGGGGCCCAGGACGGGCAGAAGTTCCTGGCCCTCTTCCTGGCGGGCTGCGCCCTGGCCCAGGGGAACGGGGAGCCCTTTGCCGTGCCCGGGTGGCTCCCGGCGGTGTGCGGGGGAACCCTGGCCCTGGGGACCCTGATGGGGGGGCGGCGGATCGTAGAGCGCATCGGGGAGGAGTTGGTGCCCCTGAGCCCGGCGGCGGGGCTCGCTGCTGACCTGGGCGGCGGGGGGGCTCTGCTGCTGTGCACCCTGCTTGGCCTCCCGGTGAGCACCACCCACGCCAAGACCAGCGCCATCCTGGGGGCGGGGGCAGCCCTGGGGGGCCGGGTGGACCACGCCTGCGCCCGGGAGATCGCCCTGACCTGGCTTTTTACCTTCCCGGCCTGCGGGGGGTTGGGGTATCTCCTGACCCGGGTCCTGGGCTGAGGCCCTTGCGCCGGGGCGGGGGAGGGTGTATAATGCCCCCGGCCGGGCAAGCCGGCCCAGTTCAGAGGGAAAGCGAGGGAGCGCCATGCGCTATGACGCGGTGGTTTTTGATTTGGACGGGACGCTGCTCAACACCCTGGAGGACCTGGCGGAGAGCGCCAACTACGCCCTGGAGCGCTGCGGCTTTCCCCGCCGCACGGTGGACGAGGTCCGGCGCTTTGTGGGCAACGGGGTGGGGATGCTTATCCGCCGGGCGGTGCCGGAGGGCACCCCGGCAGAGGAGGAGGCCGCCTGCCTCGCCTGCTTCCAAACCCACTATCTCGCCCATATGCGGGACCATACGGGCCCCTACCCCGGGGTGCCGGAGCTGCTGGAGGCCCTGAACCGGGTGGGGTGCGGGGTGGCGGTGGTATCCAACAAGTTTGACGCGGCCGTGAAGGGTCTGTGCCGGGACTATTTCGGCGCCTCCGTGCCGGTGGCCATCGGTGAGTCGGCCTCTGTCCGCCGGAAGCCCGCCCCGGATACGGTCTTCGCCGCCCTGGCCGAGCTGAAGGTCCCCGCCCAGCAAGCGGTGTACGTGGGGGACTCCGACGTGGACATCGACACCGCCCGGAATGCCGGGATGGACTGCATTTCGGTGTCCTGGGGGTTCCGGGACCGGGCCTTCCTGCTGGAGCACGGGGCCGCGCGCATCGTGGACAGCCCCGCCGGACTCCTCCGGGCGCTGGAGCGTTAAAGGGCGCCGCTCAGGGCCAGCAGCAGGAGCACGCTGAGGACCAATGCCGCCCCCGCGCCCCAGAGGACCCAGGGACGGCACCGGGCGGGGACGGCGGCCTGAGAGGCGGGGGCCAGCCCGGCCCGGCGGAGAGCGCCCACCACCGGCTTATAGAGCAGCAGGGTGAGGGAGGCGTTTAGGCCCCCTTTGAGCAGGTTAAAGGGGAGAAAGGCGGGGAGCAGGAGCTGGGCCACCGCCTGGCGGGGGTAGCCCAGATAGTTGGGAGTCACCAAGTAGTCCCACAGGAGCATCACCGGCACGGTGAGCAGCCATCCGGCCAGCAGCCCCAGTACCGCCCCCCTCAGATCGTGCCGCCGGCGGTAGACCAGCGCGGCGGTCCCGGCGAAGGAGCAGGAGGAGACGATATTCATCAGACAGCCCCACGCCCCGGTGCCGCTGATGGTGGCCATCTCCAGCAGGGAGACCACCACCGACAGGGCGCACACGCTCAGAGGCCCGTAGAGGAACCCGCCGATGGCCAGGACCACGTCCTTCGGCTCGTATTTGAGGAAGAGGATTACCGGGATGCGGAAGGAGAAGACAGCTGCATAGGCCAAGGCGGAGAGCATGGCCAGGGTGACCAGCTTTTTGGTGTGCTGCATACGCATAAGAGAGTACCTCCGGAAGAAAAATAGACGCCCGAAAGACAAGATGTCTCTCAGGCGTCTTTTCCGCACACCTCCGCCGCTCCCCCATGCACGGCGGAAAGCCGGGCCCCCGGCCCGGGAAAAGCGCGTCTTCTTCCATCCAGACTATACTGTCGGTCCTGGAATTCCACCAGGTCCTGACCCGGACAACTGCCGGGTCCTGCGCCAGAGGCGCTCGCGGACTTTACCGCCGATCGGGAATTTCACCCTGCCCTGAAGACATGCTCATAATTCGGTTGTCTTTTTCAGAATAGCACAGTCCGCCCCGGCGCGCAACCCCTTTTGAGCAAAAGAAAAACCCCACGAGCCGAAACTCGTGGGGGCCCCGCTCTGGCCGTGTGGACCCATTTAAAACCTGCACAAAAATGGCAGGTGGGTTGTCTCCATGCCGCTTCACTGCTTCCAACTTCCAATCCCCGAACAGGGGACCGGGAGGCCTGCAATCCACGGCATGAGGGCGACATCCCGTTTAAGAGATGTGGGTTTAAATTAAGCCCATCACGCACCGAGCAGGAAAAGCAGACGGGTGGCCCCGGAGGGCTCACTCCTCGTCTTCTTCGGAAAACAGGTCTTCCATGACCTGCTCATAGACGGCCTCCAGCTCTGCCTCGTCCTCAATGGTGACCAGGAGGTCTTCGCCGTCCACCTGCTCCACCTTCAGAATGACCAGACCGCCGTCCTCGTCTTCTACGTCGTCCTCGGAGGTGTCCTCGTCCCCCTCGGTGACGGTGAGGAAAGCCATGTACACGGTGCCGTCGCGCTCCACCGTGGTGCAGTACTCCAGCTCAAACTCGTTGCCGTCCTCGTCAGTCAGGGTGATGAAATCACCGCCAAATTCGTCGCTCATAGCTTCACCGCTTTCGGTCGTTTTCCCCTCCGGAAGGAGAGGGGACCAAACCGCCGGGGCGGTTTGCTGTGCTCCTATTGTAACCCGAAGTCGGAGAAAAAGCAAGACAGGAGCGCGCCAAATTTTTGAATCATCCTATAAAATGGAATTTTAGGGATAGTATAGGGTGGACAACTGGCCCCCCTATGGTATAATATGGCCAGGAAAGAGGCGTGAGAGGGGAGGGGCGCGCCGGATGCAGCCCTGATCCATTCAATGCGCCGGTGCGCGGCGATATGACAGCAAGACCAGCGGACCCCCGGTGCTTCCGCCCGGCGGGCGGCGCATGCTGGGCGTCCGCGCACACTTCGGAGGTGTGACATTGGCAACGACAAGCAATTCCAATCACAAAGGGCGCGGCAGCCGGGCCGGGGCCGTGGGCCGGACGGTGCTGAAGGTATTGGGCACGCTGCTCCTCATCGGGATCATGACGGCGGCCTTCCTGGCCTGTTTTGCGGCGGTGTATATCCGCAACGTGATCCTGCCCGATGCCCATGTGGAGGCCCAGGCCTATTCCGCCGCTCAGGCCAGTACCATCTGCCGGGTGGATGAGAACGGGCAGGAGGTGGAGCTCCAGTCCCTCTACGGCACGGAGAACCGGGTGTGGATCACCTATGACGAGATCCCTCAGAATCTCATCAATGCCGCCATTGCAATTGAGGACAAGCGCTTTTACCAGCACCACGGGGTGGACTGGCTGCGCACCGGCGCGGCGGTGCTGAGCATGATGACCGGCGACCGGATCCAGGGCGGCTCTACCATCACCCAGCAGCTCTTGAAGAACATGACCCAGTATGACGACGTGACGGTCAAGCGGAAAATCTTGGAGATCTTCCGGGCCCTGGATTTTGAGAGGGACCACTCCAAGGAGGAGATCCTGGAGATGTACCTGAACTATATTTACATGGGCCAGAACTGCTACGGGGTATCCACCGCCTCGGAGTATTATTTCGGCAAGGACGTGCGGGAGCTGAGCCTGGCCGAGTGTGCCAGCCTCATCAGCATTACCAACAACCCCTCAGGCTACAATCCCTACCGTTACCCGGAAAACAACGCCTACCGGGCCAATTTGGTGCTGGACGCCATGCTGGAGCAGGGAAAGATCAGCCAGGAGCAGCACGACGAGGCCGCAGCCCAGATCGAGGCAGGCCTCAACTTCACCCGCGGGGAGAGCGAGGAGACCACCTCCACCATCCTCAGCTGGCATGAAGAGCAGGTGGTCCAGGACGTGATCGACGACCTGATGGACGAGTACGAGTACACCTATGAGGTGGCCAGCCGCATGGTCTACAGCGGCGGATTGAAGATCTACTCCTGCGTGGACCCGGCCATCCAGGCCGTCGTGGAGGAGGTCTATGAGAACCGGGACAACCTGCCCCAGACCTCCTCCCGGGGGGAGCAGCTCCAGTCGGCCATCGTGGTCATCGACAACCAGGGCCACGTGGTGGCCCTGGCGGGCAGTATGGGAGAGAAGGAGGGCAACCAGCTGCTCAATCTGGCCACCCAGACCACCCGGCAGCCCGGCTCGTCCATGAAGATCCTGGCGGTCTACGCTCCCTCCATTGACCTGGGGCTCATCACCCCCAATTCGGTCTTTGACGACTCGCCGGTCATGGACCTGGACGGCCCCTGGCCATCCAACTCTTACGGCTACTACTGGGGCTTGGAGCAGGTGTCCAAGGCGGTGGAGCAGTCCTCTAACGCTGTGGCGGTGCGGGCGCTCCAGAATCTTGGTGTGAGCCAGGCGGTGGCCTATCTAGAGGATCACTTTGGCTTCGGGGAGATTTCCGAGGACGACTACGGCCTCTCCCAGCTGGCCTTGGGCGGTATGACCAACGGCGTCACCGTGATGGACATGGCGGCGGCCTACTCAGTTTTCCCCCGGGACGGCGTATATCTCGAGCCGCGCACCTATACGCAGGTGGCGGATTCCAACGGCAAGATCATTCTGGACCACACCAGCGATGAGCCGCAGACTGCCGTCAAGCCTACGACGGCCTGGTATATCACCCAGATGCTGGAGGACGTGGTCTCCAGCCCAAACGGCGTGGGCACCGGCACCGAGGCTAACTTCTCCGGCATGTCCATCGCGGGCAAGACGGGCTCCACCAACGACTACCGGGACCGCTGGTTTGTGGGCTATACGCCCTATTACACCGCTGCGGTCTGGACGGGATACTCTCAGTACCCGGAGCGCATCAACAACGGCGCCACCAACCCCGCCGCCCAGATGTGGCGCAAGGTGATGGAACCCATTCACGAGGGGCTGGAGGACATCGGATTCAGTGACGCCCCCGGCGAACTGATTACCGTTCCCATCTGCGTGGACAGCGGCTTGCGTGCCACCGACGCCTGCACTCTGGACCCACGGGGCAGCCGGGTCCGGCAGGCCCAGTTCTTCGCGGAGGATGTGCCGGAGGGCAGCTGCGACCTCCACGAGGCCCGGGAGGTCTGCACCGTCACCACCACGAACGAGGCGGGAGAGAGCGTTACAAACTACTACCTGGCCGGCCCCTACTGCCCCCGGGAGGGCAACGCCGCCGGCGTGGAGCCCACGGTCAGCGAGATCTCCCTGCTCAACTATGTGCGGGAGGGCGTGGCGGCCCAGCGGAGCACCCGGGACGGGGGGTACTTCTGGTCCGGCGTGGCCGAGTGCCCGGTCCACACAGAGGAACTGGAGCCCAGCGCGCCGCCGGAATATGATCCCCTGACCTTTGACCCGGAGAACCCGGATACCTGGCCGCCGGAGGAGCTCTATCCCGACTTTGACCCCTTTGACCCCACCACCTGGCCCCTGGACCCGGCCTCTTCCAGCCCGCGCCCCTCGGAATCCGGGACGCCTGAGACGGAGGAGCCCACGGCGCCGGCCACAGAGGACCCACAGGAGAGCCCGCTGCCCAGCGCGGAACTCCCGCCCGAGGCGGTTCCCGCGGCCTGAGGTCCCTGAAAAAACCAGGGCGCGCTGCCTGCGCAGCGCGCCCTGGTTTTACCCTGCTTACTCCTTGGGCTGGTCGTCGGTGTGAATCTGGGTGATATTGTCGGCCGGGGGCTCCTGGGGCTCTTCGGGGACCTCGCCCTGAGCGCAGGCCTCGGCCTCCCGCTCCAGCTCGTCCAGCTCCGCCAGGCGGCGGCGCAGCTCCTCCCGCTCCTGGGCGGACAGGGAGGAGACCGTCTCGTTGAACCGCTCCTCCTGCCGCTTCTGGGCGGCGTCCTGGAGCTTCTGCTGGAGCTCGTCATTGAACTGGCGGCCCTGCTCCACGGCAATCTCGCCCTTTTCGACCAGGACCTTGCCCACCTCGCCGGCCTTCTCTACGGCCAGGGCGGCCACGCCCACGCCGGCATAGGCCACGTTGCGCAGGACCTTCCCAAAATCTTCCCACATAACAAAATACCTCCTGTTCATGAGCGTCCAGGAGGAGGGCGTCCTCCTGTTCTGCCCCTAGTATAGCCCTTTTCCGGCCGAATGTCTTTGAGTTTGCGTGAACAGAAGATTAAATTTCCATTAGAGATTTGAATCTCCGCCCGGCCTGCGGTATAATGAGAGCAGATCAGAATGAGACCGACCGGATCGCGGCATTTTTAGGAGGAATGTGCCATGGAATATGAGGGACAAATCTGCCGCAGCCCCATGGAGCGGGGATCGTTCATGCTGCCGGTATCGGTGGGCTGCTCCTACAATCAATGTTATTTCTGCATGCTCTTCAAGCACCTGACCTACCGGGAGCTGCCTCTGGAGCAGATTGAGGGGGAACTCCAGCGGGTCAAACGGGCGGGCGGCAACCCGGAGACGGTCTTTTTGGGAGATGGAAACGCCTTCCAGCTCACGGCCGGGCGGCTGCTGGCCATTTTGGAGCTGGTGCACCGCTATTTTCCCGCCTGTACCACCGTGAATATGGATGCCACCGTTCAGAGTATTCTGGAGAAGATGCCGGAGGAGCTCTCAGCCCTGGCCCGGGCCGGGGTATCCCACCTCTATCTGGGCATCGAGAGCGGGCTGGACGACGTGCTGACCCTGATGCACAAGGACCATGACCTGGCCCAGGCCTATACGGCCATCGAAAAGCTCCAGCGGGCGGGGATGGTCTACGACGCCCATATGATGACCGGCGTGGCCGGCCGGGGACGGGGGGAGGAGAATGCCCGGGCGCTGGCCCAATTCTACAATGCGACCGGCCCGGGGCGGATCGTGAATTTCTCCCTGTTCATCCACCGGAGGTCCCCCCTTTACCGGCTGGTGCAGAAGGGGCGCTTCGTCCCCGCCGATGAGGCGGAAAACCTGGCGGAGGAGCGGATCCTGTTGGAGGAGCTGGCCGTCCCGGTGGAGTACGACGGGTTCCACGATGTGATCCCCGTCCGGGTGCGGGGGAAGCTCCCCGCCGACCGGGAGAAGATGCTCGCCAAGCTGGACGCGGCCCTCGCCGTCCAGCGGGCCGCCGCGCCGCTGGTGGCGGTGGTCTGAACGTGCCGGAGGCCCCTGCGACCTGGCGCCCCGCTCCTGGGAGCGGGGCGCTTTTCGCGGAAACGAGGCCGGAATTGCGGGTTGAGCCTGGGCGCGGAATGTGCTATGATAAAGGCCAATGAATCAACCGCAACGGCGCAAGGAAGGCGTGCATCTATGGAAGAGAAGCAGATGCGCACCTGGGCGGAGATCGACCTGGGCGCGCTGGAACATAATTATCGGGCGCTGCGGGCCATGCTGCCCGCCGGCTGCCGCTTTCTGGGGGTGGTGAAGGCCAACGCCTATGGCCACGGCGCGGTGGAGGCCGCCCGCCGCCTGGAGCGGCTGGGGGCAGAATATCTGGCGGTGGCCGGCCTGGACGAGGCCGCGGAGCTCCGGGCCGCGGGGATCACAAGTCCCATCCTGACCCTGGGCCCCATCCCGGCGGAGCAGGCCGGGGAGGCGGCGGCCCTGAATGTGACGGCCACGGTCTGCCACTGGGAGAGCGCCAAAGCCCTCTCGGAGGCGGCCCGGGCGGCGGGGCGCACCCTGAAGGTCCATCTGAAGGCGGACACCGGCATGTCCCGCCTGGGACTGGTGTGCGACGGGGAGCATACGGCCGCCGCGGTGGAGGAGATGGCCGCCATTCACGCCCTGCCCGGGCTGGAGGTGGAGGGGATCTTCACCCACTTTGCCGATGCGGATGAGGACGAGGCTTTTACCATGCTCCAATTCACCCGCTTCCTGGATGTGCTGGAGGCATTGAAAGGCCGGGGGATTGTCCCGGCCATCCGCCACTGCGCGGCCAGCGCCGCCACGTTAAAATACCCCTGCACTTATCTGGACATGGTGCGCCCGGGCATCGCCCTGTACGGCCACTACCCGGACCCCTCCTGCGTGGGGCTGGACGGGCCGGGGCTGGAGCCGGTAATGCGCCTTTGCACCCGGGTCATCGATGTGCGCACCGTCCCCGCCGGGGCCACGGTGAGCTACGGCCGCACGGCCCGCCTGGAGCGGGAGGAGCGCCTGGCGGTGCTGCCCATCGGCTATGGAGACGGGCTGTTCCGGTGCCTGTCCAACCGGGGACACATCTCCATCCGCGGTGTCCCCCGGCCCATCACCGGCCGGGTGTGCATGGACCTATGCATGGTCCCGGCGGGGGAGGACGTGCAGGTGGGCGACGTGGCGGAGGTCTACGGTCCCGCCCAGCCGGTGGAGGAGGCGGCCGCCCTGGCGGGCACCATCTCCTATGAATTGCTCACGGCGGTGAGCCGCCGGGTGCCCCGGGTCTATCACGGATAGGCACCCTTCCGCCGCCGCGCGCATACACTGGTCCGGGGAGAGTATCGCCGGACCGGCGGCGGAAGGCCCCGGCCCGGCAGGATTTTGCCGGGGCCGCGTATAAATCCCGCCGCCCCGTGGGAGAATCATAGTAGCCCGGCGCCGAGGGGAGAGGCCCTCGTGACGAGCGCTACTATCTGACCGCGGAGTGTGAGAACTTGTGGACAACAGCGTGAAACGAGGAGATATTTTCTATGCCGACCTGAGCCCGGTGGTGGGCAGCGAGCAGGGGGGCGTGCGGCCCGTGCTCATCGTACAGAACGATACCGGAAACCGCCACAGTCCCACGGTCATCGCCGCCGCCATCACCTCTCAGACCGGCAAGGCGCGCCTGCCGACCCATATCGAATTTCCCGCCGGCAGCTACGGCCTGCCCAAGGACTCGGTGGTCCTGCTGGAGCAGATCCGGACGCTGGATAAACGGCGGCTGCGGGAGCACATGGGACGGCTGGACAGTGCGCTGATGAAGCAGGTCGATTCGGCCATTGCGGTGAGCTTTGGCCTCCACCCACAACAGATGGTCTGATCCAGACCCAATTTCATGGCCGGGGCGCCCACGGCGGGAGGCTACATAAGATGCAGCCGCCGCCGCGGCCCGCCCGGAAAACTACGGCCGCGTTACATAGGAGGAAGCGTATGAAACAGAAATGGCCCGTCCGTCTGGCCGCCGGCGTTCTGGCGGTGGGGGTCCTGAGCCTGGCCGCCCTGGCGGCGGGGACCCAGGGGAGCCAGACCGATCCCCTGGTCTCCCTGAGCTATCTCACCGGCACCTTTACCTCCTCCATCCTGGAACAGGTGGATGAGAAGCTGGACAGCCGGGAGGAGGCCCTCACGCAGCAGCTCCAGGCGGCAGCGGAGGGCTCTGATGCCAGCGGAGGGACCTATGAGGTGGTCACCCTCAGTCAGGGGCAGACCCTCACCGCGGGGACCTCCTGTGAGATCCTGCTGCGCAGCGGTACGGCGGTGTGCGTCTCGGACTCCTCGCCGGGGCTGGTGGACATGACCGCCGCCTCTACCCTGGCCAACGGCGGCGCACTGACCGCCAACCACCTCTATCTGGCCACCATCGAGGGCCGGGGGGTGTCGGCCTCCACCGCCGTGACCCTGATGGTCCGGGGGAATTACACCATCCAGTGACCCACGCCGCCCGGCGCATTGCGCCGGGCGGCGCGCTGTTTTTAGGAGGCCTTTGTGCATAGAGCGGGGTCCGTCGGCTTATGAATCAATAGAGCCTGATACGCCGGCGCAGGAGAGACGCGCCTGGTAAATTTTCCAAAAAACAACAAAATAATTTGGATACAAAATGTTCACAAATTCTACTTGACTTCTCCTATTTCGACGCACTACAATAGACATTTGAAGAGAGGGTCGGCTAACAGCGCCGGCTGCCCGGAATTCGGCAGGCACACGCGGAGACGTGTGCCTCTTTTCCGTCTGCGCCGGAGGAAGGCGCAGATACCTTCCACCACGCCGGGCTGCGGCCCGGCCAGCCAAGTTTAGAGTAGGGAAAACCATGAGAGAAACTACATTGTATGTCGGTGTGGACGTGGGGTCCACCACCACCAAAGTAGCCGCGCTGGACGCGGAGAGCGGCGTGCTCCGATACGCAGACTACCAGCGGCACCATGCCGCCCAGGTCAAGAGTGTGCGGGAGGCGCTGGAGAAGCTGGAAGCGGCCCTCCCCGGTGCACAGGTGCGTGTGGCGCTGACCGGGTCGGGCTCCAAACCGGTGGCCGAGGCCCTGGGCGTGCCCTATGTGCAGGAGGTGGTGGCAAACTCCATCGCCCTGCGGGCCGACTATGAGCAGGTAGGCACCGCCATCGAGCTGGGGGGCCAGGACGCCAAGATCATCTTCTTCCGCCGCAACAGCGCCACCGGGGTCCTGGATGTGGCCGACATGCGCATGAACGGCAGCTGTGCCGGCGGTACGGGGGCCTTTATCGACGAGGTGGCCTCCATCCTCAACGTGCCGGTGGAGGAGTTCGACGCCCTGGCCGCCCAGGGGACGTGCGTCTACGATGTGTCCGGCCGGTGCGGCGTATACGCCAAGACCGACATCCAGCCCCTGCTCAACCAGGGGGTGTCCAAGGCGGACCTGGCCCTCTCGGCCTTCCACGCCATCGCCAAGCAGACCATCGGCGGCCTGGCCCAGGGGCTGGAGATCCGCCGGCCTGTGGCCTTTGAGGGAGGCCCGCTGACGTTCCACCACACGCTGGTGAAGGTCTTTGCCCAGCGCCTGGATCTCGGCGAGGCGGACATCCTCCTGCCCCAGCGGCCGGAGATCGTCATCGCCCGGGGGGCCGCCCTCTCCCTGGGGGATATGTACCGGGGGCAGGGGGCAGCGGAGCTCCCCAGGCTGGTGGAGCGACTCCGGGAGCTGGAGGCCAAGGGCCCTCTGGACGAGGCGGGAAAGAGCCAGCCCTTCTTCGCCAGCGCGGAGGAGCAGGCCCGCTTTCAGGCTGAGCACGCCCTGCCCGAGACCAAGGCCCCGGCGCTCCGCCCGGGCGAGACCGTCCGGGCCTGGCTGGGCATCGACTCGGGGAGTACCACCACCAAATTTGTCCTGCTGGACGAGGGGGAGAACCTGCTGGACTCGTTCTACGCCCCCAACCAGGGCGAGCCGCTCCAGGTGGCCAAGGAGGCCCTCATCGCCCTGCGGGAACGCTACCGGAAGGCGGGGGTCAAGCTGGAGATCCTGGGGGTGGGCACCACCGGTTACGGCGAGCAGCTCTTCGCCCGGGCCTTTTCCGCCGAGTGCCATGTGGTGGAGACGGTGGCCCACGCCCGGGCCGCCACCAAGTACATCCCAGACGCCACCTTTATTCTGGATATCGGCGGCCAGGATATGAAGGCCATCTGGCTGGACGGGGGCGTGGTGACCAACATCGTGGTTAACGAGGCGTGCTCCTCCGGCTGCGGGTCCTTCTTGGAGAATTTTGCCGCCACCCTCCACATCCCCGTGGACCAGATCGCCCAGGCCGCCTTCTCCACGAAAAATCCCGCCCATTTGGGCAGCCGCTGCACCGTCTTTATGAACAGCAGCATTGTCACCGAGCAGCGCAACGGCAAGCAGCCCGAGGACATCAGGGCCGGCCTGTGCCGCTCCATCATCGAAAACGTGTTCACCAAGGTCATCCGCATCTCCAACCTGGACAGCCTGGGGGACAAGATCGTGGTCCAGGGCGGCACCTTCCGCAACGACGCGGTGCTCCGGGCTCTGGAGCAGTACACCGGGCGTAAGGTAACCCGCGCTCCCTATCCGGGGCTGATGGGGGCCATCGGCGCGGCCCTGCTCACCCGGGACCGGATGCCCGGCAAGGCCCGGACCTTTATCGGCCTGGACGCCCTGGACCACTTCACCTACACCCGGGAGGCCAACTCCCCCTGTCCCTTCTGCGGCAACCACTGCCGCCGGACGGTGGTGCGCTTCTCCAACGGCGCCTCCTGGGTGACCAATAACCGCTGCGAGCGGGGGGAGGTGCTGGGCGACCCCAAGGACCAGGCCGTCCAGGCGCTCCTGCGGGAGAAGGCGGCGCAGAAGGCCCAGACGCCCAACCTCTTCACCCTGCGGGAGAAGCTTCTTTTCCAGGACTATCCCTGTCCCCAGCTGGCTCCTCAGCGGGGTACGGTCATCGGCATTCCCCGGGTGCTCTCCTTCTGGGACACCATGCCCTTCTGGAACGCCTTCCTGCGCGCTCTGGGCTTTACGGTACGGCTCTCCGCCCCCAGCAGCCGGAAGATGTACGAGAGCGGCCTGCCGGCCGTCACCTCGGATACGGTGTGTTTCCCGGCCAAGCTGGTCCACGGACACCTGCGGGACCTGGCGGCCAAGGGAGTGGACCGGATCTTCATGCCCTCGGTGACCACCGTGCCCAGCGAGAACACCGAGAAGACCAGCGAGTCCATGTGCGCCGTGGTGAAGGGGTACCCCATCGTCGTGCGCAACTCGGATAACCCGGAGCGGCAGTGGGGCATTCCCTTTGACGCGCCCCTCTTCCACTGGTATACGGCTGCCGACCGGCGGGACCAGCTGTGCCAGTACATGTCCGACACCTTCCAGGTGCCCCCCGCCCTCACCGAGCAGGCCATCCAGGCGGGCGACGCGGCCCAGGCGTCTTTCCGCGCCCAGCTCACCCAGGCCGGGCAGAAGGTGCTGGACGAGACCCGGACCAAGGGGACCTATGCGGTGGTGCTGGCCTCCCGGCCCTACCAGAATGACCGGCTGGTCAACCACGACCTGTCCGAACAGTTCACGGATTTGGGCATCCCGGTGCTCACCGTGGATTCCCTGCCCCAGGTCAACCAGGTGGACCTGAAGAAGAGCACGCTGGACATCGTGAACAACTTCCACGCCCGGATGCTCTCCGGGGCCATCCTGGCCGCCCGGGAGCCCAATTTGGAGTATGTGCAGATCGTCAGCTTCGGCTGCGGCCACGACGCCTACCTCTCCGATGAGATCATCCGCCTGATGAAGCAGATCTCCGGCAAGACCCCTCTGGTGCTCAAGCTGGACGAGAGCGATGTGCAGGGCCCCCTGCGCATCCGGGTGCGTTCTTTTGTGGAGACTCTGAATATGCGCCGCTCCCGGACAAAGGAGCTGGAGGTGCGTCCCCTTCCCGACCCCTACCCGGTGAAATTCACCAAGCGGGACAAGAAGGAACGGGTGGTCCTCATTCCCAATACGTCCCACGCCTTTTGCCGGCTGCTCTCGGCGGCCATGGGCAGCCAGGGACTGCGCACGGAGCCTCTGCCCGTGGGCCGGGAGGAGGCCATCCGCCTGGGCCGGGCCTACGTCCACAATGATATCTGCTTCCCGGCCCAAATTGTCATCGGGGAGGCCCTGGCCGCCCTGCGCAGCGGCAAGTACGACGGCCAGGAGGTGGCCATCGGCATGGGCAAGTATGTGGGCGACTGCCGTTTGACCCACTACAGCGCCCTGCTGCGCAAGGCCCTGGACGACGCGGGCTATCCCGATGTGCCCATCCTCACCAACGACGGGGAGGACAGCCACGACCTCCATCCGGGGTACAAGATGAACCTGGACGCCTCGGTGCGGGTGGCCATGACCCTGCCCATGATCGACGTGCTGGAGGAGCTGCTGCGGAAGATCCGTCCCTATGAGACCCAGCCCGGCAGCACGCAAAGGGCCTTTGACGAGGGCCTGGACTTGGTGATCGGGGGCCTGGAGCGCCATGGCGTGCCCGGGGCCAAGCAGGGCTTCTCCAAGGCCATCGACCTTTTGAAGGCGGTGCCCTATGACCGCTCCCACCCCCGGCCCCGGGTGCTCATCGTGGGGGAGTACCTGCTCAACTTCCACCCGGGGGCCAACCACGACATCGAGGCCTATCTGGAAAAGAACGGCCTGGAGATCATCGAGGCCCGCATGACCGACGTCATCCGCAAGACCTACTTCTACAAGGACGCCCAGGTGAGGGAGTATCACCTGCACAAGTCCCCCGCTGAGGCGGCCTGGTACCGCCTGGCCAACAAGGCCTTCGACCTGGGCCACGCGGTCACCGACCGCATCGCCCAAAAGCATCCCCTCTATGAGCGGGCGGTGCGCCTGCCGGAGCTGGTGCAGAAGAGCGACCCCATCATCCACCACACCTTTGATGCGGGGGAGGGGGTGCTCATCCCCGGCGAGATCCTCCACCACGCCGCCCACGGCTGCCGGGCCTTCGTGATTTTGCAGCCCTTCGGGTGCCTGCCAAACCATGTGGTGGGCAGGGGCATTGTCAAGCGCCTGAAGGAACTCTACCCCGACGCGCAGATTCTGCCTCTGGACTACGACCCGGATGTGAGCTTTGCCAACGTGGAGAACCGGCTGCAAATGCTGGTGATGAACGTAAAGAACGCCGCCGTTGAGGCCCCCGCCGCCCAAGAGGCGCGGCCGGAGGCCGCCCGCACTGCCGCCCAGGAGGAGGAGCAGCGGGAGCGCCGGCCCTACCACCATAAGCGGCGCAAGGCAACCTCCATGACTTAAACCCAAAACGCAAAGGCGGGAGGACACCCCATGTGGAATGCCCTCCCGCCTACGATTTGGTAGAGCAGGTGTAGGTAAAGCTCCCTTTTTCGCATCCACAGGAAGTACCGATTACCGGTTTGACGGCGGCGCGTTGAGCCGCCTGGATGCGTGAACGATCATAAAGATGGATATGCCCAGGATTCCAGCGCAGATGGCAGCGCCGGTGGAGGCGATCATAACCAGCCGGAAGGCTGAGTCGTCCGAGCCTCCGAATTGCGAGAGCATAGCGGTCTCCAGGGAGAAGAGGGAGACCAGGGCTGCCGCCAGACGGATCACCGTCGCTGCGGAGAGGACAGGGCTTTGGCAGGCCCTGAACCGGACGATATGCACGCCCGCCGCAGTCACCGTATAGAATGCGTACAGCGCCACGGCATAGATCAGGTGCCCAGGATAGTAAAAGCCCTCGTTTTGGTGGATCACCAGGACGATCACGCCGGTCAGAGCCGCCGTCATCGGGATTAAAATTGCCCCGCACAGGCGGTACCGCTTCAGCTCTGAGACAGGCTCCTTTCCAAAATCACTGCGCTTGACATGCCAGACCAGCAGAAAGCGCATGACCGTCAGGAGGGCGTAATAGACGCCGAAGGTCCCAAACCAGATGGAGCGGTAGTAGACGCCGAAGAAGAGCTTTATCACCGCATAGAGCAGATTGAGCCCAAAGGACAGGTAGAGGGAGAGCCGCATCCGGAACGGGATGTCGGTCAGGTACCGGTGCAGGAACCGGTTCCGGTGCAAAAGGGCCCGGGCGCCCCGGACGAGCCTGGGGATTTGCACGCACACGAGAAGCGTGGCATAGGCGGAGAGCGTGTAGGAGAGATAGGCCACCGGCCCATCCTCGCCGGCATACGCGAAGGTATAAAACAGCAGCGCAGCGGAGACCGGGATGCTCAAGAAGGTGACGGTGGCCCCGGGGAAGAGCAGCTTAAGGAGCATCTTTTTCCAGGCTTCCATCCAGAGCCCTCCTCAGCTTCACGGTGAGTATGATGCCTGACCTGATTGCGCGGTCCGCCGAAATAGTGCCGCCGGTAGTCTGTTTGACACAGGAGGCTGAGCAATACGACGTTTACGCTCAGGCACCCCGCGGCCCCATAGCCGCCGTTCCGGCCCAGACAAACACAGGCCGTATGGCTGAGTTCCCAGTCATCTTCTACAACCGATGCCTGGAACATAAAGGGCGTACCTCGCAGTTTCTTCCAGCATAACATGCATTTGTTGCAGTTTTGTTTGCGCCGGGGAGGGATGCAAAAATTTTTTCCGGGAAGGGCGCGGAGATGCAAAAGGCGGGAACGTCGAAAGACGTTCCCGCCTGGTCCGTTCCGGGCCCTCAGGCCAGGGGCAGATGGACGCGGAAGGTACTCCCCGCGCCCGGGGTGCTCTCCACATCGATGCGCCCGCCGCACAGATCCAGAATGTTATGTACGATAGGCAAGCCTAATCCGATGCCGCGCCGGGTGTGGGTGGGGTCGGCCTGATAATAGCGGTCGAAGATATGGGACATGACCTCCGGCGTCATGCCGATGCCGGTATCGGTGACGGTAAAGAGCCCGTCCAGACCGATCTGCTTGAGCGAGACGGCGATGGATCCGCCGCTGGGGGTATACTTGACGGCGTTGCTGATCAGGTTGAGCCACACATGGGAGAGCAGCTCCTGACTGCCCCGGCACTCCACCGGCTCCAGGTCGGCGGTGAGGGTAAGCCCTTTCTCCTTGGCCGAGGGCTCCAGCAGAGCCAGGGCCTGGCTGATCTGCTCATCCAGCCAAAAGGCCTTTTTCACCACCGGCAGGTTCTTGGTCTCCAGCTTGGTCAGCAATTGGGCGTCGTTGGCCAGCTGGGCCAGCTGCTGGCACTCGCTGGCGATGATCTGGAGGTAGCGCTTCTGCTCCTCCTCGGGGAAGCCGGGCTGCTGGAGGAGCTCGGCAAAGCCGCGGATGGCGGTGAGAGGGGTCTTGAACTCGTGAATAAAGGTGTTGACGTACTCGTCCCGCTGAAAGCGGACCTCCTGAAGTTCCTGCGCCATGCGGTTAAAGTCGGCGTAGGCGGCGGAAAAGGCACCATCCGGTCCTTCGGGCAGGCGGACGGATAAGTTCCCATCCGTAATGGCCTGAAAGGCCTGCCGCAAGCGCTGGAAGCTGCGCAGAGCGGGAAGGCCCATCCGTACCGCCGCGCCAGCGCCCAGCAGGGCGGGGAGAACCAGGGCGGCGGCATAGGCGCCCCACCCCAGTCCCAGGCGGAGCAGAAGGGCGGCTGCAGCGCAGTAGGCGGCGGCCGCAACGGCTGCCGCCAAAACAGATCGGATGACAAAGCGCTGGAGCAGCTGCCGGCTCTCCAGCGGGGGACGTTCTTTCATATGGATTCCTCACTCTGAATCCGGTTTTCGCCGGGATAGAATTGACCTAAGTATATCATATCTGCGTGAAAAAAGGAACGGGCAAATTTAAAAGCGCTTGACATACCTGGACCATCCAAGTATACTATACTTAGAACCTCAAGGTATTCTGGAGAGGAGTAAGAGGCATGAAATTCGACCGCAGTTTGCTCAGCGGCAGCACCCGGCTGTTGGTGCTCTCCCTGCTGGCGGAGGGGGACTGCTACGGCTACCAGATCATCCGTACCCTGTCCGCCCGCTCGGAGGAGGTCTTTGATTTTCAGGAGGGGACCCTTTACCCGGTGCTCCACAAGCTGGAGCAGGACGGCTGTGTACGCTCCTATGAGCAGGAGAGCGAGGGCCGGCGGCGGCGGTACTATACCCTCACCGGCCGGGGCAGAAAGCAGCTGGAGGCGGAAAAGAAGCAGTGGCAGACCTTTCGGTGGGCGGTGGACCGGGTGATCGGAGGGGGAGCCTATGGTCTGGCGTAAGGCTGCGGCCCCGGCAGACCCGGAGGAGGCCTTCCTCCGGGCGGTGACGGGGCGGGTGCGCTTCCGCCCGGACCGGGCGGCCATCGCCGAGGAACTGCGCGCCCACCTGGACGAGAGCGCCCACGACCTGGAGGAAGCGGAGGGACTCTCCCCAGAAGAGGCCAAAGCGGAGGCCCTCAAGCGCATGGGGGACCCGGCGGCGGTGGGAGAGGGGCTCAACCTGACCCATAACCCCCTTTTGGGCTGGGCCTGGTGGGTAAGCCGGGGCCTGTGCGTCTTCACCGCGGCCACCCTGGGGCTGTACCTGGCCTATTACCTGGCGTCCCTGAGCATCATGTCCCTGGGCCGCTGGCTGGAGTACGGCGTCTTTTACCGCTACAGCGGACCGGTGGAGCAGGTGGTGGAGGTGGACCGGACCTTCGACCTGGGCGCCCACACCATGACCATCGACGAGGCGGCCCTGCTGGAGAGCGGCGATGTGGTGGTCCGGGTCCACAGCTGGGGGGAGCCCCGGGTGACCTGGACCCCGCCCAACCTGCAGATCCGGGGGGAGAGCGGAGAGGGTTATCCCTGCGGCAGCACCTCGCTGGGGGGCCTGGTCCGCTGGGAGATCTATGACTTCACCCCGGAGCCGGGGGAGACCACCTTCACCCTGGGCTGGCCCTCCATTGACCCGGCGGCGGTGGTGACGGTGGACCTGTCAGGAGAGGAGGGAGCGCCATGACCCGGAAGGGAGAACTGATCCGCAATCTGGCGGTGATCCTGGCCATCTTTGGGGCGTATTTCCTGCTCTTTGGGATCTACCTCTCCCCGGAACGCTGCGCCCTGGCCACGGCCCGGGAGCTCTACTACGGGGAGTGTACCGTCCGGGGCCGGGCAGACCTGCCCGGGGGCAGGCGGATCTATGCCCTCGCTACTCCGGATGGGGAATTCTGCTACAGCCGGGTCCAGCGGAGTATGGGCCTCTTCTGGCGGACGGACGGCTGCGGGCGGGGCCGGGAGATGGCCCCTGGCCTGCTGAACGGCTACTGGACCGGCGGGGGGGAGACGGTCAATGCCGTCCTTCTGCGCCTGAATCCGGCGGTGGAGACCGTGGCCTGGGAGGGGGGCTCTTCCAGCGACTGGAACGGAGACGTAATGGTGCTGGAGCTGGGGTGGGACCTGGAGCAGACCTTCCAGGTCCGGGACCAGGCGGGCAGCCTCCTCTGGGAGGGGACATACTAAAAAGAGGCGGGCGGGAGACTGTGTCTCCCGCCCGCGTTTTGGCGCCGGATGGATCAGGACTTCTCCTGCTGCGTCAGAGAGAGGGGGCCAAACCCGTAGGGGAGCAGGTCCCTCCCCAGGGAGAGGCGCACAAATTCATGGTTGGCCCGGGCCACCAGCACGGTCAGATCGGGGGCGAACTCATAGAGCATCTGGCGGCAGGAGCCGCAGGGCCAGCAGTAGTCCTCCGAGTTGCCCACCACCGCCAGGCGCACAAAGTCCCGATGCCCCTCGCTGACAGCCTTCACCAGAGCGGTGCGCTCGGCGCAGATGGTGGAGCCATAGGCGGCATTCTCCACATTGCAGCCGGTGAAAACGCTCCCGTCGGCGCACTCCAGCGCGGCCCCCACGGGGAATTTGGAATAAGGGACATAGGAGCGCTCCAGCATGGTAAACGCCAGCTCCACCAGGGCCTGATCGCTCATCGACATGAACATTCCTCCTCTCTGCGGCGGTGGTCCGCCGTATGTTTATCATACCATACCCGTCCCCTTCTGGCAAGAAAGGAACAAAATCCCCCGCTCCATTTGGAGCGGGGGATAAATTGCATCAGCAGCCGGTGCGCTCGATGGGGGCATAATATTTGTCCCGGTAGAACTGGAAATATTCATCAAAAACCGGGTCCTCTCCGTGGTGGAGCGCGTGCATATAGGCGTGGGCGTCGGTCCGGATGAGAGAGCCGGCGGGCGAGGTCTCCTGCAAAATGTACAGGGCCACGTTGGAACAGTGGTCGGAGATGCGCTCCAGATTAATGAGAATTTCCAGATACTGGGCTCCCATCTCCACCGTACACTGTCCGGCCTTCAGGCGCTCAATGTGGCGGCTGCGCAGGTCGTTCTCCATCAGGTCCACGACCTCCTCGATGGGCTCCACCTCCTGGGCCAGCTCGGGAGAGCGCTGGGTATAGCAGTCCAGCACCTGGTCCACGGCCCCGTCGACGGCGGCGCAGAGGGCGGAGAGCTCCTCCCGGGCCGCATCCGAGAGAACCAGGTTCCGCTCGTGCAGCGTATGGGCGGACTGGGCCAGGTTGATGACATAGTCGCCGATGCGCTCAAAATCGGAGAGGGTGTGGAGCAGTTCGGAGACTTTGGCGCTGTCCCCGGCGGTGAGGGGATGTCCGCTCAGCCGGACCAGATAGTTGTCCAAATTGGTCTCCAACTTGTCCAAAGCGGCCTCCGTTTCGTTGATGCGCTCCAGCTTCTTGGCGTCGAAGTGGGAGAGCAGCTCCACCGCCAGGCGGTAATTCTCCTGGGCCAGGCAGCCCATCTGAACGACTGCCTCATGGGCCTTTTCCAGAGCCAGAGCCGGGGTGGACAAAAAGCGCTCGTCCAGAACCGAGACCTCCTTCTGGTCGGCAGAGCCGGGGATCAGATGCTCCACCAGCCACACCAGCTGCCGGTTGAAGGGGAGCAGCAGGGCGGTACAGCACACATTGAAGCCCAGGTGCAGGTTGGCGATGGTGCCCCGGTCCATCAGGGCCTCCCAGAATGAGAAGTGAAACAGGGCGTTTCCACCGTAGAGCACCACCAGGAAGAAGAGGGTGCCGAGGATGTTAAAAAGCAGGTGCAGGCAGGCGGTGCGCTTGGCATTTTTGCTGGCGCCGATGCTGGAGAGGATGGCGGTAATGCATGTTCCGATATTCTGGCCCATAATCAGGGGGACTGCAATTCGGAACGTGATGACGCCGGTGGAGGTCATGGCCTGCAGGATACCCATGGAGGCCGAGGAGCTCTGGATAATGGCGGTGACCAGAGCGCCCACCAGCACCCCCAGGAAGGGGTTGGAGAACGCCACAAACAGGTCCCGGAAGGCGGGGAGGTCCTGGAGAGGGGCGACGACGTTCTCCAGGGTCTCCATCCCGATGAAGAGCAGGCCCAGACCCAGCACGATCTGCCCCACGCATTTTTTCCGGCCGCCGGTGATGAACATATAGAAAATGATGCCCACCGTGGCCAGAATGGGGCCCAATGTGGCGGGGTTGAGCAGGGACAGGAAAAAGTTATCGGAGGAGATGTCCCCCAGCCGCAAGAGCTGGGCGGTCACCGTGGTGCCGATGTTGGCGCCCATAATAATGCCCACCGTCTGGCGGAGCTTCATGATACCGGCGTTGACAAAGCCGACGCACATGACGGTGGTGGCAGCGGAGCTCTGGATCAGGCCGGTGACCAGAGCCCCCAGAAGCACACCTTTGAATACATTGCTGGTCAGCCGCTCCAGAATGCCCTCCAGACGTCCGCCGGAGAGCTTCTCCAGACCGTCGGTCATCGTGGTCATGCCAAAGAGGAATGTGGCCACCGCGCCGAACAGGACGATTACATCTGATATGCTCACAAGACAGCCTCCCTTAAGTCCGTACGCACGTTCTCATTCGTGCAGAGTTCTGATTTTCTCCCAAAAAGCACCTAAATTATATCTGATTTGCGGCAGTCCGTAAATGGGAATGTAAAGACTTTGCACAAAATTTACGTTTCGAATAAATAGGGCGTAAAATTTTTGTAAAAATTTTATGGACAGGATAATTCGAAGCGGACTTGCAGCCGGAGCGGCACATAGGGACGGGCCGGGCTCGAATAGAATGGAAAAACGGACCTGAATGAGGCGCAATGGGAGGAGGAGATGGGAATGCTGCCTGTCTGGCTGGCACTGATGCTCAACAGTCTCTTTGTGACGCTACGGCTCTCGGGAGGGGAGAGTTCCTTCCCGCGGCCGCTCAAGCCGGAGGAGGAACAGCGGGAACTGGAGGCCATGGCGGCCGGAGACATGGGGGCCCGGGACCGGCTCATTGAGCATAACCTGCGTCTGGTGGCCCATATTGTCAAAAAATATTATACGCCCAATGGAGATCAGGACGATTTGATTTCCATCGGGACCATCGGGCTGATTAAAGGAATCGCCACCTTCAAGCCGGACAAAAAGGTGCGTCTGGCCACCTATGCTTCACGGTGTATTGAAAATGCAATCCTCACACAACGGCGTGTTTGGAGAATAACCGGATCAAAATCAGAAAGAGCGGAGAGACCTGTGTCTCTCCGCTCTTTGTTCCATTCCGATGGGATTACTGGACGCCCAGCAGGTCGCACAGAGACAGCACATAGATCTGCCCCGCGTTGACCACGTCCTGAATGTCCACGTTTTCATTGTACGAGTGGATACCGGCCGTATTGGACGGTCCGTACTGGATCGTGGGGATGCCCACCCGGCGGTAGTCCCGGGCGTCGGAAGAGGCCCACTGATAGGCGGGGATCACTTCCATGTTCCACACGGCCTCCGCATTGCGCTTGACGGTCTGAACGATGGCCTCGTCCTCTTCGGTGTAGTTGCCCTCGCTCTTCCACTGCAGCTCGTAGGTCACGCCCTCCACGCCGCTCTCGGCCACAATGGAGGCGAGCATGTCCTCGATCTCCTGGTGGTCCACCCCGATGGGGAGACGCACGTCCACAATGGCCTCGCAGTAGTCGGGGACCATGTTGGGCCGGGTTCCGCCCTGGATGAGGCCGACGTTGGCCGAGACATGGCGGATGACTTCGCCCACGCCGGGCTCGTTCAGGATCGACTGGGCCCGCTGGATGGAGTTGTTCAGGGCCCGCTCCTGGCTGGGCTTGAAATGCCCCTCGATGGTAGTCAGGCGGGGGAGTCCCTCCAGCACCTTGGCCAGCTTCAGGATGGCGTTATCCCCCTTGAATCCGCCCAGGCTGCCGTGGGCCGATTTACCGGCGGCCTTCAGGATGACGGTAAGGCCGCCCTTCTGGCCGATCTCAATGTCGTTGGCGGAGGTGGGCTCGGCAATGAGGCAGGCGTTGGCCCCCTCGGCATAGCCGTGGTCGCACAGCCAGCGGGAGCCGAACTCGCCGCCGCTCTCCTCGTCGGAGACCAGGTGGAGGCGGATGTTGCCCTTGAGCTCGGCGCCCGACTCCTTCAGGAGCTTCATGGCGAAGAGCAGTCCGGCCACACCGGCCTTCATATCAGAGGTCCCGCGGCCCAAAATCTGTGTGTCGGTGACGGTCCCCGCGAAGGGATCGAAGTCCCACTGGCTCCGGTCACCGGCGGGCACCACGTCCAGATGGCCGTTCAGGATGATACTGAAGCCCTCGTCGGCGCCCATCTTGGCCACAATGCAGGGGAAGTCCGGGTTCTCGCCCACCTCTTCATAGGAGATTCCGGCCTGACGGAGATAGTTCTCCACAAAGTCCACCACCTCCCGCTGGGTGCCGGTGGGGTTTTCGCTGGGAATGCGGATCAGGTCGGAGACCAGCTGGACCAGTTCACCGCTGCGCTCCACAGCCAGGCGGTGCAACATTTCACGCGATACTTGTTCCATGGGTAAAAAGACCTCTTTTCATCAGTCGTACAGGAAACAGGCCACCTGATGGCCGTCTCCGGTATCGTTCAGCTTCGGGATTTCACGGGTGCACCGCTCGGTGCAGTTGGGGCAGCGGCCGGCCAGGGGACAGCCCACCTGGTCGCCGATGGGGCTGGGAATCTCGCCCTTGAGGACGATGCGCTGCTTCTTTTCAAAGGGGGACTCCGGGGGAATGGCGGAGAGCAGCGCCCGGGTATAGGGGTGCAGGGGATTGTCGTAGATCTGGGAGGCCTTGCACAGCTCCACCACCCGGCCCAGATACATGATGGCGATGCGGTCGCTGACGTGCTTAATGACGCCCAGATCGTGGGAGATAAAGATATACGTCAGGTTGTGGTCCCGCTGCAGGCGGTTGAAGAGGTTGAGCACCTGGGCCTGGATGGACACGTCCAGAGCGGAGACCGGCTCGTCACAGATGATGATCTTCGGCTGGAGGGCCAGAGCCCGGGCCACATTGATCCGCTGGCGCTGGCCGCCGGAGAACTCGTGGGGATAGCGGTTCATGTGCTGGATGTCCAGGCCCACCTCCCGCATCAGCTCCAGGACCCGATCCTGCCGGGCCTTGCTGTCGGAAATAATCCCGTGGACCTTCAGGGGCTCGGCAATGAGCTGCTCGCAGGTGTTGCGGGGATCCAGGGAGGAGTAGGGGTCCTGAAAGACCATCTGGATGTCCCGCTTCATGGCCTTGCGCTCCGCACCGGTCAGGGAGAACAGGTCCTTGCCCAGGTACTCCACCGAACCGGAGGTGGCCTTGTGGAGCTGGATGACGGTGCGGCCCAGCGTGGACTTGCCGCAGCCGGACTCGCCGATGATGCCCAAAGTCTCGCCCTCGTACACATCCAGGGACACGTCGGTCAGGGCGTGGAGAATCTGGGGCTTGGCGCCCAGCTTTTTGCTCTTGATCTTGAATTCCTTGGTCAGGTTGCGGATCTTCATGATGGGCTGGCGCGTCTCATTCTGCGTCATGAGTTACCTCTCCTCTCACCAGCCGCTCCACGCCGTTCTGGCGGTGGCAGGCCACGAAATGGCCGGGCTCCACCTCCACCAGAGGGGGCACGGATTCACAGCATTGCTTGGTCATATAGGGGCAGCGGTTGTAGAAATTACAGCACTTTCCGGTCAAGCGGAGGTCGGGGGGCGTACCGGGAATGGTGCGCAGGTCCTCCTTGGCGTGGTCGGACAGGCGGGGGATGGAGTCCAGCAGGCCCCAGGTGTAGGGGTGCAGGGGGTTGGAGTAGAGCTCCTTGGTGTCGGCGCTCTCCACCGTATTGCCCGCGTACATGACCATCACCTTGTCGCACATCTCCCACACCACGCCCAGGTTGTGGGTGATGAGGAGAATGGAGGTGTCCATATCCTTCTGCAGATCCTTGAGCAGATCCAGCACCTGGGCCTGGACGGTCACGTCCAGAGCGGTGGTGGGCTCGTCGGCGATGATGAACTTGGGCTTGCAGCACACCGCCATGGCGATGATCACGCGCTGGCACATGCCGCCCGAGAGCTCATAGGGGTAGGCCTCCATGCGCTTTTCGGGCTCCGGGATACCCACCCGGGCCAGGGCGTGGACCGCCATGTCCCACGCCTCCTTCTTGCTGACGTCCTGATGGGCGCAGATCATCTCCACCATCTGCTTGCCGATTTTGAACACCGGGTCCAGAGAGGTCATGGGGTCCTGGAAGATGGTGGCGATCTCCTTGCCGCGGAATTCCAGCAGCTGTTTATGGCTCATGGCCAGAATATCCCGGCCCTCAAAGGTAATTTCGCCGTCCACAATCCGGCCGGTCTGAGGAGGCAGCAGGCGGATGATGGAGTTGGAGGTGACGCTCTTACCCGAGCCGGACTCACCCACAATGCCCATCACTTCCCCGCGCTTGAGCTCAAAGCTGACGCCGTCCACTGCTTTGGACACGCCGCTGGCCGTAAAGAAATAGGTTTTCAATCCGCTGACTTTCAGCAATGTATCACTCATAGCACAACCTCCTTACCGCTCGTACCGGGCCTTCATCTCGGCAAAGGCGTCCCGGATCCGGCCCAGCAGCGACGGATCGGTGAGGATATCCACCGCCGTCATGGCCATGGCGCTGGAGCCCACGGCGATGGTCTTGTGGCCCGCCGGGCCGCCCACCGCCGCCTCGAACTCCGGGGTATGCCCCCGGGTCTCCGGCACCACCAGCACGTAGGACTGCAGGCCGGGGATCTCGTGGGTCACGTTGCCCATATCGGTGCAGCCGATGCCCAGCTCCCGCTCCCGGGGCTTTACCTGCTCGCCCAGGGCGGTAAAGTTCCGCTCCAGCAGCTCCTCCAGCACCGGGTTGTTCCGGATGTCCTCGTAGGGGAGCCCCACGGGCTCGTAGGAGAAGCGGGTATTGGTGATCTCCGCCAGGTGCTGGCAGATCTTCAAAAAGCGGTCCAGCAGGTCCAGCTTGTCTTTCATGGAGAAGGAGCGGATGGTAAACTCCGCCGAGCAGTGGTCGGGAATATAGATGGGTTCCTCTCCGCCGTCCCGGATCACGCCTAGGATCTTGCCCCGGTCGGCGATCTCCAGACGAAGAGCGTTGACGGTGTTGAACAGCTCCAGCACCGGGGTCAGGGCGCTCACGCCCTCCTCGGGCCAGGTGGCCGCGTGGGACTTCTTGCCGTAGAAGTGGACCAGCACGTCGGTCCTGGAGTAAGAGATGTCCTGCACCACCGTATCGCTGGCCGAGTGGAGGAGCATGGCCACGTCCAGCCCGGCGAAGGCGCCGTTCTGGAGCATGATGATCTTGCCGCCGCCGCCCTCTTCCGCCGGGCAGCCGAAGACGCTCACCGTGCCGCCCAGCTCGTCCAGGACGCTGCGCAGCGCCTCGCCCGCGCCCACCGCCATGGCGCACATCAGGTTGTGGCCGCAGGCGTGGCCCATGCCGGGCACCGCGTCGAACTCGCCGAAGATACCGATGTTGGGGCCGGGCTTGCCGCTCTCATACACGCCCTTGACGCTGGTGGCGACGCCGCCCACCCCGGTCTCCACCCGGAAACCGAAGCGCCGCAGCTGCTCGCTCATGGCGGCGCAGGCGTGGTGTTCCTCAAAATTATACTCCGGATGGGACCAGATGGTATCCGAGAGGGCCACCAGCTCGGGCAGAATGTCCGCCACGCGCTGGCGCACGCGTTCTTTATACTTGTCCATTCTGCTCCTCCGTTACTTCTTCATCTTGGGGTCCAGCACGTCGCGCACGCCGTCGCCCAGCAGATTGAAGCCCAGCACGGTGATGAGAATGAAGATGCCGGAGTAAGTGGCGATATGGGGGGCGGTATTGAGATAGAATTTGCCGGTCTGGAGGATGCTGCCCCAGGAGGCGGTGGGCTCGCTGATGCCCAGGCCCAGGAAGCTCAGGGCGGCCTCGGAGATGATGGCGCCGGCGATGCCCAGGGTGGCGTAGACGATCAGGGGGGAGATGGTGTTGGGCAGGATGTGGGTGAAGAGCATCCGGGCGTTGGACACGCCGATGACCCGGGCGGCGTTGCAGTACTCCTCATTTTTGATGATGTGCACCTCGCCCCGGACCACACGGGCAAAGCTGGGGATGTTGCCGATGCCCACGGCCAGGATGACGTTGAAGATACTTGAGCCCAGCACGGTCATCAGCACCATGGCCAGCAGGATATAGGGGAAGGAGAGCATGCCGTCCATAATGCGCATGATGATGCTGTCCACAATGCCGCCGAAGTAACCGGCGATCAGGCCCAGGAGCACGCCGATGATGCCGGCCACCACCGTGCCGCCAAAGGCCACCAGCAGGGATACCCGGGAGCCGTAGATAATGCGGGAGAGGAGGTCCCGTCCGATGTGGTCGCAGCCCAGAATGTGGCCGTTCTCACCCGGCCGGGCGTAGGCCTCCAGGGGGCTGATGGCCGTGGGGTCATAGGGGGCCAGCAGGGGTGCAAAGACCGCGATAAAGATCATGATGCACACGATAATCAGACCCACCATGGCCGTTTTATTGCGCTTGAGCTTGCTCCAGGCACTATTGGCCCGGCGCTCCTTTTTCAGCAGCTCTTCGTTGGAGGCGGTACCGAGGGCGTCGGTGATAGCCTCCCCCATGTTCTGTTTCTTCTTCATTACGCGCCGCCTCCTTCATAACTGACTCTGGGATTGATGACCATATAGACCAGATCGACGATCAGGTTAATGACCACAAAGACCATGGCGAAAAACAGGACCATGCCCTGGATGAGCATATAGTCGCGGTTGTTGATGCCGTTGACGATCATGGTGCCCAGTCCAGGCCAGGAGAAGATGTTCTCCGTCAGGATGGCGCCGGTGAAGCAGCTGGCCAGCTGCAGGCCCAGGACCGTGATAATGGGGGGCAGGGCGTTTTTGAGGGCGTGCTTGAAAATCACGCTGCGCTCGCTGATGCCGCGGGCCCGCAGGGCCTTAATGGAGTCGCTGCGGATGACCTCCAGCATGCTGGAGCGGGTGATCCGGGCGAACGTGGCCATGGGAATGGTACACAGGCACAGACAGGGCAGGATCATATGGGAGATCACGTCCCACAATCCGTTTGCAATATCGCCCCGGCCCGACACCGGGAGAAGTCCCAGGTTCACCGAGAAGAAGTTGACCAGCATCATGCCCAGCCAGAAGATGGGCATGGATACGCCCACCAGGGCCAGAACCATAAAGATATAGTCGAATGCGGAATATTGGTGCAGCGCGGAGAACATACCCACGCCCACGCCGATGATCAGTGCGATGATCAGCGCGGTCAGAGTAATCTGAAGGGTGGGACCGATGCGCTGCCCGATCAGCTCCAGAACGGGCTGATTATACATATAGGAGGTCCCGAAATCACCGTGAAGTACGTCGCCCATATAGTCGATGTACTGCTTCCATTTGGGCTGATCCAGGCCCAGCTTGATCTCCATGGCCGCGATATCTTCCGCTGTGGCCTGGGGGCCCAGCAGCGTCTGCGCCGGGTTGCCCGGGATCGCGCGGGTCAAAATAAATGTGAATGTGACCACGATGAAGAGCGTGGGAATACACTGCACAATACGTTTTAAGATAGTTTTTAACACTCACATCACCGCCATATCAATACATGTGATAGTTTTGTTCATTTGGTGGATATAAACCGATCTCTGCGGTTTTTCCACGCGGCCATCCGGCCGAAACCCTGCCGCATGGAGGTTCCATCCGCAGAGAGATCGCCTCCTGTACCTGTATGGCGAACTATTATCCGCGCGGATGTACATTTGTGCTGCTCGGGATGAAAAAGTCCCCCTGACAGCAACCTATGGGGCGCGCGTGCGCGCCCCATAGGTGATAGCGGCTTATCGCAGTTAATCAGGCAACGGAGGTATTGCGGACGATCTTCTCGCCGTCGGAGACGATGAAACGCAGGGTGCCGTCGGCTCTGGGCGTGAAGTCCTGCACGCGGCTGTTAATGCCGTAGCAGTTGTAGGGCACGGCGTAGTAAATGCCGGTGTAGTCCTCCATAGCGTGGCGCATGACCTCGCTGTAGTAGGCGGCGCGCTCGGTCTGATCGGTGGTCTCCACCGCGGCCTGCAGAGCGGCATCGACCTCGTCGTTGATATACAGAGCGCCGTTGCCGTTGGAGCTGGTCTGGCTGGAGGAGAAGAGGTTGTTCAGGAAGAAGTAGGGGTCGGGATACCAGGTCCAGCTCATGGCGTAGATGTCGGCGTTGCCGGAGGCCGCCATGTCGGAGAAGGTGCCCCACTCGTTGGCGTGGATGTTGGTGGTGACGCCGATCTGAGACCAGTAGGCCTGCAGCAGGGTGCACAGCGTGGTGCGCTCCTGGGTGTTGGAGACGTAGATGTCCACCTCAAAGCCGTTGGGGTAGCCGGACTGGGCCAGCTTCTCCTTGGCGGCCTCGACGTCATAGGGCAGGGCCAGGGACTCCAGAGACTCGTCATAGCCCCAGGAGCCGTAGGGCAGGGGCAGGCAGGCGGCCTCCGCCTCGCCGTACTGGTACAGGGCGGTGCGCACGGCGTCCAGATCCACCGCCTGGATCAGCGCCTGGCGGACCAGAGGATCGGCAGTGGGGCCGTTCTGCATGTTGAAGCGGACGTAGTTGATCTGCAGCGCCTCCACCTTCATCAGGCTCACGTCGCCGCCGGCCTGGTCCACGGTGTTGATGGCCTCGCCGGAGAGCTGGGTAGCCAGATCAATCTCGCCGGCCAGCAGGGCGTTGGCGGTCTGGGTGGGATCGGAGATGAAGCGGAAGACCAGCTTCTGGATGTTGGGCACGCCCAGCCAGTAGTCCTCGTTGGCCACCAGAACGGCCTGCTCGTCCAGCTGGAAGTCCTCCATGATGAACGCGCCGGTGCCGGTCAGGTGATAGCCGAAGTCGTCGCCCCAGCCCTCAACCTCTTCCTGGGCAATGATGGAGTTGCCCGCGTCGGTCAGAGCGGTCAGGAAGGCGGCGTTGGGGCTCTTCAGGGTACAGGTGACCTCCCACTCGCCGGTGACCTCCGCCTTGTCCAGCATGGACAGGCGGGCCATGTCGGAGTACTGGGCAGAGCGGTTCAGAGACCAGGCCACGTCCTCCGCGGTCATCTCACGGCCCTGGCTGTACTGGCCGTTCTGGAAATGGACCCCCTGACGGATCTGGAAGACGTAAGTGGAACCGTCCTCCGAAATGGTCCAGCTGGTGGCCAGCGAGGGAACATAGGTGTCCAGGTCGTCGTTGTACTCGATCAGACGGTCGCAGACCTGACCGATGATCTGGCTCTCATAGGTGCCGGTGTAGTGGATAGGGTCCAGCTTGCTGGGGGAGGAGGAGAGGGAGACGGTCAGGGTCCCGCTCTCCGCAGGGGTGGAGGACCCGGCGGCGGCGGACGGCGCCGCGCTGGGGTCGGGGCTGGCTTCGCTGCCGCCGCCGCAGCCGGCCAGAAGGCCCAGGGACATGGCGCAGGCCAGGCTCAGTGCAAGGATCTTTTTCTTCATTTTCATTTCACTCCTGTTCGTTTTGGGTCTTACACATCTATCACTGATGGTGGTTCGCGAGCCAGCAGATGGCGGACTGAGCATACACGGCCGCCATCTCAGGGAGCGCATCCTCGCGGAATGTGACCCTGGGATCGTGAACACCATAGGGATACCCCTCTTCCGCGCTGCCGGTGCCGAACCAGTACAGCGCGCAGGGCACGTGGTGGGAAAAGACCGAGAAATCCTCCGACCCGGTCATCCGCTCAATATGGCGGACCGAACCGGAGCCCAGGAGCGCATCGATATAGCCGCTCAACTCCTCGGTAAGGGCGGGATCATTGATCATGGGGGGAATGCCCGCTCCGGTGAACGCAATGTCGCATTCGGCCCGGAACGTGCGGCACACATCCCGGCAGATTTCCGTCAGCCGCTGCCGGGCGAACTCCTTGACCTCCAGATTCATGGTGCGGATGGTGCCCTTCAGCACCGCCTGAGCCGGCGTCACGTTGGCGGCGCTGCCGGCGTGGAGGGAACAGATGGTGAGGACAATCATCTCATTGGGGTTGACCTCACGGCTGTTGATGGTCTGGAGAGAGAGCACAATATGGGCCGCCACGTTGATGGGATCGATATTCCGGTGGGGCGCGGCGCCGTGCCCGCCCCGGCCGTTGACGGTGATGGTGAACACGTCGCTGGAGCCGCAGGCGGAGCCGGGGGTGTAGTTTACCGTTCCGAAGGGCGCCTGAACCACATGCAGGGCCATGGCGGCGTCCACGTGGGGGTGTTCCAGAATTCCGGCGTCAAAGACATCCTGCGCGCCGTCCATGGTCTCCTCCGCCGGCTGAAAGAGCAGCTTTACCGTGCCCCGCAGCTCTCCCTCATGCTGCCGCAGCAGCCGGGCGGCGCCCAGCAGGGCGGTGGTGTGGAAATCGTGCCCGCAGGCGTGCATGCACCCGTTTTCCGAGGCGAAGGGCAGTCCGGTCTCCTCCTGCATGGGCAGGGCGTCCATATCCCCCCGCAGCAGAAAGACCGGAGCGCCCCGGCCGATGGTACAGGTGATGCCGGCCCGCCCCACGTCCTGGGGCTCATAGCCCATTTCACGCAGTTTTTCAAGGACAAAAGCCCGCGTCACCGGCAGATCAAAGCCCAGCTCCGGGTGGCGGTGAAGCTGCCGCCGCCACGCAACCAGCTCGTCCCGCAGGGACAAAGCCTCCTGATAAATCTCACGTTCTATGCTGACGCAACTCCTCCCGCAGAGCGGCCGGCCCGGAGGGATAAAAAAACCGCTCTACATTTCGTATTTTAATAAAACTAATCATACTATATTGAACATCATTTTTCAAGTGTTTACAAGGAAATTGCAGAAAATAACAGAGAAAGGATGGGAAAATAAGACATTATAATTCGCAAAAAGAACAAATACGGAACATTTGGCCGGAAATCGGCGCAGTTCACCGGAAACAGGGAATCGCGATGGATAAACATTCCGTCAAAACCAGGTTCTATTCCTTTTCAAAGAGATAATACCGGTTGTGGACGGTCCGGCGGTCGAATTCCATCCAGGATTTGAATTCTCCCTCCGGGTAGCACTCCGCCGGGCGGAACCGGCAGTCCTCCGCGAGAATGGACAGCGTGGTGTGCAGGCAGAAGCCGTTTTCCACCACCTTACCCTCCCGGCCCTCCTCGTGGAATTTGTCGGGCAGCTGGGAGGGGTCCAACACGGTGACATGCTCGCCGTCGGGCTCAATGGCCACCACCGCCACATAGTGGCCGCCGTGGGAGAAGAGCCCCACATAGTTCTCCTCCGGCCGGTCTCCCGTCACGTTGGCCACGGCCATGCCTCCCCGCAGCAGGCTCTGGCGCAGCTGCTCCGGGTCGTCGGTCATCACCAGCTTCAGGCCGAAGCGCTCGGCCACATAGGGGGCCAGACGGTCCATATCGGTGCCGGGGCTGTGGTTGGCGTTTACCGCCAGGGAGAGCTCCAGCGCGTCGATGAGCGGAAATTCCGTCCCCGTCAGATTGGTCACCACCATGGAGACCGAACACAGCCCGCACCCGGCGGAGCGCACGGTGGTGTCGTTCCGGGCCAGCTCCGGAATGGCGGTCAGAGTGGGATAGGGGACATGGGGATAGCGGGTCTGATTGACATAGTAATACATGTTCTTCACCTCATACACGGCAGGTGTGCAGGGTGTAGGCGCCCTGCCCCTCGTCCTGAAGATAGCTGTTGAAAAAGACCTCCATGGCCCGGACCAGATAGGCGGTGTCCCGGGCGCCCGCCGTCTCATAGGGGGAGTGCATGGCCAGCTGGGGCAGGCCGATGTCCACCATGTTCAGGGATACCTGGGCGTTGGAGAGGTTTCCAAGGGTGCTTCCGCCCAGAATATCCGAGTGGTTGTGGAACACCTGGGTGGGCACGTCCGCCCGGCGGCAGAGCTCCCGGAAGAGAGCGGCCGACACCGAGTCGGTGCCGTACTTCTGGTTGGCGCTGAACTTGAGGACAATTCCCCGGTTCATATGGGGGTGATTGGTGGGGTCGGCGGCGTCCAGGTGGTTGGGATGGACGGCGTGGGCGTTGTCGGCCGAGACCATGAAGCCGCAGGCGAGCATCCGCAGATAGTCTTCCCGGCTCCGGCCCAGGCACGCATTGATGCGGGTAAGGGTGTCCAGCAGCACGGTGGAGGCGGCCCCCTGCTTGGTGGTGCTGCCCACCTCCTCATTGTCGAACACCGCGTAGACGGAGAGGGCATGGGGATTTTCCCCGGCCGCCAGGAACCCCTTCAGATTGGCGAAGGTGCACTGGAGGTCGTCCAGCTTGGGCGAGGAGAGGTATTCCCCGCCGGCGCCCCAGACGGTGCCCCGGCTGCGGCAGTAGAGGAACAGGTCGCTGCCCAAAATTTCCTCCCGGGCCACTCCGGCGGCCTGGGCCACCAGCTCCATCAGTTTGCCCTTGGCCGTCTCATCCCCCAGCAGAGGGAGCATGTCCCGCTGGGCGCTGTAGGCATAGCCGTCGTTGACGCTCCGGTTCATGTGGATGGCCAGGTTGGGGATCATCAGCAGGTCCCGGTCCAGGTTCACCAGGCGGGACTCCAGCCGGCCTTCCCGGCAGACCACCACCTTGCCGGCCACCGACAGCGGCCGGTCGAACCAGGGCGCACAGAGCATCCCGCCGTATTTCTCCACGTTCAGCTCGGTGTAGGCGCCGTCCCGCACGATGTCCATGTTCTCCTTCAGCTTGAAGGCGGGAGAATCGCTGTGGGAAGCGGCGATCTGGACGCCCCGGATCTCCTCCCGGGGAATCCGGAAGGCCAGAATGGTGGAGAGGTTCCGGCGCACAAAGTACCGCCCGCCCCGCTCCAGAGTCCAGCGCTCCCCCTCGGAGAGCTCGGTAAAGCCGCCCTCCGTCAGCTCCCGGGCGATGGTTTCCACCGCGTGATAGCAGCTGGGGCTGCGCTGGATGAAGGATAAGAGCTCCTGATTGATGTCGCTCATGGGACATTACCTCCTGAAAGTCAAATGAAACTAGGCGGCGGGAAAGACCCGCCGCCTGTGAAGTTCCGCGTTAATCCAGCAGCTCGCCAAGAACCCGGACAACCAGAGTGCGCGGAAGGATCACCGGAAGCCCGGTCTCCTGTTGAATGGCCCGTTTCATGGCCACGGTATAGCCCATGCAGTCGGTACACACAAAGGCCAGATCCTGCCCCCGGAACTGCTGCGCCGCCCGGCGCACGCCCTCAAAGTCCAGATAGGGAGAGGCGCAGGCCACGGTGACGTCCACGCCGTGCTCCCCCCAGAAGCGGTAGGCCTGCTCCACCTGGTCGGGCATGGGGACCAGCAGCCCCACTTTTTGCCCGCCGGCCAGTTTGGCCACTACGGCATGGAGCATCTCCTGGGGCTCCAGCAGCAGCACCCGGTGCGGAAAGGCGGGAAAGGACCCGGTGCACAGAAGCAGAATGGCGTCCGCCCCCTCCTCCTCAGCCTGGCGGATTTTCGCCTGGAGCCGCGGGAGGACATAGCCCTCCGTCATGCGGACCTGGCGCCCGTCCCGCATCCGGGAGACCAGAACCTGTTCTCCGGGGGCGGGGTGGAAGGCGTCCATGACCTGTTCCCAGGTGAGCTCGTCCAGCGCGCCGTACTCCCGCAGGGTCACATGCGGGGGAAGCATGGGCAGAATATCCGCGGTAACGTCGGTGCGGGGGGCCTGTCCAATGGTAATTGCGGCCAGGAGTTTAGGCTCGCTCACGGGTTAGTCCTGCTTGCCGAAGGTCTGGAAATGGTTCATCCGGCCGTAGAGCTCCAGCAGGTGGGCGTACTCCTTCTCGCTGTAGAAGGACACCTGCCCCGCGCCGTAGCCCTTGGCCACCTCCACGGCGAAACGGGCGGCCGTCTCCACGTCCAGGGGGTGGCTGGCGCCGGTGGCGCAGCCGGCCACGGCCTGCTCGGTGGTGATGGCCACGCCCACCACGGGGGCGTTGGTGGCGGTGGCGGGCTGGAGAATGCTGTTGAGGTGGTGCAGGTCGTTGCCGTAGGGGGTGATATCCTGCTGGGCGCAGGGGAAGATGGCGGGCAGCTGGCCGGTGACGCGGGTCATCACGTCCATCAGATCGTTGCTGACCTCCAGAATATAGCCCTCTTTGATGGTGTTGGAGATGGCGATGCCGTTGAGGTTGATGACCCGGTTGCCCTTGGTGGTGTCGATGGACAAAATGGCGTCCATGCGCTCGTCCACCTCCATGCGGTTGCACAGCTGCATGTCGATGGGGGAGTCCATAAACGGCACGGGGAAGTGCTCCTGGGTGGGGGCGTGGGGGCAGATATGGGTGGCTACCAGCACGTCGCCCTCCAGCACGTCGCCGTTTTTGTGCATCTGGGCCAGCTTCAGACCGGCGGACAGGGCGGCCAGCGCGCCGTCGCCGTCGGAGACGAAGCCGATAACCTCCGGCCGGGCGCCCAGCCCGCCCAGACGGCCGATGATGCCCAGCGTGGGAGCGGTGCCGCCGCTGGACTTGCCGTTGCGGCCCTTGATGAGAATCTTAATGGAATCGGTGGACCCCTTTTCGCCGGTGACGGTCTGAACGCTCACCTCGTCGGCGCCGTTGGCCAGCATGACTTCCTTAATGGTCTCGCCGCAGGCGCGGGGAGTGTCCAGAAGCTCAAAAAGATCCATGACCTGTTTTAATAACATAGTGGTATCCTCCTTAATATGCAGGATTCCCTGCGTTGACTCTATAAGTTTAGACGAAACGCTCTTTTTCGTCAATAGTATGGGAAAAATTTCCTGAAAAAGGCGGAGCGGCGTCCCCTTTGGCCCGCTGCAGGCATGGGAGCAGGACCGGGTACGGATCGGCAAGCAGACATGGATCAGACGGGAAAGCAGAGAACAGCGCAGAGGGATGGGGTCAAGCCCCATCCCTCTGCTGATGTATCCGCTTGATTGCCTCAACCAACTCCGCCTTCTGCTCTGCGGGGCAGGACATGGATCTGATTTGCTCGACGACCGTCTGCGCATGGACCGCGGCAACTTTTTTGGAAAGTTCTTTCTGGCTTTCCGGAGTTGTCGGATAATGTAGGATAACGCCCAACGCACATACCCTCTTCCCTGGCCGTGCAGTATATGCGTCAATGCCTAGCCTTCATGCCCGTTGCAGACAGCGGAGCCGGATGCCTCCGCACACCTCGACACGGAGGAGGGGATCGGCCATAATTCCTTCGTCCTCAGACGACAACACGCATTCATAGAATCGATACCCTGTACACCACCTCAGATACCGGTATAGACAATACCGCGTTTACCAAGGGACACCCTATCATATACTGATTTGGAAAACATATCATAGGGCGGTGATTTAATGATTGCGGCCGGTCCAATCGTCATTTACTCCCGAAAATCCAAGTTCACCGGCAAGGGGGAGAGCATCGAAAACCAGATCGAAATGTGCAGGCAGTATATCCGGCTGCAGTTCGGAGACGATGCTGCGGAGCAGGCCCTGGTATATGAGGACGAGGGCTTCTCCGGCGGCACGCTGGAGCGCCCCCAATTCAAAAAGATGATGGCCGACGCAAAGAGCAAACACTTCCGGGCCATCGTGGTCTACCGCCTGGACCGCGTCAGCCGCAACATCGGCGATTTCGCCAAGCTGATCGAACAGCTGAACGGGATGAAGATCGACTTCATCTCCATCAAGGAGCAGTTTGACACATCCTCACCGATGGGACGGGCGATGATGTATATTTCCTCGGTTTTCTCCCAGCTTGAGCGTGAGACCATCGCCGAGCGCATCAGGGACAATAT
>CALXCU010000089.1 GCA_944386885.1 uncultured Oscillospiraceae bacterium | reverse complement strand
CTATGCGGAAGGGGATTCTTTTATACCTGGCGGGGCTTCAGTCCTCCCGCTCCAGCTTGGCCCGGAAGGAGATGCGCCGCGGGGTGGGCATGTCGTCAAATTGGATCAGGTGGGCCGACCGCTCCTGGTCGGCCTCCACCACCGTGCCGGGGCCAAAAAGCGCGTGGCGCACCCGGGTCCCGGGGGCGAAGGGCTCGGGCGCCCCCTCCCGGTCCAGGCCCGCGGCGTCAATATAGGCCCGGGCCTCCCGGATCAGCCCCTCCCTGGGCTCCTCGGTAAACGTCAGGCACCTGGGGTCGATGTCCAGCAGGAAGCGGGAGGGATACCGGGGCGCGCCCTCAAAATTGCGCCCGTCCGCCCCCGAGAGGAAGAGCCGCTTCTCCGCCCGGGTCAGGGCCACAAAGCACAGCCGCCGCTCCTCCTCCATGGCCGGGCGGGTGCGCACCTTCCGGGAGGGGAAAATCCCCTCGTCCAAACCGCAGAGGAAGACGTTGGGGAACTCCAGGCCCTTGGCCGAGTGGACGGTCATCAGCTTCACCCGGTCCCCCGCCTCCCCGGCGTCCTGGTTGGTGAAGAGGGCCACATGGGCCAGGTAGTCCTCCAGGGCGCTCTCCTCCCCGCAGGTGGTCTCATACTCGTAGATGGACTGCTTGAGCTCGGCCAGGTTGTCCAGCCGGTCCTGCGCCCCCTCGGTGCGGAGCATCCGCTCATAGCCGCTCTCGTCCAAAAGGGCGGAGAGCACCTCCGACACCGGCCGCCCGGCATAGGCGGCGGAGTAGGCCCCCACCAGGCTCACCAGGGCGCCCGCCTTGGTCCCCTTGAGGATGGGATCCTCCAGGTTGTCCAGCAGGGCCTGGTAGAGGGAGCAGCCGTGCTCGGCGGCATAGCCCCGCAGAAAGGCCATCCGCCGCCGGCCCAGGTTGCGCCGGGGGGTGTTGGCCACCCGCAGGAAGGACAAGTCGTCCTGGTAGGCGATCAGGCGCAGATAGGAGAGGGCGTCCTTGATCTCGGCGCGGTCAAAGAACTGTACGCCGCTGTAGATGGCGTAGGGGATCTTCTCCCGCAGAAAGGCCTCCTCCACGGTGCGGGTGACATAGTGGGCCCGGTAGAGGACCGCCATGTCACCGTAGGCGGTCCCGGCGTCGTGGAGGGCCTGGACCTGGGCCGCGATCCACCCGGCCTCGGCCCCCTGGCTGGCCGCCCAGTGGCAGAGCACCGGCTCCCCGGGAGGCAGAGTGGGCCGGAGCTCCTTCTTCACCCGAAATTGGTTCTTGTCGATGAGGGAGTTGGCCGCCGCCAGGATCTCCGGCGTGGAGCGGTAGTTCTCCAGCAGGAAGATGGTCTTGGTTCCCGGGAAATGCTGGTCAAACTCCAGCAGGTACTTCACATCCGCTCCGCGCCAGGTGTAGATGGTCTGATCCGGGTCCCCCACCAGGAAGAGGTTCTTATGGTAGCCGCAGAGGACCTCCATGAGCTGGTATTGAAGGGCGTCAATGTCCTGAAACTCGTCGATCATGATGTACTCCAGCCGCTCCTGCCACTTCCGGCGCAGGTCCGGGTGGGTTTCGAAAAGGTAGAGGGTGAATTTGATCAGGTCGTTATAGTCCAGGCCGAAACACTTCTTCTCCTGGTAGAGGTAGCCGTAGAAGATGATGTCCCGGGCCTGGACGGCCTCCTGGTATTTCCGGTGGAGGGCCTCCAGGGACATCTGGATCAGATCCCGGTAGTACTCCGGCTCCTGGAAGAGCTTGCGGATCTCGATCATGTCCCGGGCCTTCCGGAAGGTCATGTCCCGCAGGGTCAGGCCCCGCTCCTCATAGATGAGCTGGAGCATGGCGTCGATGTCCGAGTTGTCCAGCACCAGAAAACTCTTGGGATACTGTACGGCGTAGCTGTCCTCCTGGAGCACCGAGACGCAGAAACCGTGGAAGGTGTTGATATACCCGGTGTCGTCGTCCCCAGTCAGGTTGTGGATGCGCTGGCGCATCTCGGCAGCCGACTTATTGGTGAAGGTGACGCAGAGGATATTTCCCGGTAAAATGCCCAGTTCGTTCACCAGATAGGCAAACCGGTGGGACAGGGCCCGGGTCTTGCCCGACCCAGCCCCTGCAATGACCCGGACGAAGCCCTCGGTAGAGGTGACCGCCTCCCGCTGGGCACTGTTGAGCGTCTGGAGCAAATCCTCCATCGTACCGCCTCCCGGCTAGAACTATTGTTTCTCTATTATAGCAGGGAAGAGCCCAAAACTCAACGGGAAAATGGGGGGTGCGGCGCTGCCGCACCCCCCTAGGGTTCAGTCTTTTTGAATGGATACCGCCACCGGGGCCGGGTCCACTTCCGTCAGCTCCCCCGTGTAAGTAACAGTCACCTGATCTCCCTCTTCCAGCCCTGTCAGGTCCAGGCCCTCTCCGAAGTCAAAGATCCGGTATTCCTCTCCCTGGTCCTCCAGAAGGATCAGATAGTCTCCCAGTTGGTTGATTGTGCCGTGAATACTCTGCTGGGCGGCCTGCGTCTCCTCAGCTGGAGAATGGGTGGAGGCGCTCTCTCCGCCTCCGCAGGCCGTCAGAGCCATTAGCAGGGCCGCGCCCAGAATCCATACTCGAAATTTCATACAAATCTCACCTTTTCCTTATTAAAGTGGCGTGCGCCGCCCGCTTGTGGGCGCGTCGGGCCGTCAGGTCTCCTTTCGTAACATTGGACGTCCAGTGTACCGGAAAAGGTTGTGTCTTTTTCCTTTCCTTTTTCTTAATTCTTGTTTATTTCCCTGGATGGACCTGTCAGACTCGCCGGCCCACCTGATTCCCAAGAAAGCCCAGAAGGGCTACTACCGGCATTGGGCGTACCTGTATAAGAAAAGTTGGTCACACGATGCCCAATAGTAGTTTCCATAGTAGAGCAGCATGGTCCAGTAATCCAGTATTAAAGTAACTCATGGCTGAACATCGCCACATCCATGCCATCAGCCACCGGCGCTGTCAACGGAGACGGATTCGCTTTCTCGTAGGAGATCCCCACCAGTTCCACCATCAGGTACTTCACCAATTCGCAGAAACTACTGATTCAAGGTGGCTTTATCCTGCCCGTCATAAAAAATAAGTCCATCCCGCAACACTTTGGGACAACACCTCCTTCTTCAATCCCTCAGGACAAAGTCCAAATCTCTGCATAATCTCCAGCAGCACTTCAGCTTCCCGAATTTCCTCATTGAGCAGGTCATCGTAGTCATGTTCCAGCTGCTCCGCCCGATTGGAGATCCAGCTAAGCTGTTTCTGTGCCTGAGCATATTGTTAGACGACAAACCAGTATTCACCCGAAAGGCAGCGGACTTGAGTTTCACTGACAGTATCTCTATCCTGACAGGCAAGCGCCGCCAACAAACTTTCCAGGTCTTTTTCTTCAAGTCCCCTTGACAACTGCATTTCTGCTTTTTGAAGATACAACTGTGTTGTCATTTGAGCAGCCTCCCGTCAATCCCACCAGAAGTACCAGACAGTGGACTGCCGCAGTACATCGGCCAAAGCACCAACGGTGG
>CALXCU010000088.1 GCA_944386885.1 uncultured Oscillospiraceae bacterium | reverse complement strand
ACCAAGTCAAAGGCGTTGTGGGCCGAGGCGGTGCGCACCCGCTCCCGGCTGGTCCCGGCGTGGAGCTCCCGTACCCAGGTCCCATCCGGGGCGGCCAGGGCCACATACACCAGCCCCACCGGGTTGCCCCGCTCGTCGGAGTCCGGCCCCGCCACGCCGGTGGCCGACACGGCCAGGTCGCAGCCCAGCACCCGCCGGGCCCCCTCCGCCATGGCCCGGGCCACCGGGGCGGACACCGCGCCTAAAGTATCCAGCATGTCCTCGGGCACGCCCAGGACGGTGTGCTTGACCGGGGTGGCATAGCTCACCACACCCCCGCGGAACACGGCGGAGGCCCCTGGGAGATCGGTCAGGCGCTTGGCGATGAGGCCGCCGGTACAGCTCTCGGCACTGCCCAGGGTGAGGCCCTTCTCCTTCAGGAGGCCCAGGACCACCTCCTCCAGGGAGGAGACGTCGGCGCCATAGATCAGGTCCCCAAACTCCTCCCGCAACGCCTCCTCCACCGGGGCGATAAGAGCCCGGGCCTCCGCCTCCGTGGCGGCCTTGGCGGTGATGCGCAGCTCGCATTCCCCCTCCTTGGCGTAGGGGGCCAAGGTGGGGTTGGTCATCGCGTTCATCTTTTCCCGCAGCCGGGCGTCCATAGAGGACTCCCCGATGCCGAAGAGCTTCAGGGTGCGGGAGACAATGGCCCCCTCCGAGAGGGCCCGCAGATAGGGGACCGCCCGATAGCGGAACATGGCGGTGCACTCCCGGGGCGGGCCGGGAAGCATGAGGACATGGACCCCATCCGCCGCAAAGGCGCAGCCGGGGGCCGTGCCCCAGTCGTTCTGAAAGACGGTGGACCCCTCGGGGAGATAGAACTGCTGGCGGTTGTTCTCCGTCATCTCCCGGCCGATCTTTTGGAAAAAGGCCCGGCAGCGCGCCTCTGCCTCCGCATTGTAGACGAGCTTTTTGCCAAAACTCTCGGCCAGCACGTTTTTCGTCAGGTCGTCGCAGGTGGGCCCCAGCCCTCCGGTGGTCAGGATCAGGTCGGCCCGGGACTTGGCCAGCTCCACCGCCGCCCGCAGCCGCCCGGGATTGTCCCCTACCACTGTGTGGTAGTAGACGTTGATGCCCAGGGCCGAGAGCCCCTGGGAGAGCATCTGTGCGTCGGTGTTGGCGATATTGCCGAGGAGCAGCTCGGTGCCCACGGCGATGAGTTCAGCGGTATGTGCCATGTTGGAACACTTCCTTTTTCAAAGCGCAGGGGTCAAACCCCGATCTTTACCCGCTCGATGCCCTCCACGGCGGCCTTTACCAGGCCGTCCACATCCAGGAGGGCCTCGGCGGCCTCTACCTCGCCGGGCAGGGGGTGAAGCCGGGGGTGGCGGGGGGTAAAAACCGTGCAGCAGTCCTCATAGGGCAGGATGGAGGTCTCAAAGGTGCCGATCTTCCGGGCGATAGTGACGATCTCCTCCTTGTCCATGCCCACGCAGGGGCGCAGGATGGGCAGGTCGCACACCCCGCCGGTCAGGCGCATAGCGTCCATGGTCTGGCTGGCCACCTGGCCCAGGGACTCCCCGGTGATCAGGGCCCCGGCTTTTACCCGCTCCGCCACCGCCCGGGCGATGCGCATCATAAAGCGGCGCATGAGGATGGTGAAGAGCTCCTCGGGGCACTTGCGCCGCAGCTCCTCCTGCACGGCGGTGAAGGGGACCACATGGACCATCAGCCGCCCACACCAGGGGGTGAGGAGCTCCGCTAGGTGAAGGACCTTGTCCTTGGCCTCCTGTGAGGTATAGGGATAGGAGAAGAAGTGGACCATATCCAGGGCCAAGCCCCGCTTGGCCATCATCCAGGAGGCCACCGGGGAGTCGATCCCGCCCGAGAGCAGGCTCACCGCCCGGCCGTTGATGCCCACCGGCAGGCCGCCGGCCCCCGGCTCCGGGTCGGCGTGGACATAGGCGGCGTAGTCCCGCACCTCCAGGTAGACGGTCAGCTCCGGGTGGTGGACGTCCACCTTCAGATTGGGGAAGCGCTCATCCAGTTCGCCCCCCACGTACTGGGAGAGCTGAATGGAGGTCATGGGGAAGGTCTTGTCGGCCCGCTTGGACTCCACTTTAAAAGTCTTAGCCGCAGCCAGACGCTCGCCCAGATAGGTCACGGCGGTCTCCAGCATGGCGTCCTTGTCCTTTGCACAGGCCCGGGCCCGGGAGAGGCCTACCACGCCGAAGACCTTCTTCAGGGCCTCATAGGCCCCGTCCAGGTCGCAGCCGGGCTCCTGGGGCTCGGCATACATGGTGGACTGCTTGGTATATACCCGAAACTTGCCGAAAGGCTGGAGCCGGCGGCGGGCGTTGGCAATGAGCTTATCCTCAAAACTGCGGCGGTTCAGGCCCTTCAGGACCAGCTCTCCCAGCTTGAGCAAAATGATCTCTTCCATCTCTTGTACTCCTTCTCTCACATCATTTTCCATGGACGATCTCCACCGCCCGGGGCAGGTTCTCAATGACGGCCTCCTTGGGCGAGCCGCCGTACTCCCCATCCAAGGTCCAGGCCATCTCCTGGCCGCAGGTCACCCGGAGCCGGGCCGTCTGGAAGGCGGTCACCACGCCTCCGCCGGGGGTGGGGGACATCTGCACCAGAGCGGAGAGGATGCTCTGGAGCTGGGCGGCGTTTTGCGGAAAGCGGATGAGCACCACCTCAAAGAGTCCGTCGTCCAGCTTCACTGCCTTGGCATCCATACTCCGGAATCCTCCCACAGAGACGGTATTGCTCACCATGCCGTAGAGGAAATCTCCCTCTTCCACTCCCCCGTCGTGCTCCACCCGCAGGCGGTAGTGGGGGAGGGAGGCCAGCCGTGTGGCCCCCTCCAGCACATAGGCCAGGTGGCCAAAGATACTTTTGAAGAATTGCGGCGTGTCGTAGGACACGTCGGTAAAGGCCCCGAAGGCCGCCACATAGAGGAACGGCGTCCCATTGAAGCGGCCCAGGTCCACCGCCCGCGGAACCCCGGCGGCGGCTGTGCGCATTTTCTCCTCCACCTTTCGGGGCAGATGGAGGTTGCGGGCGAAATCGTTGGTGGTCCCGGTGGGCAGATAGCCCACCGGCGGCCGCTCGGGCAGCTCCAGCAAGCCGGAGACCGTCTCATGGAGGGTGCCGTCCCCGCCGCAGCACACCACCCGCTCAAAGCCGCCGCCCAGGCTGGCGGCGATGCGCCTGGCGTCGTCCTTGCACTGCGTGGGATAGGCCGTTACCAGCCATCCAGCTTTGGTAAACACGTCCAGCCCTTGGCCAAGCCACTTTCCGGCCATGCCCTTGCCCGCATGTGGATTGTAGATATACAGCAGTTTCTTCATGGAGCCCTCCTGATTTCCGCGTCAGTTCCCTGTGAGACATTATCATACATTATACAAGAATTTTTCAGAAATACAATGCGCTTTCCCTCCGCATCCCTTCCACTTGAAATTTTCCGCAAAGTCCGCTACAATATGGGTTGCCGTCCGGCTCTGCGCCGGAACCGATTTATCTTGTTTGACGGAAGTGATTACTGCTATGGACCGCAGAGCCCTCTCGGCCGCCTTTCCGGTGACTATCCCTGTGCTTATGGGCTATTTAGCCATCGGCATGGCCTTCGGCATCATGCTGGAGGCGGCGGGATACAACTTTATCTGGGCCTTTTTTATGAGCCTGACCATCTATGCCGGCTCAGGTCAGTACCTGGGCGTGAGCCTGCTGGCCTCCTGCGCCACGCTGGGCACGGTGGCTCTGATGACCCTCATCATTAACTTTCGTCACTTGGTTTACGGCCTGTCCATGCTGGAAAAATTCCGTGGCATGGGCTGGCGGAAGCTCTACATGATCTTTTCCCTCACCGACGAGACCTATGCCCTGCTCAGTTCGGTCCAGGCCCCTGTGGGGGTCAATCCCCGGAACTTCTACTTTGCCATCGCCCTGCTGGATCAGAGCTACTGGATTTTGGGCTCGGTCATTGGAGGGCTGGCCGGGGCGGTGCTCCCCATTGACACCACCGGCATTGATTTCGCCATGACCGCCCTCTTTGTGGTCATTGCCGTGGGGCAGTGGGAGAGCTACGGTTCCCATCTCCCCGCCCTGCTGGGGGTCGGGGCCACGCTGCTGAGCCTCATCCTGGTGGGGCAGGAGAACCTGCTCCTGCCCGCCCTGGGGATCATCATCGTCGTCCTGCTGGCCCTGCGGCCCCGGCTGGAGGCCACCGCCGACGCCCAGGCCCCCAAAGATCCCCGTCCAGAGGAAGAGAAGGAGGATTCCCTATGCTGACCCCGCTCCAGGCCGCCGCCGCCATCGCTGTCATGGCCGGGGTGACTTTTTTGACCCGCATCCTGCCCTTTCTGCTCTTCGACCGGAAGGGCAATCCGCCCCGGCTGGTGCTCTATCTGGGCCGGGTTCTCCCCCCGGCCATTATCGCCATGCTCATTGTTTACTGCCTGCGCACAGTCAGCTTCGCCGGCCTGGAGGGCTGGCTGCCCCCGCTGCTGGCAGTGATCCTGGTGGTTGGGCTCCATCTGTGGAAGCACAACAATCTGCTCTCTATCTTCGGCGGCACCATTTTTTACATGGTCCTGGTCCAGGCCGTGGATTGGCAGGCCGTCCAGGACGCTGCGCTGATTTTCTTCAGCTAAATACAGATGTTTACAGGGCCCGGCCCCTCAGATGAGGGGCCGGGCCCTGTTTTTCCTCTTTATGCCGCGGAAACCGTCTCGGGCCGGACCCGAGAGGTATCCCAGAGCTGGAACGTACCATCCTCCAGCTCAACCACCGCGTAGTCCCCGGCGGCGTACACTGCCCGGGCGGCCGCCTCGACCTGGGTGAGGTTTCCATCGTAGAGCCGGTACAAGCCGCCGCTGCTCAGGAGCAGCAGCCCCCGGCCATCCCCGGCCAGGTCTTCCACCTGGAAGGGGGGCGTATAGCCCTCGTCCCCCGGAGTCCAGTCCTCAGGGGCATAGATGCCCTGCTCTCCGCAGACCTGTCCGTCCAGGGTCACCCAGAAGAGCCCGCCGTCACTCAGGGAGAAGGTCTTGACCTCTTTGGCCGCCCGGGTCCAGCGGCCGCCGGAGGCGCTCTGGCTCACGTAGAGCTCCCCGCCGGCCGTGAGGGCCGCGGTGCGGGAACCGTCCGAGGCGATGGCCGACACCGCCGAGAAGGCGGGCACCCGCTCCAGCTCCAGGACGCTGCCCTGGCCCGCGTACCAGAGCGTACCGTCGGTCTTGAGCACATACAGCTCGCCCACCGTACCCGCCACTGCGGCCACATCGCCGCTGCTGGTCAGCTGGGTCCAGCCGGCCTGGGGGTTGGTGGGGACGTAGTTCAAGCCCATCTGGCCCCAGCGGTTCTCGCCCGCCGCCCAGAGGTTCCCGTCCCCGTCCACCACATAGCTGGTGCGCCCGGCGCAGTACACCCGGCCCGGCGTTCCGTCAAATCCGGCGGGGAGAAGGTCCTCCTGCACCGTCCCGGTGGAGAGTCCGGCGGCGGTGCCCAGCTGTCCCAGGGCGTTGCTGCCCGCGGAGTAGACCGCTCCGTCCACCACCGCCAGCTGTTGATCCACGCCCGCGGCGTAGGACCGGGGCTCCGCCAGGGCCTGCTGAAGAAGCTCGTCCCGCAGGGCATAGTCCTCCTCGCTGTCGGTCTGCTCCACCAGGGTCTGGGCGGTCACCAGCGCCCCGGGCAGGTCGCCCGCCTGGCTCTGGCTCTCGGCCAGGATGCGGTAGGCCTCCGGGTTTCCATTCTCGGTCAGGGGCGCGAGCACTTCGGGCACCAGTTCATGCTCCTCCATGGCCATGTAGGCCTGGGCCAGGCCCAGCCGCGCCGCCGCGTCGGTGGGATCCAGAGAGAGGCTCTGCATGAATTCGGCCACCGCCCCCGAGTAGTCCATGCTGTTGAGATATTTCTGGCCCAGGTCGGTGTGGGCCGCCGCCGTATCCCGGCTCAGCCGGGCAGTGGCCGCCGCCCCCAGCAGGAGGACGGCCACCAGCACCAGCGGCAGAAGAATGGGCAGCTTCTTTACGCTCAGTTTCACGGCTCACTCACCTCGCTGACCTTGATCTGGCTCTGCTCCGCCCCATACTCCAGGGTGAGCGCGCCGGAGAGAATTTCTTCGTCGGCGCTGCTGTCATAGGCGCCGTCCCGGGAGGAGACGGTCAGCACGCCCAGAAGCTGGGCTGTGCCGGTATCCCCCAGATCCAGCGGGTCGGGAAGCGTCCCGTCCACCATGCGGGCGGCCAGATCTCCCACCTGGAAGGTCATCACGCCGTCCAAGGCCAAGGAGAGGGTATTCACCATTTCCTCGCCCACCAGCACATCCTCCAGATCCACCCCCCGCAGGGCCAGCCGCCCGTCGGGGAGCCACAGGGCCCCGTCCGCCCGGAGCAGTACGCTGCCCGCGCGCAGGTTGTTTACATCCACCTCATTGCCCACCCAGAGCATCTGGGGGAAGGTGTACGGTTCGCCGTCCTGGGTGGTGATGGTCAGGTCGTAGACCCCGTCGGCCACCTGAACCGGCACGTCCAGCTCCAGCTGGTCCGCCTCCTGCCGGGTAATGTCGCAGGCCAGGTCTCCAAAGCGGACTTCATCCGCCAAATCCAGACCCGTCCCGTACAGCCGCACCTGGAAATGGGTCTCCTGCCGCTCCAGCAGGCGCTCCAGCGCCTGGCGGCTCTGGAAGAAGGGCGCGCTGGTCACCGTCACGGCGGGCGCCTCTTCCTCTGTGAGGTTCTCCAGGCTGTACTCCCTGCGAACGCTGACGCCGCCCTCCTCATCCCGGAGGAAGAAGTAGCGGTAGACCTCCTCCACATGTTCGGTGACGGTATAGGTGATGGTCACTGTGTTTCCGATGATGCCCTGGAGGCTGCTGTACACCTGAAGCAGCTCGTCGGAGGACTCGGCCCGCAGGTACTGCCCGCCCGTCTGGTCGGCAATGCTCTGGAGCAGCTCGTCGTTGACGGAGCCGAAGCCGATGGTAAAGATGGTGATGTTCTCCGCAGCCGCCTCCTGGACCACGTCCATGTCAATGTCGCTCTGTCCGTCGGTCATCAGGATCATGGTCCGGGCGCCATTGGCGTTTCGGAGGACCTGCGTGCCCTCCTGGATGCCGCTGGTGATATTGGTCCCGCCGCCGCCATAGAGGCCGCTGACGCCATTTTTCACCACGCTGGGACTGCTGGTCAAATCCACCAGGGTCTGCGCGCTGTCGTCAAAGCTCACCAGTCCCAGCTCCGCCGCCCCAGTTACGCTGTCCAGGAATTGATTCAGCGCTTCCCGGGCGTTTTCGATGGGCGTGCCGTCCATGCTGCCGCTGACATCCACCACAAAGCAGATACTGTTGGCCCCCTGGGTCCCCTCGCTCTCGGAGAGAACCTCATAGCTGGAGACCGTGGCGCGGGTGTCGTGGAGGAGGATGCTCTCCTGACGGCGCACCCGGTCCACCGCACTCTCCCGGCCGCTGAGCTGGACCCGGATCTGGGGATAAGCGCTGGTATCCAGGCTCACCAGATAGAGCCCCGTGCCATAGCTGCGCTGGTCGTTGACGATGCGCTCGGTCAGGTCCTGGACCAGCTGGGTCAGGCCCATATGAATGAGCTCCGGGTGGACGCTGCCCAAGAGGACCTGTACCTCCTCCCGGAATTCAGCGGTATCCACCCCCACCTCGTTCTCGCTCTGGTAGACCTGACGGACCAGGTGGAGGGAGTTGACCAGGGCGTCGTTGGCCGACAGGGCAGCGTATACCGACCCGGCGGCGTTTTGCAGCGTCTGGATGGCCTCGTCCTCCCAGTGCATGGCGAAGTAGAGCCGGGCCCGGACCACCTGGGCCTCCAGAGAGTGGATGTCCGCGATGGAGTTGAGGGCCCGCAGGGCAAAGATGTTCCGGGCCTGCAGGGCGACCTCCTCGGCCTGTTCCCGGAGCTGCTGCTCTTCTTCCAGCAGGGTCTCATCCCCCCCGGCCTCCTGTTCCAGGAGCTGGACCTGCCGGTCCAGGCGCTCGTATTCCTCCATGAGCGCCTCATACTCCCGTGCCTGGGTGTCCTCGCCGGTCTCCCCGCCGCTGGAGGGGGCAAACTGGCTGGTGGTCATGCTCTGTCCGCTGTAGGTCACATCGGCCACAACTTCGGCCAGCAACAGGCGGTTATCCGCGCTGTGGGAGGTCTCCACCAGCTCCACCGCCCGGTCCAGAGCGGTGTACCAGTCCTCCCGGCCCGCCGCCTGGTTGATCTCCATGCGCAGGGCCTCCGCCTCTCCCGCCGCAGCCCGATATTCCTCCAAGCTGGAGGCGTCCGCCTCGGCGGAGTAGTGGAGGGCCAGCTCCTCCTGCCGTCCCCGGGAGAGGGGCAGCTGATCCCGGAGCTCGGCCGCCGCGCTGGACAGGCCGTCCGCCTGTCCATTCCAGGTCTGGAGCAGCGCCACTCCGTTCTGCTGCTCCCCGCCCTGGGCCACTTGCTCCAGCATATTCAGCCGCAGGGCGGCCACGGTGGTGTTCCCCCGGGCCTGTTCCAGCAGGGTCTGGGCCGCCAGGAGGTAATATCCGTCGTTCTCCTCCACCCGCTTCAAGTAGAGGGCCGCCGGGTCGGTGCGCCCATCCTCCAGATAACACAGGGCCAGATAGATGTAGCCGTACTCGGCATCCCGGGCCTGGAGCTGCCGGACCAGGCCGCTTCCGCCCGCACCCGCCAAAATAAGGGCGCACACCAGCAGAGAGGCGCCCCAGCGCAGGGGCAGCCGCTTCAATCGCAGCATTACGACAGCCAACGCCGCCAGAAGGATGCCCAGAAGAGCTCCCGCCGCTGGCAGTAGAATTGATACAACCATACCTTTCCCTCCTCAGTCCCGCAGTTTGGCGCCGCAGCGCGTGCAGAAACGCCCGCCGGAAACCCGGTTGCCGCAGACGGGACAGACTGCGCCGTCCTCCTGCCCGGCTGCCGGGGCCGGGGGCTCCGCGCTGGGAAGCGGCTGGGTGGGCTCTCCTTCCGGCGGGAGGACCTGGGTGGCGTCCGCCTCGGGCGGAAGGATTTCTGTGGCCTCTCCCTCAGGGGGAAGGATTTGAGTGGCATCCTCCTCCGGTGGGAGCACCTCCGTGGCCGCCGCACTGGGGAGGACCGCAGTAGCGCCGGCGTCCGCCGCCGGAGCGGGCTGCACCGGCGGCTGTTGGGGGGCTTTGGGCGGGATCGTCCCCGTTCCAGTCCCGACCGTCCCCTTACGGGGCGGGATGCGGGAGCCGGATGGCACCGCGGGGGGGACGTCGGGGGCCGATTTGGCCGCTGGCGCGGCCTTCTGCCCCCGGCGGCGCAGCCGCCGGACGAGCACCGCTGCGCCGGGAATCCACAGGAGCACCGCCGCCAGCAGCGTCCACTGCCAGCTTCCCGCCAGAATAGCCCCCATCCGGGTGCCCAGCAGGTAGACCGCCACCCCTCGGGTGCTGAAATAGGCCCAGGCCGTGTACCCCGTGGCCAATGCCGCCAGGAGCACTGCCGCCAGGAACAACTTTTTCTTCATGATATCCTCTCCTTCTCCGGGCCGGGACCGGAGTCATTCATATTCCCGGCGGATGCGCTCGGCAATGGCTTTGCCCTGCCGGCGGAGCACCGCTATGGCAATGGGAATGGCCACCAGCGCCACCGCCAAGCCGGCTCCGCCGGCAATCATCAGGATGGTTCCAGGACTCATGGTTTCTCCTCCTTATCCCAGGCTGTTGATGAGGGACTCCAGATAGGCCATCTCGCTGTCCTGGACCCCCGCGCCGCTGTAGAGGGCGGCGGCCTGCTCATAGGCCTGCCGGGCCCGGTCGTAGTCCGCCACCCGGCTGTCCAGGCACAGCAGCGCCAGGCGCAGATAGCTGCGGTAATCGTTGGGGAAGCGCTCCACCGTCTCCTCCGCCAGAGCCATGGCCTCCTCCGTCCGGCCCAGGTATTGCAGGGCCAGGCCCGCGTTCAGGCGCACCGCCAAGGGGGCTGTCCCCCGGTCCAAAAGCTCCTGGCACAGGGCGAGGGCCTTCTCATAGTCCTCCGCCGCGCCCCGCTCCGCCCCCGACTGAAGGTATGCGTCAATGAGCTCCTGGGTGTGCAGGCTGTCCGCCGGAGCCCCCAGGACGGTGCGCGCCTCCTCCAGCAGGGCAATCTCCTCGCTCAGGCGGTCCAGGCGGCGGTAGCACTGGGCCGCCAGCAGATAGCTGCGGCTGACCAGGCTCTGGTCGGTACTGTGGGTGAGCTCCAGCATGGGCGAGAGCGCCCCCTGGTAGTCCCCCTGGGCATAGGCCAGCTCCCCCTCCACCAGCAGCAGATCCTCCTGGGCGGCCCCCTCCATCCCCTGGAGGGTCTGGTAGCTCTCCTGGGCCTGGGCCAGATTCCCCGCTTTGGCCTGAGCCACCGCCAGATCCCGGTAGTAGATGGGCTCCGCCCCGTCAAACCAGGCGGCCAGCTGGAGATACTCTACCGCCTGGTCGTAGTCCTCCAGCTGGTAATAGCAGGAGCCCAGGACATAATTGAGCTCGGCCTGGGCGTAGGCAAAGTCAGCCTGGCTCATGGCCTCCTCATCATAGACAAAGTTCAAGTCTGAGAGCAGGTCCACACACTCGCTGTACCGGCCCAGCCGGTAGAGCACGGTGGAGGCCCGGATGTAGGCCTCAATCCGGTCGCTCTCCAGCACCATGGCCTGGCTGAGAACCTCCAGGCTCTGCTCATAGTCCTGTGCCTGGATGAGTGCGTCTGCCTGGGCCACCAGGTCCAGATAGGCCTCCCCCTGTTCCTCACCCCGGAGGTTCCAGCCCATCCAGAGGCAGAACACGCTCAGCAGCACCAGCGCGCCCAGGGCCACTGCCGTCACCTGGCAGCGGACCTGCCAGCGGCGGTAGGCCCGGTCCGTCTTTTTTAAATTTTCCAAGACCGCCAGCATGGCCTTTGCGCCGGAGAAGCGGTCCTCCGGCCGGAGGGCCATGGCCTTTTCCACCACCGCCCGCAGGGCCTCACCCAGCTGGATCTGATAGCGCTCCAGAGGGATGACCCCCTCCAGACAGTGGCCGGGCGTGTAGCCTGTGAGCATGAAATAGGCCACTGCACCCATACCATATTGGTCGGTGGCCTCCGTGACCTTGCCATAGGGCTGTGCGGCGGCGCTCCAGCGCAGCCATTGCTTCCGCCGCTCCTCCGGCAGGGCGGAGAGGGCGGCAGGGGAGACGTTGTACTGCTCCGGAGCGGCATAGCCGTTGGTGGCCCCAAGGGCCTGTATCTCCCCGTCCTGGCGGAGCAGGGAGGTATTGAAATCGATGAGACAGATGTCCCCCTGGGGGGTAATGCGGATATTCTCGGGTTTCAGGTCGCAGTGGATCACCGCCGGCTTCTGGCTGTGGAGGTAGCAGACCACCTGGCAGAGCTGGCGCAGCCACTTGACCACCTGCTTCTGGGGGAGGGCCCCGTACTGCGCCACATACTCCCCCAGGTCGCAGCCGGGGATGTAGTCCATCACGGTGTAGACATACCCGTCAGCGGCGGGAATAATGTCATAGATGCGGGGGAGGTACTGATGGCGCAGGTTCTTCAGGATCTCCGCCTCCCGGGTCTCGCTCAGGCGGCCCCGATACTCAGCCTTGACCCGCTTGACCACCACTTCCACGTCCAGCCCCCGCTTGTGGGCCCGGAATACCTCCCCTGCGCCTCCAGGCGCCAGTGGGACGATCCGGTCGTAATCGGGCCCCAGGACCGATCTGGTAACGCTCGTCAAAATGGCTTCCACACTCCCTTACCCTCTCTTTTGGGCAGAACGCCCACAATGCCTTGCCCGAAAACCGCGTTTTCCAGCAAGGCAGACTCTTCATTCTCTTTTACAGCAGGGGCACGGTCCCCTGCCGGGGCGGAGCGCCATGCCCGGCCTCAATGCGCTCCACCGTCACCTGGGTCCGCCCCAGGGTGAGCACATCTCCCGTCCGCAGCGGACATGGGCCGGAGATGCGCGCACCATTGACCCGGGTGCCGTTGGTAGAGCCCAGATCGGTGACGGTGAGGCCGCCATCCCAGTCCAGCCGGGCGTGCCGGCGGCTGGCCCAGCGGTCCTGCACCAGCACGGCGCATCCCGCGTCCCGCCCCAACTCGCAGGGGAATACCCGGCACACCGTCTGGCCGGTCCCCGTTCCCTGGCCCACGCGCAGGGTCACCTCCACCTGGGGCTCCTCCGGCGGAAGGAGGATGGTGGGCTGGTACTCCCAGCTCACCCCTGGGCCCCCTCTTGCCTGCGGTAAAACTCCGAGAGCCGCTCCAGGAACGCCTGGCGCTCCCCGTCGTTCAGACCCAGAAAGCTCACCTGCTCCACATCGGCGTGGTTGAAGAAATAGTGTCCGTCTTTCCCCAGGCTTCCCTCGGGATAGAGCACGCCAATATAGTCATACCCCTTCCCCGTCTTGCCGTCGGTCTGCTTTACGCCGTAGATCATCAGGCGCTTGGTTCCATTTTTCAGGCGCACCACCGATCCGATAGGCAGCAGTTCCTTGATCTCCATAATGACCGCTCCTTTTTCTTATGCTCCCAAGTAGTTCTAGGCGAACAGGCCCGTCAGGCCGTCCCATACGTCGCCGGCCCAGTCGCACACCGCGTCGGCGGCCTCCACCGCCAAGTCCGAGATGGTCTCTGCAGCGTCGATGGCGAAGTCGGAAATGTGTTCGGTCAGGTTTTTCCCCGTGAGAGCCTCTACCCCCCAGTTTGCCCCGGCCACTACCACTACGCCCGCTGCGGCAATGGCCCAGGCCGGAGCGGTGATGCCCAGCGCCGCCACGCCCGCGCCGATGCCCGCCGTGGCCGCTGCGCCCAAGCCCACATCCACCGCCGTCTGGCCAATGGTCTCGGCATACAGGCGAACGTTGGAGAAGTCCCAGCCGTACTCCTCAATATTTTCACTGAGATTGGCCAGGGCAGAGAAGGCTACGCCCGCCCACTTAGCCGCAGTCGCCGAGACGGCATTGCCCAGTTTGCCCCGGGTCTCAGTGAGCCACTCCGCCCACACATCCAGGATGGACGAGCCGGCCGTTCCCAAAAACCCCAGGCTCTCCAGGAGCATCTCCCCCCAGGAGACCCACAGGTCCTGGCCCTCCGTGCCGTTCTGGCTCACGTCGGCCGCCACCGCGCCGCCGCCCACGTCCTTTATGCCCCAGGTCTGACGCAGGATGTCCGACTCCGCAGCGCGGTAGCGCTCCATGGCCTTGGAGATCCCCGCCGCCAGCCGGTGGGCGTCCTCCCCCTGCCGCTCGATGGAGCGGATGCTCCCCTCCAGCCGCCGCGCCAAATCCTCCCGGCAGCGGATTTGGAAATCCAGGCGCTGGTACACCCGCCGGGCCTGCTCCCGCAGGTCCTCCAGGGTGCGCCCCGCCTCGGTCAGGGCGGTGCCGCCCGCGCCGGCAGCTTGTGGATACACGTTAAACTGGGCCACTTCTCTCACCTCGTCTTTTTCGCCCGCCGCCGCGGGCGGGAGGGCCTTCGCCCTCCCGCCGGGCCGGTTAGATGATCACGTCGGAAGAAAGGGTGCCGACCAGGTCCACATTGCCGCTGTTGGCGCTGTCGTAGGTGTCGGCCATGTCGTTCAGGTCGGTGACATGCTCCTGGATCATGCGGTTCATCTTCTGGATGTCGTCCTCCAGGCCCCGGAATTTCTCAATGAACCCCTGGGCCGCGTCGCCCTCCCAGCCGGAGGAGAGGCCGGTGACCGTGTTAGTCATCTCGCTGGTGAGGCTGGCCACCTGCTGGCCCAGGCTGCTGAACTCGGAAGCGGTGCTGCGGAGCTGCTCGGTAGAAACCTTAATGATGCCGTCCATCGTAAAATCCTCCTTGAATCTGAGTTTGAATTACTGATAGTTGCGGTTCTGGGCGGTCTCGGTGTTGGCCGCCTCGGCCGCGCGGTACTTCTCCAGCATCTGCTGGAGAACGTTGATGTAGTTCTGAATGGCGTTATAGAAATTGTCCATCTGCACCTTGTCCTGCTTGAAGGCCGCGTCAAAGGTGTCCTTCGCCTCGCCCTCCCACATGGAGCAAAGCTGTCCCTCGGTGGACTCCAGGTTGCTGGTAGCGGTTTTGAAATCGCTGTTGAGCTGGGTCAGGGTCTCAATCGCCGTGGTGAGCTGCTGGAACGTAACCGTATACTGGGCCATAATTGATTTCCTCCTTAGAGATATTGAATGTATGTCATCCTGAACTAGGGATCTCGCTTATCTGCCGCCGTGGCCCCCTCCGCCACCGCCGCCGCCCCGGCCGCTGCCGCCGTACTCCCGGCGCTGGGCGATCTCCAGGGCGGCCTGTTCGGCCTCGTAGAGCCTGCGGGCTACGGTGCGGATATCCTCCGCCTCCGCCCGGATGGCCCGGGCTGTAGTGAGGACATTCTGCCGCAGCTGCTCCTGCTTGTTCTGGAACAGGCTGGCGCTCCGGCCCGTCCAGTAGGAGGGGAGCTCCTCCTGGGCACTCTGGAGCTGGTTTTGGGCCAGGGCCTCCAGCCGCTGGGCAATCTCTTCCAGCTGTCCGGCCTGCTGCCGGGCCTGGCTGAAATCAAACTCGATTTGCCAAGCTGTCTTCATACCGTCCCTCCCCTCACTCAGATGATCACGTCAGAGGAGAGAGTCTCCACCAGATCCTGGGCGGCCTGTTCGGCCTGCCGGTAGGTGTCTCCCATGGGCTGAAGCTCATCCACATGCTCCTGGAGCCGCTGGCAGATCCGCTGGGCCTCCTGCTTGTACTGCTCATAGGAGCTGCGGTAGGTATCCCCCGCCTCGCCCCTCCAGTAGCCGCTGCTGCCCGAGACCAGCCGGTCCATCTCCGCAAGGCTGCGCCGCATCCTGGTGAGCACCTGCGCGCCCTCCCGGGCCTTGGCAAAGAGGGTCTCGGGGTTGACGCGCAGCGTCACGTCGGGACTGTCCCACATCTGCGCCACGTCTACACGCCCCCTTCCATCTGGATGGCCGTTACAGCCTCGTAGACCTCTTCCTCGCACTGTTCATACGCCCTTCTGGCGTACTCCATCTCCCCGATCATCTCCCGAAGGGCCCGGCAAAAGCGCTCCATCTCCTCGTGATCGGCGGCGAACTGGGCCTGAAAGGCCTCGTTGGCCGGGCCGTCCCACATCTGGTCCAGCTCCTCCATGAGCTGGTACATCTCCTTGGTCTGGCCCTCCAGCTCCTCCACCGCCTGGGTCATGCTCTGAATATCGGACGCCAGGGATTCGGTCTCGATCTCAATCCCATTGGCCATTGCGCTCCCTCCCTCACTCGTTTAACATTGCCCGGATGCCGGACAGGTCCACCGCGCCGCCCTCCAGACGGGAGCCGCGAACCACGGCCTCCTCCAGCTCGTCGCAGATACGCCGTTCGCACCGGCTGTAGCAGCGGGCCGCCTCCGAAAGGGCTTGGGCGCTCTGGTAAGCCTGCCAGCTCTGCTCCTCCAGGTTCCGCCGCAGACGCTGGAGGCAGTCTGCCGCCTCCTCCATTCCGCTCAGCTCCTGCAGGTGCTGGAAAACACGGGCCAGCTCGCTGGACTCCTCCAGCAGGCTCTCCTGAAGGGCCGTCATCCGCCGGCTCAGCTCCAGCAGCGGCTCCAGTTGAACGACCACGTATCTTCCTCCTTTCGATGGCCCTATTCTAGCGCATCTCCCGGCCCCTCGGGGGGCTTCCGGATGAACGACCGCTCTTTTGGGATGAACGACCGATTCCCCGGGAAACGGGCACTATGTCAGGATCAGCCGCCCGCCATTGGGGACGCCGTAGTCCCGCAGGGCGGCCTCCGGGTGGAGGAGTACGCCCCCCTCCACCCAGCCCAGGCACAGGAGTTCTCCGCCGGCGGGGAGCTGCCGCCGCTCCCGCCGGCAGAGCATCTCTACTATCTCCTCCACCAGCGTGCCCACCTTGGCCGTCTCATCCAGCTGGAAATCATAGCTGCGGTTCAGGGCGGGCACAACCAGCTCCACCAAAATCATAACCCTTCCTCCTCCGGCCCCCAGGGGGGCAGTTGTACCGCGCGGTACACGTCGCGGGTGCGCCGGGCCCCCTCCGGGGTCCAAATCAGGGCGTGAGGCGGCGGAGCGCACAGCGCTACCCGCCGCACCGCCCGGCGCCGGACGGGGGACCAGAACTCCAGCAGCCACTGGGCCGCCGGGAGCTCTCCCAGCAGGGCCGCCCCCCCCAGTGCCCAGGGCGGGGCGCCGGCTTCCTCCTCCTGCGCCCGGCCGGAGGGGAATTTCTCCGCCAGGGGCGGGAGCGCCTCCCGGCGGCTCAGCTCCTCCCCCCATGTTTCCCGGGAAAAGCGGAACAACCGCACCGCGCCGGGCTGGACCAGCACCGTCTCGCAGCCGGTGACCGCGCCTCCCTTCCCGCCGTAGCACACCTGGGGCTCTCCCTCATCCCTGGGGTAGAGAAACGCCGCCCATTCCGGATCGCTCAAAGGTTCCAGCAGCCGGGCCACCGGTCCTGGCGGGACCTGGAAGCCCCCGTTTCCCGCCTGAAGCAGCCCCCGGGCCGTAAGGGCGTTGGCCGCCGAGAGCACCGCCCCCCGCTCCAGCCCCTGTTTCCCGGGAAATCCGAAAAAGGTCTCCCCGCCATAGGCCGAGAGCAGGACGGCCAGCTCCGCGCCCGTAAAGATAAAGTGACTCTCGCTCATCGCTGCGCCGCCTTCCACGCTTTTACCGCCGGTTTATAGGTCCGGGACACCGGAAGGACCACGCCGCCCTCCAGATCCAGGGTATTCTGACTCAAATTGACCCCGCGCAGGTGGGCCAAGTTCACAATAAAGCTCTTGTGGCAGCGCAGGAACTCCTCCGGCAGGCGGCCGGAGAGCTGCTCCAGCGTGTCGTAAAAGCCGTATTCCCGACACCCGGTGCGCAGGAAAATGCGCTTTTCCCGGGCCTCAAAATAGAGGATCTCTCCAAAGGGCACCCGCCGGGTCTCCCCGCCGGCGGAGAAAACAAACTGTCCGCCGCCGTCCCCCTGCCGCTGCCGCCAGGCCAGGAGAACTTCCTCCATAGTCCGGGCCATCTCTTCCCGGCTCAGGGGCCGGAGCATCAGGGCGGCGGCCAGGATGGTGGGCCGGATATACTGGAGGGGGGAGAGGGTGCGCTCTACAATCAGCACCAGCAGGGCCTGGCTCCACCGGGCCCGCAGGCGCTCAGCGGCGGCTACCGCCCCGTCCTGGGCCATGTCCAGGCAGACCACGTCCGTCCCGTCCAGGGCCGGTGCCCGGCGCTCCAGCTCCTCCACCGCTCCGCAGGAAAACCACTCCAGGTCCTCGCCGCTCTCCCGGGCGGCTAACTCCCGGCAGATCTCCTCCAATTCCCGGCGCTCCTGGGCCGGGGCAGCGCATACGGTGATGGTCAGCATACGCCTACCCCTTCCATTGGGGCAGGACCACCTTCTCAGCCTGGCCCGGCCGGTCAGCCGCCGCCGAGAGAGCCAGCCCCGGCTTGGTCGGCTTGCCCCGCTCGGCATAGGGGAGGTTGTCAAAGGGGAAGAGCTTCTGCCGGTCCGCCTCACCTCCCAGGAGGAGGCCTGTGTGATAGCCGGTAAAGGCGTGGAAGGCCCGGCGGCCGTTGTACTGGGCCGTCTTGTCCACATCAAATCCGGCAAAGAAGTAGATTTGATAGAGCTTGTTCTTGGCCCAGATGTTCTCCACCAGGCCGCTCATATTCCCCACGCCGGCGGCGGGGTCGGCGGGGGCGTACACGTCGTCCAGATAGGCGCCCAGGTCGTGGATGAAGACGAAGATGCGCTCGACCTCCCCCATGGCCTGGAAAATTTCCTCATCGGAGAGGCCCTGCTCCGTGAGGGGCTTTTTATAGTTCAGGCTGCGCCGCTCGTACTCCGGCAGGATGTCCCGCCAGAACTGGAAGAGGCCTTTTCGGTCGCTGATATACGCCGCGCCCAGGTCCTCGGCCTGCCGCCGGAGCTCTCCGGCAGGGGTATCCCACACCACCAGGCGTCCGCCCTTCTCTTTGGCACTCTCCAGCAGCAGGCGCAGGGCGGTGGTCCGCCCGGTGCGGGCCTTGCCCGCCACCAGGTAGCAGGCTGTCTGACTCAGGTCTACCCCGAAGACCGACGCGTCTTCCTCCCGGTAACCAAGGGGGAGCAGGCGGTCCCCGGCGATCTGGCTCTGGAACTCCTCCAGGACGCGGAACTGGCTCCACACCGGCTTGTCCGGAATAGTGGGCACCGGCGCAGCCCGCCGGCCTTTCCAGGCCTGGGCCAGGGCCCGGCAGCGCGCCTCCATGGCCGATGTCCGCTGGTAGTCGTCCTCCCCCTCCACGGGGAGGGCGGTCTGGAACTCCAGCACGCTGCCCCCCAGGTTTACCAGGCCCCGGCCCTTCACATTGGCCTCGGGCAGGGTGGAAAAACGCATGGTGCGCAGCACGTCGCCGTATTTGAACTTGTCCCCCATCTCCAGGCAGAGGGTAGCCCGCAGGTTTTCGGCCAGGCGGGAGGGGATCTCCGCTGCGCCAAAGCCCCCCGCCGTCACCATCAGATAGATCCCGCAGTTCACCCCCACGCCGGACAGGCGCAGGAGGGCGGCGTCATAGGCGTTTCCGGTCTTTTCCCGGAAGGCGGCGTATTGGTCGATGACCACCAGCACGGCGGGCAGGGTCTTGCCGCGGGCCTTTACATATTGGCGGTAGCCCACCCCGCCCAGCAGCTTGTGGCGCTGCTCCACCATGCGCTCCAGCATGCCGAAGAGCTTTTGGACGGCCTTCAGGTCTCCTCCGTCCAGCACCCCGCCCACATGGGGCGCCTCCCGAAAGACCGAGAGCTTTCCGGCGCTGAAGTCCAGGGCGTAGATGTTCAGGTGCTCCGGGCTGTAGCGGTTGATGAGGCCGAAGAGCACCGTCTGGAGGAAGGTGCTCTTGCCGCAGTCCACCACGCCGCACAGGGCGTAGTTGCCGTTTGCGGCAAAGTCCACCGAGAGAACGGGCTGGAGCTGGCTCTCCGGCGCGTCGCACAGGCCCACCGGCGTCTCCAGCGTCCACTCCTCCCCCTCGCCGCTCCAGCTTCCCGGGGGCGCCGCCGCCGGGGAGGCGCCCGGGAGCTGCGCGAGGGCCAGCTGCTCGGGCAGAGGGGGCAGCCACAGGCGCAGGCGGCTCTGACAGCCCAGTGCCTGGGCCTGGACGGCCAGGTACTCCACCACCGCGTCCAGCTGGGTCTTTTCCTTCCACTCGGGGAGCTTCTCCCCCTGGGCCTCCAGGGCGTGGAGGAGATAGGCACCCACCGACTGGGCATCGCCCTCTCCCTTGGGCCAGGCCGCCAGCATCTTGCCCAGCTGGGCCCGGTTGCGGCGGCTGTCGGCGTAGGGCGCGCCGGCGCACAGGCGTTGCGTGGCCCCGTCCAGCGCGCGCTGCGCATTCTGCCCCTCCCGGCACTGGGCGGGGGAGAGGCCCAGCGCGGCGCAGGCCTCCTGGAGGTATTGCGCCAAAAGGCCCGCCCAGGCCAGGCGGCGGCGCTCCTTGCGGCGCATTTCCGCCCAGCTGCCCGCCATGGCCGCCCGGCCGGCGGCGTCCAGCATCCGGGCCGTCTCCATACGGCCCAGCCGCCGGTCCTCGTCATAGCGGGCCCCGCTCCAGGCCGACTGGAAGAGCTCAAAGACCTCGTCGCTGCCCACCTGGAGATAGCCGCGGCCCACCTGGGTAATGTAGGCCGCGTCGGGCCGGTGGAGCATGTCCACGCTGTCCTGCTTGTCCTGCACCCGCAGGCAGAGCTTGAAGCGGGCATTGCTGCGAATATTGTCGTCCACATTGCCCGCCGGCTTCTGGGTGGCCAGGATCAGGTGGACGCCTAAGCTGCGCCCCACCTGGGCCACGCTGATGAGCTCCCGCATGAAATCGTTCTGCTCCCGCTTGAGTTCGGCAAACTCATCAATGACGATGAGCAGGTGGGGAAGGGGCTCGCTGGCCTCCCGGTTTTTGTAGAGCTTAGTGTAGGCGTCGATGTGGTTGACTCCGTACTCCCCAAACAGCCGCTGCCGGCGCAGGTTTTCGCTCTTGATCGAGACCATGGCCCGGTGGATCTGGCTGCCCGAGAGGTTCGAGATGATCCCCGCCGTGTGGGGAAGGGTGGCGAAGAGGTTGGCCATGCCTCCGCCCTTAAAGTCGATGAGGAGGAAGGCCACATCCTGGGGGCTGAAATTGACCGCCAGGGAGAGGATATAAGTCTGCAAGGTCTCGCTCTTACCCGAGCCGGTGGTGCCCGCCAGCACGCCGTGGGGGCCGTGGTACTTCTCGTGGATGTCCAGATAGCAGTCCGCGCCCCCGGCCTTCCGGCCGATGGGGGCCCGCAGGCTCTCATAGGTACGGTTTTTCTTCCACCGGCCCGCCACGTCCAGCTCTTCCAGGGCATTGACATTCAGCAAGTCAAAGAAATCCAGCATCGCCGGAATGTCCCCGCCGCCGGAGAGCTCGTTGACCCGCACCGCCGAGAGTCGCCGGGCAAACGCATCTGCCTGGGCCCGGTCCACCCCGTCAAAGCGCACCTCCTGCCGCTGGTCCAGGGGGTCGGCCAGGCTGTAGATCGCCGAAGCGGCGGCGGTATCCTCGATCATGTACTCGCAGGCGTTGGGCAGATCCTCCTGCCGCTGGGCCAGGAGCACGGTGGTCACGCCATACTCGGGCTTGGGGTCCAGGATGTACCGGGCCGCCGGTTCCTTTTCCAACAGGGCAGGGCTGTCCACAAAGAGGATGTAGTGGGGCAGGGGAGGGGGGCTGCCGGCCTCCGCCTCCTCGGCCCGGGCCTGAACAATCTTGGACAGGGCGTAGAGCACCTCCCGGCTCTCCTCCTGGCTGCGGGCAAAGAAGCGCAGCTTGCGGTCCTCTGACCAGGTGTGGGGAAGCCACCGGGCAAATTCCCACTCCCCGGCCCCGGAGGCGCCCAGGAAGGCCAGCTTTACTTCCGTATAGCAGTGGGTGGCGGCCAGCTGGACCACCAGCATCCGGCTCAGGGCAAAGGCCCCCCGCATGTCCCGGCCCACCACGCCCACCAGCTGCCGCGCCCGCAGATCCACCCCCACCGGCACATCCCGGAGCAGGCGGTACTGCTCCCGGAGGCTCTCAGGCTGCTGGGCCAGGGCGTCGCTGGTCAGGGAAAAGCGCCGGGCCTGGACCCGGATATCCATCTGAAAGGGGATATCCCCCTGCCCCACCCGGACAAAGAGGAAGTCCGGGTGCTTGGGGTTGCGGTTCCACAGCCGGGCGTCCCCCCGGCTATACCCGGCGCACTCGGCCGCCGGAGGATAGGCCTCCCGCAGTACGGCGGCGTTTTCGGCCTGCTTCTCTTTCAGGTAGTCGGTGGTTCGGATCAGATACTGGGAGTACTCCTCAAAGCGCAGCTCCCGCTCTTCCCGCTCCCGCTTGGCGTTGTAACGCAGGTTGAGCAGGGCCCACATTACCCCCAGCAGCGCCGAGGTCACCGCCGTGACCAGGCCGGTGTACATGTACACGCCGCCGCCACCGCCCCGGCCATAGATGGCCAAGGTACAGCCCAGGAGCATGGGGATGGCCATGGTAAAGGAGGGGCCGATGGTCAGGAGAAGCGGGCGTTTTTCCTGGACCCGCAGGGCGGGAGGCGCCTCAATCTCCAACAGGTCTTCACACACCCGGGGCAGGTTCCGGGGGGAGCGGCGGAAATAGCGTTTTTTTCCGGCGGCGCTCCGGACCTGGGGCAGGGCGGGGGAGGGGCGTACCGGACGCAGGCTGGCCCGCTGGATGCGCACCCCGCCCCGGCGGCTGCTCACCGCCAGAATGTCTCCCAAGAGGACGATCTTGACCCCAAAGATATTGATACACGCCCCAAAGGGGAGAGCGCGCCCCGACTGGGCCCGCTCAGCGCCCACAAAGGTGCCGTTGCTGCTGATATCCTCCAGCACCCACTCCGTCCCCCGCCGCAGCAGGCGGGCGTGGTGGGCTGAGACCAGGCCCAGACTGTTGACGCAGATGAGATTGTCCTCCGCCTTGCCAATGGTGACCTCGGAGAGGCCCGCCAGGCTGAATTTCTCCAAAACCTCCAGGGACTCCTCTGCCGCAGTAACCGCCATGGTCACCACCCGCTCCCCGCCGGGATACAGGCGCAGGATGTCGCCGGGCTCCAGGACGCGGCCGAAGGCGTCCTCGTCCTGGCACAGCAGGCGGAAGGCCGCGCTGGGGCGGACGCTCCACCCCCCGTCCACCGCCTCCAGGCCCAGCTCCAGGTCGTCCTCCAAGCCGTAGCGGGCCCCATCCAGATGAATGGCGAAATTTGTATTGTCGTCAGCGGGGAGGAGCACCTCCTCAAAGGCCCCGCCGGTGTAAAAGGCCAGCATCAGGCTCATCCCGTCACCTCCCTGCGCCGCCGGTCAGCTCCACCCGCACCCGCATGGAGCCCAGGTGAAGCACATCTCCTGTCTGTACCGGGACGGGCTCTCCCCGGCGCACAGCCAGCCGGTCAGCCCCCCGCTGGATCCAAATGGGATTTCGGGCCCCCACGTCCTCCAGCAGGACCTGCCCGCCCTCCCAAAAGAAGCGGCAGTGGTGGCCGGATACCGCCCCGTCGGAGAGGCAGAGCAGGTTATCCTCCAGCCGGCCCACAGTGAGTGGCCGCTCCAGTGCAAAGGTCTGATCCAGACCGCTTTGTCCGTCGCTCAGGCGCAGCCGGGGCCGCCCGGGCTCCGGCTCTAGGAGAACGGTCCCGCCTGCGCTGTTCTCCGGGGAGGGGGGGATCAGCCGGGTCTCAACGGCGCCGCTCCGGGGGGCCTGGCTTGACGTCCCCCGTCCGGCGGCGGGGGCCAGGCGCTGGGCCAGGTCCTCTGTCCGGCGGCGCTCCTGCTCGGCCTCCCGGCGCTTTTTGGCCCGGCTGCGCCCCAGGAGCACCGCAATCAGGATGGCCACTGCCGCCGCCCCTGCTCCCACGCTCCCCGCAATCCACACGGCCGCGGGCACGCCGGATGCCGGGTCTGCCGGCGTCTCCAAATAGAGCCGGAAATTCGAGAGGAGAAGTACCGCTTCCTCCACCGTCATGGTCCCCGTGGGATCAAAGTTCTGATTCTCATCCAGAGGCATCAGGCCGCACTGGACCATGTAGGCCACCGCCTGCCGGGCCCAGTCGTCGATCTCCACCCGGTCCTCGATGACCACGTCCTGGGTATAGTCCCGGCTCTCGTCCCAGTGCTGGGGGGCCATGCGGCGGATAAAGTTGACCAGGATGGCGGCCACCTCCTGCCGCTGCGCATCGGCCTGGGGGCTGAAGGCGCCCATGCCGCTGCCCACGACCAGCTCATATTTTTTGGCCAGAGAGATGTATTTGTTCTCATCCGTCACATCGTCAAAGGCCTCTTCCTTCTGGGCGTCCGTCAGGCGGGCGTAGAGCTGATCCACTGTGGTTTCTTCCAGCTCAGCCATCAGGGAGACCACCAGATAGCAAAACCCCTCCCGGTCAATGGGCTCGTTATAGGCCTGAAAGTAATTGGCCGTATCCTCTTGGGCGTACTGCTGCTCCACCGGATCCTGAGCCCCGGCCGCCAGCGCCGGTGCCGCCCACAGCGCGGCCGCCAGAACCAGAGACGCCGCCCGTCTGATCACGCGCATGTTTCTCTCCTGCCCTTCTGCCCGGCACAAGTCCGGGAAAATTAACATAGGATAATCTTTATCCATTTTTTCGATGGATACACACATATATTTTCAACATTATACCATACCCCCCGCCACTTCTCAACACACAAGCAGGCCGGGCGGCTGTAGATTCCTTTTCCAAGACGAAAGGCCCCGGCGGAGGAAGATCCCGCCGGGGCCTTCTCCGTGCCGCCTGCGGCGGCGCGGCTCAGTCCTGTTTCATAAATTCCTTGGGGCTGCGGCCAAACTCCCGCTTGAAGAGCTTGAGAAAATTGGAGTAATCGTTGAAGCCGCACTGGAGATGGGCCGTGGTCACCGGAACCCCTTCCCGCAGCATATTGCGCGCCACTACCAGACGCTTCTTAATTATAAATTGGTAGAGGGTCAGGCCGGTGTACTCCTTGAACTTATGGCTCAGATAGAATTTGCTCACATAAAACTGCCCCGCCAGCCGGTCCAGGCTCAGCTCCTCGGAGAGGTGTTCGTTGATATAGGTTACTACCTCGTTGACCTTCTCATTTTCGGTCACATCTGCCTGGATGCTCTCCGGCAAAGCAAAATAGGCCCGGTTCAAATAGACCAAGAACTCGCATAAATAAAGGTAGGCCAAGGTCTCCTTGGCAAAGCTGTCCTCCTTCCTGGCCCGGATCATCTTCTCACACAGGCCCTTGAGCCGGGTGAGTGTACCGCTGTCCGGTCGGATGAGCTTGTACTTCCGGTCGGCTGCATCCACAATGCAGGCCGCCAGGTCATCCCCTACCTTTCGGAAGGATTCGATCGCGTCTGGGTGGATCCAGAGCACATAGCGCTCATAGGGTTTGCCCGGACGGATATCCGGTTTGTGAATGTCTTCGTTGTTGGTCAGCAGGATGTCCCCCGGGCGCAGCTGGTAGGTGCGCCCCTCAATGATGTAGGAGACATCGCCGGAGAGAAAGAAAAAAATCTCGTAGAATTCATGCTCGTGAAATGCAACTTCGGGAGGGACCCGGTCCAAGTAGTGGTGGCATTCAAATAAACTTTCTTCCATTGTCTGGCGGAGGGTAAATTCATCTATTGTCAAACTCACTAAAATAACCCCCCTATTTTTTATCGCATTTTATTATATAGCAATTATTACCTGTTTTCAAGCAGAAACCCCCAGGTAATCTAGTAATTTTTATAATAAAATATAAGCAGAAAAGGGGAGCTCTCCACATAATGTCCGGACATTTTATCCGTTTGAAAGGGGTTTGCAACGTGAAAACATTTATCACCGATGACTTCCTGCTCCACAGCGAGCCCGCCCGCCGCCTCTACCATGAGCACGCGGAGCACATGCCCATCTTCGACTATCACTGTCACCTTAACCCCCAGGAAATCTATGAGAACAAGCAGTTTTCCGACATCGGCGAGGCCTGGCTGGCCGGCGACCACTATAAGTGGCGGGTCATGCGCACCTGCGGCGTACCCGAAGAGTATGTGACCGGTTCGGCCTCTTTCCGGGAGAAGTTTGACCGTTTCGCCGAGACCATGCCCAAACTCATTGGCAACCCCATCTATCACTGGTCTCACCTGGAACTTCTGCGCTTCTTCGGTGTGGACGAGCTTTTGGACAGCAAGAGCGCCCCCGCCATCTGGGAGCAGGCCAACCGCCGTCTCCAGAGCCGTGACGGCGCCGCCCGGGCCCTGATCACCTCCAGCAACGTGAAGGCTCTGTGCACCACCGATGACCCCGCCGATGACCTGCAGTATCACCGCCTTATCGCCGAGGATAAGTCCTTTTCCACGCAGGTTCTGCCCACCTTCCGCCCGGACAAGGCCATCCATGTGGAAAACGCCGAGTATCCCGTCTACCTCCAGAAGCTGGGCGCTGCCGCCGGCGTATACATCCGCACCCTGGACGACGTGAAGGCCGCCCTGGAAAAGCGCCTGGACTACTTTGTCTCCTGCGGCTGCCGCCTGTCCGACCAGTCCCTGGGTTCTCCCGACTTCACTGTCTGGGATGAGAGCGCCGCCGAAGAGGCCATGCGCAAGGCCCTGAACGGGGAAACTCCTCTGGACTACGAGGTCTCTGCCTATCAGGCCTACATCATGGACTTCCTGGGTGAGGCGTACGCCAAGCGCGGTTTCACCATGCAACTCCACTTCGGTGCTCTGCGCAACCTGAACACCAAGCGTTTCCAGGCCCTGGGCGCCGACATTGGCTGCGACTCCATTGGCGACGGCATCCCCGCCGCCTCCCTGGCCGCCCTGCTGGACCGCATGGCCGTGCGGGATGCGCTGCCCAAGACCGTGCTGTACACCCTCAACGCCTCTGACAACGAAAAACTGGTGGCCGCCGCCGGAAGCTTCCACGACGCTTCTACCGCCGGCAAAGTGCAGTTTGGCTCCGCCTGGTGGTTCAACGATCACCTGGATGGCATGGAAAAGCAGCTCCACGACCTGGCCAGCATCGGCGTGCTCAGCCGCTTTGTGGGGATGCTCACCGACTCCCGGTCCTTCCTGTCCTATCCCCGCCATGAGTACTTCCGGCGCATCCTCTGCCGGGTCATCGGCGGCTGGGTGGAGGACGGACAGGCCCCCGCCGACTACGACCTGCTGGGCGGCATGGTGGAAGACATCTGCTATAACAACGTGGCCCGCTTCATCGGTATTGAGGGCTGAGCCACCGGCGGGGCTCCGGCCCCTCCGGTCCGCCTTCTAAATATGAGAAAGGAGACGAGAACATGAAACTTTCTTTCCGCTGGTATGGGGACTCCGACCCCATCTCCCTGGAGTACATCAGCCAAATTCCCGGCATGCGCTCCATCGTCACCGCCGTCTACGACGTTAAGCCCGGCGAGGTCTGGCCCGAGGAATCCCTGGCCCGCCTAAAGGCCCAGTGTGAGGAGCACGGCCTGGTCTTCGACGTAGTGGAGTCCATCCCTGTCAGCGAGGACATTAAGCTGGGCACCGAAAAGCGGGACGCCCACATTGAGGCCTACTGCGAGAACGTGCGCCGCTGCGCCAAGTACGGCGTGAAGTGCGTGACCTACAATTTCATGCCCGTCTTTGACTGGACCCGTACTCAGCTGGACAAAAAGGCCCCCGACGGCTCCACCAGCCTGGTCATGTACTGGGACCAGATGAAGGGCCTCGACCCCCTGAAGGACGACATCCACCTGCCCGGCTGGGACGCCAGCTACACCCAGGCCGAGGTCCGGGACCTCATCCGCGCCTACGGCGAGCTGGGTGAGGAAGGTCTTTGGAAGAACATTGAGATCTTCCTGAAGAAGGTCATTCCCGTGGCCGAGGAATGCGGCGTGGTCATGGCCCTCCATCCCGACGATCCCCCGTACCCCATCTTCGGTCTGCCCCGGGTCATTACCTGCGAGGAGAATTTGGACCGCTACCTCTCCATCGTGGACTCCCCGGCCAACAGCCTGTGCCTGTGCACCGGCAGCCTGGGCTGCGCCAAGAGCAACAACATCCCCGCCATGGTGCGCAAGTACTCCGCCGCCGGCCGCATCGGCTTCATGCATATCCGCAATGTGAAGATCATGGACGACGGCTCCTTTGAGGAGCGGGCCCATCTCTCCAGCTGCGGCAGCCTGGATATGTATGAGATCGTCCGTGCCCTGGTGGAGACCGGCTTTGACGGTTATGTCCGCCCCGACCACGGCCGTATGATCTGGAGCGAGGTCGGCTCCACCGCCAAGCCCGGCTACGGCCTGTATGACCGTGCCCTGGGCGCGGCCTATATCAACGGACTCTTTGAGGCCTGTGAGAAGGCCCTGAAGGCAAAGAACGCATAAGGGAACTGAGAAAGGAAGGATCGATCATGGAAAAGAACGTATTAAACACCGACCTGACTGGGAAAGTGGCCGTGGTCACCGGCGCTGGCGGCGTGCTCTGCTCCGCCTTTGCCAAGGTCCTCGCCCGGGCGGGGGCCAAGGTAGCCCTGCTGGACCTGAACGAGGAGGCCGCTCAGAAGTTTGCCGATGAGATCACCGCCGAGGGCGGCGTGGCCAAGGCCTATCAGTGCAACGTACTGGACAAGGATGTGTGCTATGCCGTGGCCGACCAGGTCCTGGCCGACCTGGGCCCCTGCGACGTGCTCCTCAACGGCGCCGGCGGCAACAACCCCCGCGCCACCACCGACAAGGAGTACTTTGAAGTGGGCGACCTGGAGGGCGACACCAAGAGCTTTTTCGATCTGGACAAGAGCGGCGTGGAGTTTGTGTTCAACCTGAACTTCATCGGCACCCTCATCCCCACCCAGGCCTTTGCCCGGCAGATGATCGGCCGGGAGGGCTGCAACATCCTGAACATCTCCTCCATGAACGCCTACACGCCCCTGACCAAGATCCCCGCCTACTCGGGAGCCAAGGCCGCGATCTCCAATTTCACCCAGTGGCTGGCCGTCCACTTCTCCAAGGTGGGCATCCGGGTCAACGCCATTGCCCCCGGCTTCTGCTCCACCAAGCAGAACGCCGCCCTGCTCTTCAACCCCGACGGAACCCCCACCGCCCGGACCGGCAAGATCCTGGCCGCCACCCCCATGGGCCGCTTTGGCGACAGCGAGAAGGAGCTGGCCGGCGCGGTGCTCTTCCTGCTCAATAACGAGGCCGCCAGCTTCATTACCGGCGTGTGTATCCCCATTGACGGCGGCTTCTCCGCCTACTCGGGCGTATAAACTGCTTCTCTGTGTCTGTTTGCAAAGAAAGGGAGGTTTTATGAAACAGTTTAAGCGTGCGGCCGTCCTGGCCCTTGCCGGCGCGCTGGCCGTGGGCGGGCTCTCCGGCTGCTCCGGCAGCGCCGCCTCCAACGGCGTGCAGATCATCCGTATTGGCCACAACCAGTCCACCAACCACCCCACCCACACCGGCCTTCTGGCCTTTGAGGAGTACATTGAGAGCCAGCTGGGCGACAAGTACGACATCCAGATTTTTCCCAGCGAGCTGCTTGGCTCCCAGAATGAGATGGTTCAGCTGACCCAGACCGGCGCTATCACCTTCTGCGTGGCGTCCAACTCCCTGCTGGAGACCTTCTCGGAGAACTATACGCTGTTCAATCTGCCCTACCTGTTCTCCAGCCCCGAGGCCTACCACGCCTCCATGGACGACCCCGACATTGTGGGGCCCATCTTCGAGTCCACCATGCAGGCCGGTTTTGAGGCCGTGACCTGGCTGGACGCGGGCACCCGCAATTTCTACACCATCGACACGCCCATCAATACCCCGGCCGACCTGCACGGCCTGAAGATCCGCGTGCAGCAGTCCCCCACCAACGTGCGCATGATGGAGCTGCTGGGCGGCTCGGCCACGCCGATGGGCTTTGGCGACGTGTACACCGCCCTGCAGGCGCAGATGCTGGACGGCGCGGAGAACAACGAGCTTGCTCTGACCGAGAACGGCCACGGCGACGTGTGCAAGTACTACTCCTACACCATGCACCAGATGATCCCCGATATCCTCATCGGCAACCTGGACTTCATGGAGGGCCTGAGCGAAGAGGAGCGCGCCATCTTTGACGAGGGCTTCGAAATCCTCAATCAGACCCAGCGGGACGCCTGGGAGACCGCCGTGGAGGAGGCCAAGGCCTATGCCGAAACCGAGCAGGGCGTGAATTTCATCTATCCGGACATCACTCCCTTCCAGGAGGCGGTGGCCCCCATGCATGAAGAGATGCTGGCTGACTACCCCGACCTGGCCCCCATCTACGAGCTGATCCAGGAACACAACGCCGAGTACGCCTCGGAGTCTTAAGAAAGGGAGGTGTCCAATCATGCAAGCGACTCGCAAAATCCTCAACCACATTATGAATGTCCTGGCGGGTGTGAGCCTGATCGCCATGACGGCCCTGACCTGCTGGCAGGTCTTCACCCGCTACGTCCTCAATAACCCCTCTACCTGGTCGGAGGAACTGGTGGGCTACCTCTTCGCGTGGGCCAGCCTCTTCGGTGCCTCCCTCATCACCGGCGAGCGGGGCCATATGAATATCCCCGTGGTGGTGGAGATGATGCCCGCCGCCGCCCAGAAGTTCTTCGCCGTCTTCGGCGAGCTCATTGCCATGGCCTTCTCGGCCATCATCCTGATCTACGGCGGCTATCAGATCACCCAGCTGGCCATGGGCCAGATGACCTCCTCTCTGGGCGTGGCCGTGGGCGTGTTCTATGTCACCATGCCCATCTGCGGCGTCATCAACATTCTGTATACCATTCTGAACATCTATGACATCTGCAAAGGCAAAAAGGAGGCGGCGTAAGTTATGGCAATGCAATCTCTCGTGATGATTATTGTCATCCTGGCGGTCCTGCTGGTGGTGGGCGTGCCCATCTCCTACTCCATCGGCATCGCCTCCCTGATCACCATCCTCCAGACCGTGCCCCTGGATATCTCGGTGGTCACCGGCGCCCAGCGGATCTTCGTGGGCATGAGCAAGTTCAGCCTGACCGCCATTCCCTTCTTCATTCTGGCGGGCAACCTGATGAACCAAGGCGGCATCGCAAAGCGGCTGGTCAATTTTGTCATGGCCATTCTGGGCAAGCTCCCCGGTGCGCTGCTGGTGACCAACGTGGGCGCCAACGCCCTGTTCGGCGCCATCTCCGGCTCGGCCTCTGCCGCCGCCGCCGCCGTGGGCTCCATGGTGCGCGAGGGCGAGGAGGAGCAGGGCTATGACCAGGCCCTCTGCGCCGCCACCAACGGCGCCTCCGCCCCCTCCGGCCTGCTGATTCCTCCCTCCAACGCCCTGATTACCTACTCTCTGGCCGCCGGCGGCACCTCCGTGGCCGCGCTGTTCATGGCCGGCTACCTGCCCGGCATCATCTGGGCCCTGTGCTGTATGGTGGTGGCCATCCTTCTGGCCAAGAAGAACGGCTATAAGGGCACCCCCGGCAAGTTCAGCTGGGCCACGCTGGGCAAGGCCACCCTCCAGGCCATCCCCTCCCTGTCCCTGATCGTCGTCGTCATCGGCGGCATCGTCGCCGGCGTGTTCAGCGCCACCGAAGGCTCCGCCATCGCCGTGGTCTACGCTCTGATTCTGGGCATCTGCTACCGCAACATCACCCTCAAGTCCCTGTGGAACATCGTGGTGGAGAGCGCCAAGATGAGCGGCATGGTGGTCTTCCTGATCGGCGTATCCAACATCCTGGGCTGGGTCATGGCCTTCCTCCAGATCCCCCAGGCCGTGTCCGCCGCTCTGCTGAGCATCACTGACAACCCGGTGATCATCCTGCTCATCATGAACGTGATCCTGCTCATTGCCGGCACCTTCATGGACGTGACCCCCGCCATCCTGATCTTTACCCCGCTCTTCCTGCCCATCGTGGAGACCTTCGGCATGGACCCCATCCACTTCGGCCTGGTTCTGGTGTACAACCTGTGCATCGGCAACATCACTCCCCCCGTGGGCAACACCCTCTTCGTGGCCATCAAGGTGGGCCGTTCCACCCTGGCCAAGACCATGCCCTACATGCTCTGGTACTATGTGGCCATCCTGGTGGGCCTGATTCTGGTGACCTACATCCCGGCTATCAGTATGATCCTGCCGCAGCTGGCCGGTCTGGCGTAAGATTTCCGCCGAAGAAGCAACGCTGTCGCATTCCGCCGGCGCGCTCCGGCGTGCCGGCGGAATGCCTGATTGAAGAAAGGAGTCCTCTCCATGAATGAACTGCAAGCGCGCATTTCCGAGATTGGCGTGGTGCCGGTCATCAAGCTCAACCACCCTCAGCGGGACGCGGCCGGCCTGGCCCAGGCCCTGGTCAAGGGCGGCGTGCCCGTGGCCGAGGTGACCTTCCGGGCCGCCGGGGCCGCCGACGCCATCCGCATTATGTCTGAGACCTGCCCCGATATGCTGGTGGGCGCCGGAACTGTCCTCACCACCGCTCAGGTGGACGAGGCCCTGGCCGCCGGGGCCAAGTTTATCGTCACCCCCGGTCTGGACCCGGACATCGTCCGCTACTGCCAGGAGAAGGGGGTCACTATTTTCCCCGGCTGCACCACCCCCACCGACTACCATACCGCCTTCAAGCTGGGCCTGGAGGTGCTGAAATTCTTCCCCGCCGAGCAGTCCGGCGGTCTGGCCAAGATCAAGGCCATGAGCGCGCCCTTCCCCATGTTCAAGATCATGCCCACCGGCGGCGTGTCCCTGAAAAATCTGGCCGAGTATCTCTCCAGCCCGGTCATCTGTGCCTGCGGCGGGTCCTACATGGTCACTGCCGACCTGATCGACAACCAGAAGTGGGATGAGATCGTTGCACTGTGTCAGAAGTCGGTGGAGATCGTAAAGCAGGTGCGGGGCAATGGCTGAGTATACGCTGGCCCATGTGGGCATCAACGCCGTCAACCGGGAAGAGGCTGAACAGGCCGCCAAGCTGTTTCAGACCCTCTTTGGTTTTGCCGTGAAGGAAGGCAACTCCTCCTTTTTCGCCGGTGATGTGGAGCTCATGAAGGAGCCCTACAAGGGCACCCATGGCCACATTGCCATCGGCACCCCTGACGTAGCTCAGGCCCAGGCGGAATTGGAGGCCAAGGGCTTCACCTTTGACCCCTCTACCGCCAAGTACCGCGCCGACGGCGCCCTCAACGCCATCTACCTGACCGATGAGATCTGCGGCTTCGCCGTCCATCTGGTGGGAAAAAAGTAAATTGATCCGGGAGGAATCACCCCATGAAAGTCGTTACTTTTGGCGAGCTGATGATCCGGCTCCAGCCCTACAATTATGAGCGCTTTGTCCAGGCTGACCACCTGGAGTTCACCTTCGGCGGCGGCGAGGCCAATGTGGCCGTTTCCCTGGCCAACTACGGCCTGGACGCCGCCTATGTCACCAAGCTCCCCGCCCACGCCATCGGCCAGGCGGCGGTCAACTCCCTGCGCCGCTACGGCGTGGACACCTCCATGATCGTCCGCGGCGGCGACCGGGTGGGCATTTACTTCAACGAGAAAGGCGCCTCCCAGCGGGGCAGCGTGTGCATCTACGACCGCGCCCACTCCGCCATTCAGGAGGCCCAGCCCTCCGACTTCGACTGGGACAAGATCTTTGAGGGGGTGGATTGGTTCCACTTCACCGGTATTACTCCCGCCCTGGGTCCCAATTTGGTGGAGATCTGCAAGCAGGCCTGCCAGGCGGCCAAGGCCCGCGGCGTGAAGATCTCCTGCGACCTGAACTACCGGGGCAAGCTCTGGACCCGGGAGCAGGCCCGGGCGGCCATGACCGAGCTGTGCCAGTATGTGGACGTGTGCATCTCCAACGAGGAGGACGCCAAGGACGTCTTCGGCATCGAGGCCGAGGCCACTGATATCTACGCCGGTGAGATCAACCGGGAGGGCTACAAATCGGTGGCCAAGCAGCTCTCCGACAAATTTGGCTTTGAGAAGGTGGCCATCACCCTGCGGGAGAGCCACTCCGCCTCGGACAACGGCTGGAGCGCCATGCTCTACGACAGAAAGAGCGGCGAGTACTGCTTCTCCAAGAAGTATGAGCTGCGCATCATCGACCGGGTGGGCGGCGGCGACAGCTTCGGCGGCGGCCTCATTTACGCCCTGCTCTCCGGCAAGTCCACCCAGGATGCGGTGGAGTTCGCGGTGGCGGCCTCCGCCCTGAAACACACCATTGAGGGCGACTACAACCTGGTCACCCTGGCCGAGGTAGAAAAGCTGGCCGGCGGCGACGGCTCCGGCCGCATCCAGCGGTAAGAAAGACGCCATGGGGCCGGCCGCCCGGCCGGCCCCGCCCGTTTGTGAGGAGGCTTTGTTATGGAACACTCCAACCCTCTGCTGCGCAACGCCAAGAGCCCCCAGAAGTTCATCACTGTAGGAGAGATTATGCTCCGCCTCACCCCGCCCGACTACGCCAAAATTCGCATGGCCAATGAGTTTGAGGTCAGCTACGGCGGCAGCGAAGCCAACATCGCCTTGGCCCTGGCCAATCTGGGCATTGACAGCACCTTTTTCAGCGTGGTTCCCAACAACAGCCTGGGCAAGAGCGCGGTGCGCACCCTGCGCAGCAACGACGTGCACTGCACCCCTGTCATCCTGTCCACGCCTGAGGAAACCCCTACCCACCGTTTGGGCACCTATTACCTGGAGACCGGCTTTGGCATCCGCCCCAGCAAGGTCACCTACGACCGCAAGCACAGCGCAATTACCGAGTATGACTTCAGCAAAGTGGATCTGCACGCCCTGCTGGCGGGCTTTGACTGGCTGCATCTGAGCGGTATTACCCCCGCCCTGAGCACCAGCTGCGCCCAGCTGGTGCTGGACTGCCTGAAGACCGGCCGGGAGCTGGGAATGACGATCAGCTTTGACGGCAATTTCCGCTCCGCCCTGTGGACCTGGGAGGAGGCCCGGGATTTCTGCACCCAGTGCCTGCCCTATGTGGACGTTCTCTTGGGCATTGAGCCCTACCACCTCTGGAAGGATGAAGAGGACCACAGCAAGGGCGACTGGAAAGACGGCGTACCCCTCCAGCCTTCGTATGAGCAGCAGGCCGACGTGTTCGAGGCTTTTGTGGCCCGCTACCCCAACCTCAAGTGCATCGCCCGCCATGTGCGCTACGCCCACAGCGGCAGCGAGAACAGCCTGAAAGCCTTCATGTGGTATGAGGGCCACACCTTCGAGAGCCGCCTGTTCACCTTCAATATCCTGGACCGGGTGGGCGGCGGCGACGCCTTCGCCAGCGGCCTCATCTACGCTATGATGCACCACTACCGCCCCATGGACATGCTCAACTTCGCCGTGGCCAGCAGCGTCATCAAGCACACGATTCACGGCGATGCCAACATTACCGACGACGCCGAGACCATCCTCAACCTGATGAACACCAACTACGATATCAAGCGCTGAACCACAGAGCAAGCCGCCCGGGACGTTTTAAAAAACGTCCCGGGCGCTTTTTCCTGTCCGTCCCAAATAGAAGGGGGCGGAACCAGAGATTATCCTATTGTACTGTTAAATTACTTTACAGATATTTTGTCTGATCGCGCCGCTCCCTCTGTCCGGCCTCAGAGGGCCTCAGCGCAAAACCACATACCCGCCCCACTGGATGCATAGACTGGAGACAGAACACAGTTGGGAGTGTTGCCATTGAAAGGGAACATTGAGGAGCGTGCCCAGGCACTGGCAAACTACATCGTGGAGCACCGGATTACCGTCCGGGCGGCGGCACAGGTCTTTGGCGTCTCAAAGAGTACGGTACATA
>CALXCU010000087.1 GCA_944386885.1 uncultured Oscillospiraceae bacterium | reverse complement strand
CGCGCCAACACTCCGGAGCTACCGCATTTTTGTTTTCCATTCCTTATTATACCGTAATTTTTAAGAATTTCAAGCATCTATGATAATGGCAGAAAAAAAGGCGGCCCCATCGGGGCCGCTTTTGGCAGAATTGTCACTTTTTTTGCACTGCCCGGCGGATGAGCTCCTGCCCTTCGGGGGAGCGGAGGGTGTCCAGCACGATGCCCCGCAGCAGCTCCTGCACCGGCTTGCTGGCCAGCAGGGCGTCCAGCATGGCCCCCTGGGGCTCCTCGTGCTTGGGACGCTTGGGCTTGGGAGCGGGTGCGGGCACATAACCCGGTCCGTCGTCCTCGGCCGGAACGGCGTCCATCCAGTCCTCCTGGCGGGTGCGGTCGTTGCTCTCCCCCCGCAGATAGAAGAGGGACACGCCAAAGTAGCCGGCCAGCTTTTCCATCTGCTCCTTGGAGGGAGTCTGCCGCCCGGTCTCGAATTTTTCAATGGAACCCTTGGGGAAGCCCAGGGCCGCCGCCAGGGCGGGGCGGCTCAGATTGACCTCGGTCCGCAGGGACTCAATACGCTGTGCCATGGTTACCATTGTGAAAAAGACCTCCTGTCTTATACGTTGGGCATCTTGGCGGTGGGCATCATCAGCACCCGGCCGGTGCCCCGGTAGACGTTCACCAGCCCCTCGCCGGAGGCCGCCGAGCCGATGAGGCTCTTGCCCGAGCGTTCCACCGTAAAGTTCAAACTCCCGCTCCAGGCGATGGCGTAGTTGCCGTCGATCTTGAGCACGTCGTCCTGGAGGGTGATCTCAATGAGCTCCTCCTTGGGGCACTCCGACTCAATGCAGAAGGCGCCGGAGCCGTTGAGGCTCAGGTTAAACAGACCCTCCCCGCCGGCTACGGCGGAGGACAGGTTGGAGCGCATGACGGCCTTGTGCTTCAGGTTGGAGTCGCAAGCCAGGAAGAGCCCGTCGTCCAGCACCACCGAGCCGCCCCAATCGGCGGCATCCAGCAGGATGAGGTGCTTGTAGGTGGGCTCCAGTACTAAAATGCCGTCGCCGGTGTACTCCGGCTTGATGACTGACTCGCCGCTGGCCTTGGCCCGAACAGCCTTGCCAAAGAGATCCCCCACCCCTTTGATGCCGGTGGTGGCGTTCACATTGCCCAGCATCCACTGCATGGCTCCAGCCTGGATGGTCACGTTGGCCTCACTCAGGTCGCAGACCAGCTGGCGCTTTTTCACATTCATCTGGGCGCTGTAGTAAGCTGTGATGGCCGAGCTGGGGGACACGCTCAGATCCCGCTGATACTCAATGATCTGAAAGGGGCCCAGCCTGGAGAGGATTTTTACATCGTCGTTGTCGGTAAAATTGGAGATCTGGTACATAGCGGTACCTCCGTTCCCGTCAGTGTCCCCAAGAATCGGGGCAGCTCCATTATAAACGTCCCAGGTGCGAAATACAAGGCAGGAGCGGAGAAGAAAAAAGAAGGACGTCCACTGGACGTCCTTCTTTTTTCTGGAAGGGACGGTTGAAATCGATATCTTCTCGCGATAAGATAAAACCGCCGCGAAGCGGCGGTCCCAAACCGAAGCCCAGCGAAGCGGGTTCGGTTTGGAAGCGAGGAGCAGCAGAATGAGCGCGCGATGAGCTTTGTAATAAAATGAAAAAGCTCGTCGCAAGCGATATGTCGCTTGCGACGAGCTGGAGCAGGTGACGAGGCTCGAACTCGCTACCTCCACCTTGGCAAGGTGGCGCTCTACCAGATGAGCTACACCTGCGAGAGACAAATGATATTATAGCGAAAGAAAAGTAATTTGTCAAGAAGAAATTTCGATTTCAACTAGGGAAGGATGTCCCAGGCTGATTACGGTGCGCGCATAGAACGGATGTACTCCATACCCCAAACCCGAATACGCTCCAGAATTGCTTCAGCTGGGCAGACAAAGTTGCGTGGGTCATTTTGGGCGTTTTCCACTATCAGAACCATCGCCAAACAGGTCTTGGCGGGGGCACCGGAGATGCAGAAGATTTACAACGAAAAGACCGGCTATCAGCTGGCCATCTTTCATCTGGAGCATGCGGTGGCGGAATTCCGGAATATGCTGGGCGTAGAAGAGGCGTATCCGTTCGCCTGAGGCAGGAGGAACCGCTGAGGTTTGCGAGGAACCTCCCCAGACAGCAAAAAAAAGAAGGACGTCCACTGGACGTCCTTCTTTTTCTGGAGCAGGTGACGAGGCTCGAACTCGCTACCTCCACCTTGGCAAGGTGGCGCTCTACCAGATGAGCTACACCTGCAAGAGACAGGTGCTATTATAATGGCTGAGCGGCAAAAAGTCAAGGCAAATTTTCAGGCGGTTGGTACGGGCGGCAGAGGCAGGGAGGGGGAGGGAGCGGCTTGGATACTGCCGCAGGCGGGAACAGCCTCCCGGTCCCACTGATAGTCCAGGGCGGAGAGTTCCTCATCGGTAAGGAGCAGCCCCCCGGCCCGGCTGGCGTCGACATGGCGGTAAGAGCCGTCCTCCAAGGCAAAGATGTTCCAAAAGTGGCTCTGGCCCTCCAGAGTCCCCTCCACCACGGTACTCTCTAAACCCAGTGTCTGGCACAGCAGCTGGAAGGCCAGGGCTACCCCCTGACTGTCGGCCCGGTTTTCCATCAGGGCGGCATAGGCGGTGGAGCGGGAGCCGTCTGACGCCGGTTCTGCGGCTTCTACCCGGTCTCGAAGCAATTCAAAGAGGGACTGCGCCGCACGGCGGGAGGAGAGAGCCTGAAAGGATTCGGTCAGCTGTGCGGCTTGTTGCTGGAGCTGGGCGCTGCGGCGCTGCAGGACCTCTGGGTCCTCCGGGTAGGTGAGGAGGATTTCCACGATGCGCTCGCTGCCCGTCTTCGGATAGAGAGAGACGGTGTACTCGGGCATGCCGAAGGCGGCGGCGGGGGCGTCATAGTAGGCCTGGCGGATGAGGGCCTCGATATACGTCTCATCCTCATTAAAATAGGCGATGTGGAGTACCGACTCGGGGGCGAAGTCCAGCAGGGCCTCCCGCAGCTCCGCACGGATGGCGGTGCTCCCCGTCACATTCTGAATGGACTGGATCTGCTCCAGGGTACGGCGGTAGGAAATGGTGATGCTGGCCTCATAGTACTTGACTACCCGGGTATAGTCGTATTTGATAAAATCCACAGCATAGGCCCCGATGGGGGCGTCCCGGGCCACCTCCAGGCAGGCGCTGTTCAAATCGCTCTCCACGTCCCGGGTGTAGTCCACCAGGCGGATGACCCCGGACTCGGCGCCCTGATTGACAAAGTAGAGCACGCCGTTGACCAGGTCCTGATAAGTGGAGACCTGGAGCACGTCGGAGTCGTCGGCAATCGCGGGGTGCTCCGGGTGGGGCGTGACCACCAGATAGGTGCGCTCCAGCATGGACGAGCAGCCGCACAGCAGCGCGAGGAGCAGCAGCACCGGGAGGATGCGTCTCATGGGGACCTCCTTTTCCGTAGGAGCGATGTACTTACAGGCCCAGGGGTTCGCCCACCAGGACCACTTCGGCGTAGGGGATGGCGTTGGGCTTGCGCCAGAGGACGGTCAGGGCCCGGCAGATGCGCTGGGGACTGTCGCAGTCATAGCACTTGTCGCCTTTGGCGGCGCAGGGCGTCTTGACCCCCAGGCGCTGGGCGTTCTTGGGGGAGGCGATGTTCCGCGCCCGCCAGAGGGCCTGGTCATAGGTGGGAGCGACCTTGTTCATGCCCACCACAAAATAGACCTCCTTATGGCCGTAGATGGTAGAGGCCACCCGGTTGCCGGTACCATCGATGTTAATGAGCTCACCGGTCTCGGCCAGGCCGTTGACCGAACAGAGGTAGACCTCCGCCCCGGCGGCCTGCTCATGGGTGGCGCCTGCCCAGTGGGAATAAAACGTATTGTGGGCAGCCAGGCGCTCCATGAGTCCCATCTGCTGGATGGTCACGGAGCCGCCCATGCCGATGGTGCGGGCGTCCAGCTTGCCGTCCAGGTAGTCGGCGGCCTCCTTGGCGGTGGGGAAATAGACGGTGTGGAAGCCGTGCTTTTCCAGATTTGTGCGCAGCGCGTCCAGATTTGCCATAGTAATGACCTCCTAAAAAACAAATTTCAAAGATTTGGAAGGAATATGGGCTTACAATTCGTTCTGCTGGTAGGAGCGGAAGCCGTCCCCCAGTACCTCGTGGGCGTCGCAGACGATGAGGAAGGCCTCCGGATCAATGGCGCGGACCATGCGCTTGAGGGGGACGATCTGCCGCTGTTTGAAGGCGCACAGGAGGACCTGCTTTTCCTCTCCGGACCAGGCCCCCATGCCGTGAAGGACGGTAACGCCCCGGTCCAGATCCCCCAAGATAGCCTGGGCCACCTCTTTGGGGCGGCTGGAGATGATATAGGCTACTTTGGCCTGGTCCATGCCGTAGAGGATCATATCCATGGCAACTGAGGAGATATACAGAGACACCACGCCGTACAGGGCGCTGGAAAAATTACGGAAGGTGAGAGCCACCGCGGCGATGACCACCAGGTCTACCGCCATGAGGAGCTTGCCCATGGGGAGCCAGGTCATCTTCAGCTTGAGCAGCCGGGCCAGCAGGTCGGTCCCCCCGGTGGTGGCCCCTTGGAGGAGCACCGCCCCCAGAGAAAGACCTACCAGTAGGCCGCCAAAGATGGTGGCCAGCATGGGATCCATGGGCTGAAAGGGAATAAGGGCGGCGAAGAGGTCGGTAAAGACCGATGAGACAAACATGGCGTACAGGGAAGAGAAGAGCAGGTGCCCGCCCAAGAGCCGCCAGCCCAGCAAAAAGAGAGGAATGTTCAGAATAATGACCACCGTACCAATGGGGGCGAAGGGCAGGAAGTGGTTGACGATCTGTCCCACGCCGGTGATTCCCCCGAAACCGATCTGATTGGGTACATAACACCAGTCGAAGCCGATGGCGTAGACTGCTGAGGCTAGGGTGATCCACAGATAGGAGAGAACGAGCTGCCGAATTTTCGATTTGTCCATGGGAAAAACCTCGTTTCCGTCTGAATCAATCCAAGAGGGTCATTTGCGCTTCCCCCCGGTCCTCCCCGCGGAGGAGAGCCCCGGCGGCGGGGAGGGCCCGGGCCCGGTAGCGGGCCGGGTTGACAATGGAAGTCTCCTCCAGAGGGCGGACCGTCTCCAGATGATACTTGGGCTTGAGCGTCATGACCTGCACGCCTTGGGTGGTCCGGGTGGACTTCGGGGCGAGAGCGGCGGTCTGGAAGAGGAGACAGCGCCCCTCGCTCGAGAAAACGGCCAGTTCCCGCTCCTCCTGAAGGAGAAGGGCGGCGGCCAGGGGGGACTTATCCGAATAGGCCCCCGTGAGGCGCTTGCGCCGGGTCTGTGTCTGATAAGAGGAGAGCTCCACCCGGGCGGCCTTGCCGTTTTCAAAGAAGAAGAGCACATGACCTTTGTAATCCCCGGTAACGCAGGCCCACACCGGGCTCTCCCCGGCGTCCATACCGAGCCGGGTGGGGAGGAACTCCCCCAGAGCGCTGGCCTTGGTGTCGGAAAAGTCGGAGAGGCGGGATTTATAGCACTGCTGCTGATCGGTAAAGACCAGCAGCTCGTCCCGATTGGTCCCCTCCCACTGGAGGAAGGGGCCGTCTCCCTCCTTGTATTTCTGTTCACTGCTCATGCGCAGGGACTGGGGGGTGATTTTCTTCAGATACCCCTCCCGGGAGAGAAAGACGTGGACGGGGTAGGAGGGGATCTCCTCCTCGGGGGCAGTGTCGGTCGCCTCTGTGTAGTCGTAGAGGATCTCGGTGCGCCGGGGAGCGGCGTACTTTTTTTTCACAGCCTGGAGCTCAGAGATGATGACCTTCTTCACCCGGGCCGGGTCGTTCACCAAATCCCGCAGGTCGGAGAGCTCCGCCTCCAGGGCGGCCGTCTCCTGGGTACGCTTGAGGATGTACTCCCGGTTGATGTTGCGCAGGCGGATGTCGGCCACATACTCGGCCTGGGCCTGGTCAATGCCAAAGCCGATCATCAGGTTGGGGATGACCTCGGCGTCCTCCTCTGTCTCCCGGATGATCTGGATGGCCTTGTCGATGTCCAGGAGGATTTTTTGCAGGCCCTGGAGCAGGTGGAGCTTTTCCGCCTTTTTTCCGATGGTGAAGTGGGTGCGCCGGCGCACGCTCTCCATTCGCCAGGCGGTCCACTCCTCCAGGATCTCCCCCACGCCCATCACCCGGGGCATCCCGGCGATGAGGATGTTGAAGTTGCAGGAGTAGGCGTCCTGAAGGGGGGTGGACTTAAAGAGGCGGGCCATGAGCTTGTCCGGGTCGGCCCCCCGCTTGAGGTCGATGGTGAGCTTGAGGCCGTTGAGGTCCGTCTCGTCCCGCATGTCGGCGATCTCCTTGATTTTGCCGGCCTTGATGAGCTCGGAGACCTTGTCCATAATGGCCTCTACGGTGGTGGAGTAGGGGATCTCGTAGATCTCGATGAGATTCTCCGGCTTGAGGTAGCGCCACTTGGAGCGCACCTGCACCGAACCGCGGCCGGTGGCATAGATCTGCCGGATGGCCTTCTCATCGTAGAGCAGCTCCCCGCCGGTGGAGAAGTCGGGGGCCTTCAGGATGGGCAGCAGGTCACACCCGGGCTTGCGCAGCCAGGCGATGGCGGCGTCGCACACCTCGGAGAGGTTGAACCCGCACAGGTTGGAGGCCATGCCCACGGCGATGCCCTGGTTGGCGCTGACCAGCACGTTAGGGAAGGTGGTGGGCAGGAGGGTGGGCTCCTTCATGGAACCGTCGTAGTTATCCACGAAGTCCACCGCGTCCTGGTCGATGTCCCGGAAGAACTCGGCGCAGATGCCGTCCAGGCGCACCTCGGTGTACCGGGGGGCGGCCCAGGCCATATCCCGGGAGTAAACTTTGCCGAAGTTGCCCTTGGAGTCCACAAAGGGGTGGAGCAGGGCGCCGTACCCCCGGGAGAGGCGGACCATGGTGTCATAAATAGCCGCGTCGCCGTGGGGGTTCAATTTCATGGTCTGGCCCACCACGTTGGCGCTCTTGGTCCGGGCGCCCCCCAGCAGCTTCATCTGGTACATAGTGTAGAGGAGCTTGCGGTGGCTGGGCTTGAAGCCGTCGATCTCCGGGATGGCCCGGGAGACGATGACGCTCATGGCGTAGGGCATGTAGTTGAGCTCCAGCGTCTGGGTGATGGGCTGCTCCAGCACCTGGGCCCGGAGCCCCATGACGTTGGGGTTGTTTCCTTTCTTCGCCCCGCTCTCCGGGGCTTTTTTCTTGGGCATGGTATCCATCCTTTTCGGGAAATTGGGCCGGCGTCAGGAGATGTCCGCCAGCTCCAGGTATTTATAGCCGTTGTCGGCAATGTGGTCCTTGCGGCGCTGGAGGTTGTCCCCCAGCAGGAGGTCAAAGACGGTGGCGGTACGCTCCACATCCTCGGGCATGACTTTAATGAGCCGACGGGTCTCCGGATTCATGGTGGTCAGCCACATCATGTCCGGATCGTTCTCGCCCAGGCCCTTGGAACGCTGGATATCCACCTTTTTCCCCTGGAGTGTGGAGAGAATGTCGTTCTTTTCCTTGTCGGAGTAGGCGAACCAGGTCTTCTCCTTGCAGGTGATCTCATAGAGAGGGGATTCGGCAATGTAGACATATCCCCGCTGGATCAGGGTGGGGGTGAGGCGGTAGAGCATGGTGAGGATGAGCGTGCGGATCTGGAAGCCGTCCACATCGGCGTCCGTGCAGATGACCACCTTGTTCCAGCGCAGGTTCATCAGGTCGAAGGAGGACATATCCTTTGCGTGGCTGTTCTGGACCTCCACGCCGCAGCCGAGCACCTTGAGCAGGTCGGTAATGATCTCGCTTTTGAAAATCTTGGCATAGTCGGCCTTGAGGCAGTTCAAAATTTTGCCCCGCACGGGCATGATGCCCTGGAACTCTGCGTCCCGGGAGAGCTTGACGCTGCCCAGGGCCGAGTCGCCCTCCACAATGTAGAGCTCCCGCCGCTCGGTGTCCTTGGTGCGGCAGTCCACAAATTTCTGCACCCGGTTGGAGATATCCACATTGCCCGAGAGCTTCTTCTTGATGTTCAGCCGGGCTTTCTCGGCACTCTCCCGGGAGCGTTTGTTGACCAGCACCTGCTCGGCAATCTTCTCCGCGTCGAAGGGGGTTTCAATAAAATAGACCTGCAGCTGCTCCTTGAGGAAGTCAGTCATGGCCTCCTGGACAAATTTATTGTTGATGGCCTTCTTGGTCTGGTTTTCATAGGAGGTCTGGGTGGAGAAATTGTTGCTCACCAGGACGAGACAGTCCTCCACGTCGGCCCAGGTGATTTTGCTCTCGCTCTTCTGGTACTTGTTCTGCTGGCGCAGGTAGGCGTCGATGGCCGAGACGAACGCGCTTTTCACCGCCTTTTCCGGGGAGCCGCCGTGCTCCAGCCAGGAGGAGTTGTGGTAGTGCTCAATGACCTGCACCGCGTTGGAGAAACAGAAGGAGACGCTCAGTTTTACCTTATATTCCGGTTTGTCCGCCCGGTCCCGGCCCTTCCGCTCGGTCTGCCAGAACACCGGCTGAGTGAGGGTGTTTTCCCCCGCGAGCTCTTTCACATAGTCGATGATGCCGTTCTCATAACGGAAATCTTCGGTCTCAAACTTGTTGGCGCCCACCTGGTTGCGGAAGCGGAAGGTGACGCCGGCGTTGACCACTGCCTGGCGCTTGAGCACGTCCCGGTAATAGTCTGCCGGGATGTCGGTGTCGGTGAACACCTCCAGGTCGGGCAGCCAATGGAAGCGGGAGCCGGTCTTTTTCCCGATGTAGGGCTCCTTCTTCAGCCCGCCCACATTTTCGCCCTTCTCAAAATGGAGGGTGTACTCAAACCCGTCCCGGTGGATGACCGCGTCGAAATACCGGCTGGCGTACTGGGTGGCGCAGGAGCCCAGGCCGTTCAGGCCCAGGGAGTACTCATAGTTGTCCCCCTCGCCGTTCTGATACTTGCCGCCGGCGTAGAGCTCGCAGAAGACCAGCTCCCAGTTGTACTTCTGCTCCCGCTCGTTCCAGTCCACCGGGCAGCCCCGGCCGAAGTCCTCCACCTCAATGGAGCGGTCGGCGTAGCGGGTGACAATGATGAGGTTACCGTGGCCCTCCCGGGCCTCGTCGATGGCGTTGGAGAGGATCTCAAAGACGGCGTGCTCGCAGCCGTCCAGCCCGTCGGAGCCGAAAATAACACCGGGCCGCTTACGTACCCGGTCGGCGCCTTTCAGGGCGGAAATGGATTCGTTGCCGTAGCCTGTCTGTGCGTGTTTTGCCATAGGCCTGTTTCACTCCGTGTCTGGGATAGAAATTTTGTTTCAATCTATCATACCCCAAATTTGGGGGAGGTGTCAAGAAAAGCTCCTGCCAGAGTTCAACAACGAGGGCCGCCGCACGTTTCCGGTGCGGCGGCCCTCCACGGCCGCCCCGGCCCGGGATGGAGCCGGACTGGGACGCCGTCGCGGGACAGGACATCTGTTCTCCCTCCGCCTTTCGCCAGAGGGCCCGCGGGCCCGGCACCGGCTTAGAAGGAGATGTTCCGGGAGAGCGGCGCCCTCCCTGCCTGTCCGGGAGTAGTATGTGCCGCAGGGAGAGCGGCATACCAGGGAAAAACTGGTATAAAAGGGGACATATCCGGCCAGACTCTTCCATAGACTGGAGACAGGATCAGCGGAAAGGAGCGGGGCCATGACGAGACGGAGCAAAGCGCGGGAGAAGCGGGAGGAGGAGCGCAGAATTCTTCTGGAGGGGCTGGCGGGCGCCCGCCTGGGCATCGCACGGGCCTATGCGGGCTTCAACAGCGCCGCCGACCCGGAGCTCATCGAGTCCTATGTCTATGAGATCAACGCCCTCCAGGCCCGGTACGGCTACCTGCTCCGGCAGGTGAAGGCCCTGGACGGCCTGGAGCCCCGGTCCCAGAGCGCCGGGACGGAGACGGCGGAGCTGCCCACCACGCTGCCCAGCTGAGGGGAGGCGGAACAGGAATGGATTGGCTGATGGGCCATCTGCCCCTGGCGGTAGCGGGCTTGATGGTACTCATCGCCCTGCTGACTGTGCGCCGGGCGGTGGGGAAGTGTCTGCGCCTGGCCGCCCGCACCGGGGCGGGGCTGGCGGTGCTGGCCCTGCTGAGCCAGGCCGGGGCCCCTCTGGGGATCCACCTGGGGGTGAATCTGCTCAACGCCCTGGTGCTGGGGGCCCTGGGGGTACCCGGTTTTGGGCTGCTGCTGATGATGAACTGGGCTCTGGCAGGCCCATAAAGGGTAGACGGAGCCGGGACCCATGCGGTCCCGGCTCCGCCGTGCGTTTGGAAAGCTTTTACAAGGTGGAGAGCAGATCTTCCAGAGTGTCCTCCACGCTGGAGCAGTGGAGGGGGAAGCGCTCTTTCAGGGCTGGGTCGCTGTCCTCCATCAGGTAGGCCGTCCCGGCAAATTCCAGCATGGAGACGTCGTTGTAATTGTCCCCGAAGGCGACGGTCTCTTCCGGGGCCACACCAAGAGCAGCGCAGAGCTGCCGCAGACCGCTGCCCTTGTCCGAGAGGGTAAAGTCCAGCCAGCCGGCCCCCGCCTTGGCCATCTGGAAGCGGCCCTCCCAGCGGGGGGCGAGGGCCGCCTGCCAGAGATCGGGTCCCTCATCCCCGTAGACGGAGACCTTTAAAATGGGCTCGTCGATCTGGGAAAAGGTGTCCACCAGGGTGACCCGGTTGCCGGTATGGAGCTGGAAGGGCTCCAGGAAGGAGGAACCCCGGAGCAGATAGCTCATATTGCTGGCGGTAATGACCACATGGCCGGGCAGGGGAGTGCGGAGCATGTCCTCTGCCAGGGCCAGGGCCTCATCCCGGGGCATGGGAGTACGGGAGAGGATGGGGGCGGTATCCTCCTGGCCGGGGCCGTAGAGGATGGCCCCATTCTCACACAGAAAGGCAATGTGGCCGGCGATGGGGGCGAAGAGCCGGCGCAGGCTGTGGTACTGCCGCCCGGAGGCGGGGCAGAAGAGCACCCCGCGCTCCCTCAGACGCTCAACCAGGGGGAAAAGGCGGGGGTTCAGCTCCCGCTGCCCGTAGGGAAGCAGGGTGCCGTCGATGTCGCTGGCAATGAGTTTGATCATACCAAGTCCTCCCTACCTCAGCTCTTCCGGGCGCCCCGGATGACCTTGAAGAGCTGGATGAGCAGGGTGGGCAGGAAGGCCAGCAGCACGATCGCGCCGATGTGGCCGGCATCCAGGGCCACCGCCTCAAAGAGGCTGTTCAGGCCGGGGATGAAGAGCACCGCGGCGAGCAGCAGCACGCCGCCGCCGAAGGCGGCCAGAGAGAAGGGGTTGGAGCGGAAGCCCAGGCGGAAGATGGACTCGGGGCCCCGGCAGTTGAAGCCGTGGAAGAGCCGGGCCAGGGTCAGGGTGGCGAAGGCCATGGTGGAGGCCGCCGCCGCGCCGCCGTAGCCCAGACCCAGATAGAAGGCGGCCATGACGGGGACGGCGATGAGCAGGCCCTGGCCGAAGATGCGCCCAAGCAGGGCTTTGTCCAGAATGGGGGCCTTGGGATCCCGGGGCTTCTGATTGAGCAGGCCGCGGCGGGCGGGTTCCATGCCGATGGCGATGGCGGGCAGGGAGTCGGTGAGCAGATTGATGAACAGCAGGTGCACCGGCGCAAAGGGCACGGAGAGGCCCATCACGGAGGCGTAGATGACGCAGAGAATGGCCGCCATATTGCCCGAGAGCAGGAACTGGATGGCGTTTTTGATGTTGGCGTAGACATTCCGGCCGTTGACCACCGCCCGGACAATGGTGGCAAAATTATCGTCGGCCAGGATCATGGACGCGGCGTCCTTGGAGACCTCGGTGCCGGTGATGCCCATGGCCACGCCGATGTCGGCCTTCTTCAGGGCGGGGGCGTCGTTGACGCCGTCGCCCGTCATGGAGACGATGCAGCCGCGGCGTTGCCAGGCTGAGACGATGCGGATTTTGTGCTCCGGGGATACCCGGGCGTAGACCGAGACCTTGGGCAGGATCTGGTCCAGCTCCTCATCGCTCATGGCGTCCAGCTCCACGCCGGAGAGGGCCATGTCTCCCTCCTGGAAAATGCCGATCTGCCGGGCAATGGCCGAGGCGGTGACCTTGTGGTCGCCGGTGATCATGATGGTGCGGATGCCGCCCTGCTTGGCGTCGGCCACGGCCTGGATGGACTCGGGGCGGGGCGGGTCGATCATGGCCACCATGCCCACGAAGGTATAGTCCTGCTCGTCGTCCAGGGTGAGCTCCTTCACGTCGGTGAGCTCCTTCTGGGCGAAAGCCAGCACGCGCAGGCCCTCGTTGGAGAGCTGCTCGTTGACGGCGAGGATCTCCTGCCGCTGTGCTTCCGTCATGGGGACTTCCCCCTGGGCGGTGAGCAGCCGGTTGGACCGGGCCAGGAGGGTGTCGATCGCGCCCTTGGTCAGCAGAGTGGGCACCCCATCCAGCACATGGAGGGTGCTCATGAGCTTGCGGTCGGAGTCGAAGGCCAGCTCCTGGACTCTGGGGTGATATTTGCGGTAAAGGGTCTCCTCCACGTCAAACTGCTCGGCCAGCTGCACCAGGGCCACCTCGGTGGGGTCGCCGATGGAGGCGCCGCTCTCCGGGTCAAAAGTGGCGTCGCTGGCCAGGATGCCGATCTTGAGGAGCAGGCGCTGGGGGTCGTTGGACAGGTCCACCTCCCCGCTGGGGATGATCTTGCCGTCGGCATAGAGCTTCTGGACGGTCATGCGGTTCTGGGTCAGGGTGCCCGTCTTGTCCGAGCAGATGACCGACACGGCGCCCAGGCTCTCCACCGCCTTCAGGTCTTTCATAATGGCGTTCTGTTTGGCCATCTTCTGGGTTCCCATGGCCAGCACAATGGTGACGATGGAGCTCAGAGCCTCCGGGATGGCGGCCACGGCCAGGGCCACGGCGAAGAGCAGGGAGTCGAGAATGCCCATATGGCTGCGGAAGATGGACAGGGCAAACACCGCGGCACAGATGACCATAATCACAATGGCCAGCTTGCCGGAGAAGTCGTCCAGGCTCTTCTGAAGGGGCGTTTTGCGCTGCTGGGTCTGGTTCATCAGGGCGGCGATCTTGCCCAGCTCGGTATTCATGCCGGTGGCGGTGACCAGCACTTCCGCCCGGCCATAGGTCACCAGGGAGCCGGAAAAGACCATGTTCTTCTGGTCGCCCAAGGCCACCTGGTCGCCGTCGATGCGATCGGCGGTCTTATCTACCCCCTCGCTTTCGCCGGTGAGAGAGCTCTCGTTGACCTTCAGAGAGTAGTTGTGCAGGATGCGGCCGTCGGCCACCACCAGGTCGCCGGCGTCCAGGAGTACGATATCCCCGGGCACCACTTGGGCTGAGGGGACCTCCAGGCGCACGCCCCCCCGCAGGACCTTGGCAGTGGGGGAGGACATGGCCTTTAAGCTCTCCAGGGATTTTTCGGCTTTTAAATACTGCACTGTGCCCAGCACGGCGTTGAGGATGAGCACCGCGAAGATCACGATGGTGCTCTCCACATTCTCGGAGATGGCGGAGATAATGGCTGCGATGATGAGGATGACCACCAGCAGATCCTTGAACTGCTCGGCGAACACAGCGGCCACCGATTTCTTTTTGCCCTCGCTGAGCTTGTTGGGGCCAAACCGCTCCAGGCGCGCCGCGGCCTCCTGGGGCGAGAGCCCGCTGGAAGTAGCGCCCTGGGACTGGAGCGCCTCTTCCGCCGTTTGCTTGTAGTAGGCTTCTGACATAACTGCACATCCTTTTCGTTTCGAGTGGGGCAGTGCCGGGAGGGCAAAGAAAAAAGACCCCCCAGCGGCTGCGTAGAACGGCAACCGCTGAAAAGTCTTGTTACCGAAACCGGCGTATGCCGCCAGGTCCGCTCCGGACAGACCGTGGTGTTGACGGCATTCCCGGACCAGCGGGCCCGGAACTACTCCCTTTTCAACGTGGGTTAACTATATCACGCTGTATCAGAAAAATCAAGCCGTATTTTTGAATGCCTGCGGAAATAGCCACTGTTCATAAATTTTTAAAGAAAATAGGGACTCAACTGTGATAAAATAAAAAAGAAATCAAACACTTCTGAAACAGGAGGAAAGGGTGGAACGGTCATGAAATACAGCTCCAAAATCAGAAAAGCGGCCCGGCGGGCGGCCGGTACGGCGGCGTTGGCGCTGATTTTGGCCCTGCCGGCGGGGGCGGCAGAAGCAGCGGCACCGTCTGTTGTTCCTGCGCCCTCTCCTTCAACGGCGGCAGACGGCGTTCAGGCGCCGGTGGACCCTGCGGCGTTTACCGACGTACCCGCAGATGCCTGGTATTGCGATGAAGTGGCCGAGGTGGTTTCCGCTGGGCTGATGAGCGGCACCAGCGCGAGCACCTTCAGCCCCGACTGGGCGGTCACGCGGGGGATGGCGGTGACCGTACTCTGGCGGCTATCCGGTGCGCCGGAGAGCGCAGCGGAGTGTACCTTTGCAGATGTGCCGGCGGACACCTGGTATTCTGAGGCGGCGGCCTGGGCCCAGGAGCAGGGGATAGCCGCCGGAAACGGTACCGGCGCCTTCCGGCCGGAGAGCGCCATCACCCGGGAGGAGCTGGCAGTGCTCCTTTATCAGTATGCCCTCAGCGCCCAGAGCGATACCGCCGAGGGCGTGCTGGAGCTCTACCGGGACGGAGATACCGTCTCCTCCTGGGCCAGGACCGCCATGGAGCATGCCGTGGGGGCCGGCCTCATCACCGGCAGCGGCGGAGCGCTCTCTCCCAGACGGGCGGCCACCCGGGCGGAGCTGGCCGCGGTGTTGGTACGGCTGACCACCCCGGCCATGGGTTGAACGGAGGATTTGTCAAAAAGCGAACAATTACCTGGAAATTTGGTTGACAAATGGGCGGGCAGGCGCTATTCTCTTACCATGAAAGAGGGACAAAATGTGCTGGGAAAAGTACGGAAGCACGAAGGATTCTGACCGGGAAAAGGGGTGAAACATGTATGGATAATGTGCCCAATGTCCTGATGTCCTATCTGAGAGTGACACAGCATATGTCGCAGCAGTTCCGGGCCCATTTTGGAAAGCTGAACCTGACCTTCCCCCAGGCGCTGGTCCTCAATGTGCTGGGTGAGGAGGGACCAATCCCCATCAGCGTGCTCGCCGAGCGGACGGGCAGCGCCAACAGCACAGTCTCGGGCATTGTGGACCGGCTGGAGAAGCTGGGCCTTGCTAAGCGGGAGCGGTCGGAGCAGGACCGGCGGGTCATTTATGTGGCGGCCACGGAGCAGTATTATGAGCTGAGAAAGAAGGCAGAGACCGATGTAAGCGGTTACTTCAATACGCTCTTGGGAGAGATGCCTCCGGAGGACAAGCGGCAAGTAGCCGAGGCGTTCCGTAAGCTGGATGCGGCCCTCACCGCACGGATGAACCGAAAAAAGCCGGAGAGCGGCAGCTATGAAGTAAAGGAGTAAGGGGAAGAGTTGATTCATGCGTAATCGTGGATATCGCGGATATGGTTATGGGCCTTACCGGGGGCGGTCCCGGTCCAGCACGCTGCTGAAAGTCATCATCGCGCTGCTGATTGTGGCATTACTGGCGGTAGGAGGGGCCTATTTTGTGCTGGATCATTTCGGCGTCTACTCCGGCGACGGCTTCCGCCTGGAGCTGCCCTTCCAGACCGCAGAAACCAGCCAGACGCCGGAGGAGAGCGAACCTCTGGTGGTCATTTCCACCGACCCGGAGCCCACGCCGACCCCGACTCCGACCCCCGAACCAGAAGAGCCTCTCCATGCGGTTCTGCTGCCGCGAACTGCGTTGAGCGACGGCACTGCCCAAGAGCAGCTGGAGGCGGCGGGAGGCAATGCCGCTGTGTTTGATATGAAGGCCGACGACGGCTCGCTGGGCTATGTCTCCCAGCTGGAGCTGGCTGCCCAGGGCCAGTCCACGGCCAGCGGCGAGACCCTCAACGAGGCCATCCAGAACCTCAATACCCAGGAGGGGATGTATACCGTGGCCCGGGTTTCCTGCTTCCGGGACAACACGGTCCCCTATCATGTACCCGAGCTGGGCGTCAAGACCAACCGGAACTACAACTGGCGGGATAACGGGGACTACCGTTGGCTCAGCCCCACCAGCGCCGCCGCCCGGCAGTATGCCACCGACGTGTGCCTGGAGCTGGCCGGCCTGGGCTTTGACGAGATCCTGCTGTGCAACAGCGGTTACCCGGTGGATGGTTACCTGCAATCCATCCGCACCGGGGAAGCCTATGATCCCGCGCAGTTTCAGAGTGTCGTTACTGCCTTTTATGACCAGGTCTCCCAGGCTCTGTCCGCCGCATATCCGGATGTGAAGCTCTCCATCGCTACGACGGGCGCGGTGGTCGCCAATGGGAGCGATTCAACCAGTGGTCAGAGCCTCTCCGGCATGGCGGAGAACGCCCAACGGCTGTGGGTGGAGCTGGGGGATGTGACCCAGGAGAGCGCCCTGAATGCCCTGTCCGGAGCCGGATATGCCGATCCCGCCGCAGCGCTGGTACCGATTTCCGCCCAGGCTGGGGGAGCCGGGGAGAGCTGGGCTATTCTGCCTTAAAAGTGAGCGTGCATCATAAATGGAAGGAGCGTCTCGGATATATGCTGAGGCGCTCTTTTTACGCCTCCAAGAATATGCAATCTACACAAAAAATGAGATGTAATACAATGAAAAATTAGATATGTTAAAAAAATGACATTCTGAAGCCCCAAAAATTCCGATTTTTTCCCAATTTCAAGGTTTTTTGAGGCGGGATGGCAGAAGAAAACAAGAATTGGGAATCGGACAGAAAAAAGAATACCAGCAATTTTAAACTTGAAATTCTACTATAATTCAAGTATCATTATATTTAGAATTGGGAATTTCCCCTGTTCAGACGACTGGAGGAAAGGCGGTGAGAGCATGTCTCTTGAGGGAATCAAGCAGGTAACAGAAGCGGAAGAACTGACCCAGCGGCGGAAAGCAGACGCTCAGGCCCAGGCGAAGCAGATTGTGGCGGATGCCAAGCGGGCTGGGGAAGAGGCCCTGGCCCAGGCCAGAGCCAGGGCGGAAGCGGAGGTTGCCGGGTATCTGAAGGAAGCGGAAGCGCGCGCCTCGAAGCAGGCGGAGCAGACCGCGGAGGATACGCGGCGCGCCCGTGACAGCCTGCGCAAGGCGGCCGAAGGCCGCATGGCAGAGGCGTCGGCACTGATTGTAAGAAGGGTTGTGAAGGTCTGATGTCCATTGTCAAAATGAAGCGGCTGCGGCTGCTCGGCATGCAATCGGACCGCGATCCGCTGTTCCGCCTGCTTCAGAAGCAGGGGTGCGTGGAGATCAACGAGCCCGCGATCGATCCGGACGACCCGGATCAGGCCGCGCTGGCCAGGCCTGGTGGGCAGGGCCTGGCGACTGCCCGGGAGCAGAACGCGCTGCTCAACAATGCCCTGGCGGCCCTGAAAAAGTATGCACCCGTCAAGGAGGGACTCTTCCGCACCCGCCCGGTGCTGAGCGAGGATGAGCTCTTTGACAGCGGCCTCTACGCCTCCGCGCTGGAGGCGGCCAACGCCATCCTGGAAAGCGAGCGAACCATTGCCCGGATGTCTGCGGAGCAGGCCAAGCTGCAAAATCAGAAGGCGTCTCTGGCGCCCTGGATTCCCCTGGATGTGCCGCTGGAGCTGGAGGGGGATCAGATGATCTCCCTGGTGTTCGGCACCATCCCGGCCAAGGCCGACTTTGCCGCGCTGGAGGCGGCGGTGACTGCGGCATCTGAGATGAGCCAGCTTTACCACGCCAGTACGGACGAGAATCTGCAGTACTTCCTGTTGCTTTGCCACGCTAGTGCGGAGGAGGCCTGTGTGGAGGCCATGTATCCCTTCGGTTTCTCCCGCTCGCGCCTGCGGGGCTGGACGGGGACGGCGGCGGAGAATGACCGCATGCTGGACGGCCAGATCGCCCGGCTGGGCGAGGAACTGGCCAAGGAGCAGGAGCATATTGCCTCCTTCGCCCCGCGGCGGGATGATCTGCGCCGCGCGGTGGACCGCTCTACCCAGGACATTGCCCGGGAGGAGGCCGCCACCCGCCTGCTGGACACCAGCAGCGCCTTCTATCTCCAGGGATGGATCCCCGCAGAGTCGGAGGAACGGCTCTCCGAGATCCTGAGCAAGTTCACCTGTGCCTGGGAGACGGAGGTTCCCGCGCCGGAGGACTATGAGGAGGTACCGATCCAGCTCAAAAACAACAAGCTGACCCGGCCCTACAATGTGATCACGGAGATGTACAGCCTGCCGGCTTATAACGGCCTGGACCCCAACCCATTTATCATGCCGTCCTTTGCGCTGTTCTTCGGCATCATGTTTGCCGATATGGCCTACGGCCTGCTGATGGTGATTGCCGGCGTGGTGTGTCTGACGAAAATGAAGCCGAAAGGCACGATGAAAAACATGATGTGCCTGCTGGTCCAGTGCGGAATCAGCGCATGCATCATTGGATTCCTCACCGGCGGCTTCTTCGGCGACGCGGTCAGCGTGGTGGGCAGCATTTTCGGACAGGAGTGGAGCTTAGTTCCCCACCTGGGGACCATCCACATTGGCGAGAGCATTGCCATTGACCTGCCCCTGAATCTGCTGGAGGGCAACAATCCCCTGTATGTGCTCATCTTAGCCATGTGCATCGGCGTGATCCACCTGGCCGTCGGCGTGGGCATCGGGACCTATCTGAATATCCGGGACGGGCACTGGCTGGACGCCATTGCCGACCTGTCTTGGTGGGTGATCATGGCTGGTATCGTGGTCATGGCAGTGGCCCAGAGCAATGTTGTCCTGTTTGTGGGCATTGCCATCATGGTGGTGACCGCCTTCCTGCAGGGCAAGGGGTTTGGGCGCTTTACCAACATTTTCAGCGCTGTGTATAACGGTGTGACCGGGTATCTGGGCGATATCCTGTCCTACTCCCGCCTGATGGCGCTGATGCTGGCCGGCTCGGTCATCGCCAGCGTGTTCAACCAGCTCGGCTCACTGGGCGGACTGGTGCTGTTTATCCCGGTGGCGCTGATCGGCCATACGCTGAACTTTGCGCTGAACCTGATCGGCTGTTTTGTGCATACGATGCGCCTGCATTTCCTTGAGTTCTTTGGCAAGTGGTATCGAGACGGCGGACGGCCGTTCCGGCCCCTTAATTACAACACCAAATATGTAGACATTAAGGAGGAGTAATACTATGAGTTTCTTTGCTGATTTCGGTGGTCTGGCCATCGGATTCCTGGGCGCTTCGCTGGCCTGCGGTCTGAGCTGCGCTGGCTCCGCCCGGGGCTGTGGTATCGCCGGCGAGGCCGGCAACGGCCTGCTGTGCGAGGACCCGTCCGCGTTCGGTAAGGTCATGATCCTTCAGGTTATCCCCGGCACCCAGGGCCTGTACGGCCTGGTGGTTTGGTTCTTCGCCCTGCTGCAGATGGGCGTGTTCAGCGGCACCGCCGTCGGCATGAGCATTTCCGACGGCCTGCGTGTGGCCTGCGCCTGCATCCCCATGGCCACCGGCTGCGCCATTTCCGCCCCCGCTCAGGGCCGCGTCGCCGCCACCGCCATTACCCTGATGGCCAAGCGCCCCAACGACTGGGCCAAGGGCATCATCCTGTGCATCACCGTTGAGTTCTACGCCATCCTGTGCCTGCTCGCCTCCTTCCTCATGCTCCTGAACCTGAACCTGGGCGTCTAAGGCCGCCGGGGAACACCGGAAAGGCTGGTATGATATGAACGGCATTGAAAAATTAATCCAACAGATCGACGCCGAGGCCCAGAGCGAGATCGACGCCATCCAGGCCAAGGCCGCGGCCGAGGCCGCGGAAGTGAAGGCGCAATATGCCCAGCGGGCGGAGCGGGAGAGCCAGGACATCCTGGACCGGGGCCGGAAGGCCGCGGCCGAGCGGGAGGAACGGCTCGCCGGCGTGGCCCAGCTGGAGCGGCGCAAGACCCTCCTGGCAGTAAAGCAGGAGATGCTGGACCAGGCCTTTGAAAAGGCCCTGGAAGAGCTGCAGAACCTGCCGGAGAAAGAGTATGTAGACCTGGTCTCCCGGCTGGTGGCGCAGGCCGCCAAAACCGGCAAGGAGGAGGTCATCTTCTCCCAGAAAGACCGCCCGCGCTATGGGAAAGCGGTGGTCACCCGGGCCAACGAGGCCCTGGGTGAGAAGGGCCGTCTGACCCTCTCCGCCCAGACTCGCCCCATCCAGGGCGGCTTTATCCTCAGCGACGGAGAAGTGGAAGTGAACGGTACGTTTGACACCCTGGTCCGGCTCCAGCGCCGGGAATTGGACGGCCCTGTGGCCAAACTGCTCTTCCAGGACCAGGTATGACGGCGGCCACACCGACGGGAAAGGAGGAAGTGTCTTGTCCAAATCGTTGAAAGACACGGATTATCTCAGCATTTCCACCCGGGTGCGGGCCATGGAGAGCAAGCTCCTGACGCAGGAGCGGCGCAGCCGGATGGTGGAGGCCAGCAGCGACGAGGACGCAGTCAAAATTCTCGCCGAGTGCGGCTACGGCGAGCTGAGCAGCCTGACCGCCGCCCACCTGGACCAGGTCCTGGCCCAGGCCAGGGACGAGGTCTACCGGGACCTGGGCACTTCGGTGCCCAATGGGCGGCTGTTGGACGTATTTCGCATGAAATACGACTACCACAACGCCAAAACCATGCTCAAGGCCACGGCCATGGGGGTGGATGGGACCCGTTTGCTTACCAGCGGCGGGCGCTACAGCGCGGAAAAGCTGGCCGACGACTTCCACCGGGGCGAGCTGCGGGACTATACCCCCACCTTCCGGGAGGCCGTCACCCGCGCCCGGGAAACCTTGGGCGCCACCGGCGACCCGCAGCAGGCCGACTTTATCCTGGATAAGGCCTATTTCACAGAGATGACTGCCTCGGCAGAGGAGAGCGGGAGCGCCTTCCTGCGGGGCTATGTGAAGCTGATGGCCGACACGGCCAACCTGCGCTCGGCGGTCCGCTCGGCACGGATGGGGAAGGGCAGTGACTTTTTGGCCCAGGCCCTGGTCCCCGGCGGGAATGTGGATGTCTCTTCCATCCTCAACGCCAAGAACGGCGACCTGACGGGCGTCTTCCGGGGCGGGCGGCTGGGAGAGGCCGCGGCAGCAGGGGCGTCCCTGGCGTCAGGGGGCGGGTCCTTTACCGCCTTCGAGCGGCTGTGTGATAACGCCCTGAACGACTATGTGCTCCAGGCCAAACGGGTCCCCTTCGGCGAACAGCCGGTTCTCGGCTACCTCTTCGCCCGGGAGGCCGAATTGACCGCCATCCGGACCATCCTGTCCGGGCGGATGGCCGGCCTGAGCGCCGAGACCATCCGGGAAAGGCTGCGTGATCCCTATGTCTAGCTATAAGATCGCGGTCCTGGGGGACAAGGACAGTGTCCTGGGCTTTAAGGCCCTGGGCCTGGATGTGTTCCCTGCCGATACCGTGGAGGAGGCCCGCAGGACCCTCCATGACCTGGCCAAGGAGAACTACGCGGTGGTCTACCTCACCGAGCAGTACGCCGCGCGCATGGAGGCCGAAGTGGCCCGCTATAAAGACGCCCTGACCCCCGCTATCATCCTCATCCCCGGGAAGGAGGGCTCCCTTGGCATCGGCATGGCCAATGTCAAGAGCGCCGTGGAGCGGGCTGTGGGCGCCGACATCCTATAACCAAATTCAAACCTGAAAGAAGGTTGAGACCGAATGGGCAAAATTGTTAAGGTTTCCGGCCCGCTGGTGGTAGCCACCGGTATGGAGGACGCCAACATGGCCGACGTGGTCCGCGTGGGTGAGCAGAACCTGATCGGCGAGATCCTGACCATGAGCGGCGATTCCGCCTCCATCCAGGTCTACGAGGAGACCTCCGGCCTGGGCCCCGGCGCCGAGGTGGTGACCACCGGCTCTCCCCTGGCGGTAGAGCTGGGGCCGGGCCTCATTGAGAATATTTACGACGGCATCCAGCGCCCCCTGGAGGAGATCATGAAGCGGGCGGGCGCCAACATCACCCGCGGCATCCAGGTCCCTGCGCTGGACCGGGACAAGAAATGGGACTTTGTTCCCGCAGCCAAGGCGGGCGACACGGTCCAGGGCGGCGACGTGATCGGCACCGTCCAGGAGACCAGCGTAGTCCTGCACAAGATCATGGTCCCCCCCAACCTGAGCGGCAAGCTGGAGCTGGTGGCCAAGAAGGGCGCCTACACCGTGGAGGATACGGTGGCGGTGCTGAAGACCGCCAAGGGCGAGACGGTCAACCTGACCATGATGCAGAAGTGGCCCGTCCGTGTGGGCCGGCCCTACAAGCACAAGTATCCCCCCAAGGCCCCCCTCTGCTCGGGCCAGCGGATCATTGATACCCTCTTCCCCATCGCCAAGGGCGGCACCGCCGCCGTCCCCGGCCCCTTCGGCTCGGGCAAGACGGTGGTGCAGCACCAGCTGGCCAAGTGGTCCGACGTGGACATCGTGGTCTACATCGGCTGCGGCGAGCGCGGCAACGAGATGACCGACGTGCTCCGGGAGTTCCCCGAGCTGAAAGACCCCCGTACCGGCGAGTCTCTGATGAAGCGCACGGTGCTCATCGCCAACACCTCTGATATGCCCGTGGCCGCCCGTGAGGCGTCCATCTACACCGGCATCACCATTGCCGAGTACTTCCGGGATATGGGCTACGACGTGGCCGTCATTGCCGACTCCACCTCCCGCTGGGCCGAGGCCCTGCGCGAGATGTCCGGCCGCCTGGAAGAGATGCCCGGTGAAGAGGGCTACCCCGCTTACCTGTCCTCCCGTCTGGCCCAGTTCTACGAGCGGGCCGGCATGGTGGAGTGCATCGGCTCTGACGCCGAGCGCCGGGGCTCCCTGACCGCCGTGGGCGCCGTGTCGCCGCCCGGCGGCGACCTGTCCGAGCCCGTCAGCCAGGCCACCATGCGGATCGTCAAGGTGTTCTGGGCCCTGGATTCCTCTCTGGCCTATAAGCGCCACTTCCCCGCCATCAACTGGCTCAATTCTTACTCCCTGTATCTGGACTCTCTGAAGCCCTGGTTTGATGAGAACCTGGGCAAGGCGTTCCTCCGGGACCGGGAGAAGGCCATGACCATCCTCCAGGAGGAGGCCAGCCTCAACGAGATCGTGCAGCTGGTCGGTAAGGACTCCCTGTCCCCCGGCGACCAGCTCACCCTGGAGACCGCCAAGATGGTCCGCGAGGACTTTTTGCAGCAGAACGCCTTTGTGGACATCGACAGCTACTCCAGCTATGACCGGCAGGAGAAGCTGCTGGGCATGATTCTGGAGTATGACCGCCTCTGCCGCGAGGCCATCGGGAAAGGCGCCCAGACCGCTGATCTCTTTGACATCCCCGCCCGCGAGCGGATCGGCCGCGCCAAGAGCGTCCCGGCCGAGGAATATGTGAAGGTGTACGCCGACATCGCCTCCAGCATGGCCAGCGAGATCGACGCGTGCGCCGCGAAAGGAGGACTGGACGCATGATCCGTGAATACAAGACGATCCAGGAGGTCAACGGTCCTCTGATGGTGGTGCGCAAAGTCCAGGGCGTCACTTATGACGAGCTGGGCGAGATCGAGCTGCCCGACGGCTCCATCCGCCGCTGCCAGGTGCTGGAGGTCAACGGCGACAACGCCGTGGTTCAGCTCTTCGAGGCCAGCGCCGGCATCAACCTGAAGGAGTCCAAGATCCGCTTCCTGGGCCATCCTCTGGAACTGGGCGTGTCCAGCGACATGCTGGGCCGGGTCTTCAACGGCATGGGCCGTCCCATTGACGGCGGCCCCGAGATCCTGGCTGAGGAGTACCGGGACATCAACGGCCTGGCCATGAACCCCGCCGCCCGCGACTACCCCAACGAGTTCATCCAGACCGGCATTTCCACCATTGACGGCCTGAACACCCTGGTCCGTGGCCAGAAGCTGCCCATTTTCTCCGGCTCCGGCCTGCCCCACGCGGCCCTGGCCGCCCAGATCGCCCGCCAGGCCAAGGTGATCGGGGACGACGCGGCCAACTTCGCCGTGGTCTTCGCCGCCATCGGCATCACCTTCGAGGAGTCCGATTTCTTTGTGCAGGAGTTCCGCCGCACCGGCGCCATCGACCGCACCGTCCTCTTCACCAACCTGGCGAATGACCCCGCCGTCGAGCGTATCGCCACCCCCCGCATGGCCCTCACCGCTGCGGAGTATCTGGCCTTTGAGAAGGGGATGCATGTTCTGGTCATCCTCACCGACATTACCAACTATGCCGAGGCCCTCCGTGAGGTCTCCGCGGCGAAGAAAGAGGTTCCCGGCCGCCGCGGCTACCCGGGCTATCTCTACACCAACCTGGCCACGATTTACGAGCGGGCCGGCCGCCAGCTGGGCAAGCCGGGCTCCATCACCCTGATCCCCATCCTCACGATGCCCGAGGACGACAAGACCCACCCCATCCCCGACCTGACCGGCTACATCACCGAGGGTCAGATCATCCTCAGCCGGGAGCTCTTCCGCAAGGGCATCAACCCGCCGGTGGACGTGCTGCCCTCCCTGTCCCGTCTGAAGGATAAGGGCATCGGCGTGGGCAAGACCCGGGAGGACCAATGGGGCAGCATGAACCAGCTCTTTGGCGCGTACTCCACCGGTAAGGACAACAAGGAGCTTATGTCCATCCTGGGCGAGGCGGCCTTGAGCCCCACTGACCTGCTCTATGCCAAGTTTGCCGACGAGTTCGAGAAGCGCTATGTCTCCCAGGGCAACGACACCAACCGTACCATCGAGGAGACCCTGGACCTGGGCTGGGAGCTGCTGAGCATCCTGCCCAAGTCCGAGCTCAAGCGTATCAAACCGGAGTTCATCGAGAAGTACCTCCCGAAAAAGGAGGGATAACGCATGCCGGCCATCAACGTCAACCCCACCCGTATGGAGCTCACCCGGCTTAAGGGCCGGCTCAAGACCGCCGTCCGGGGGCATAAACTGCTCAAAGACAAGCGCGACGAGCTGATGAAGCAGTTTTTGGACGTGGTGCGGGAGAACCGGGCCCTGCGCAAAAAGGTGGAGGACGGCCTCATGCAGGCCTACGGCTCCTTCACCGTGGCCTCGGCCATCATGTCCAGCGAGATGCTGGAGCAGTCCCTCCTCTACCCGAAGCAGAGTGTGGAGCTGGACATGACGTTCCAGAACGTCATGTCGGTCAATGTGCCCGTCTACCACTTCCGCACCCGCAGCGAGGACCCGGGCGAGGTCTATCCCTACGGCTTTGCCACCACCTCTGGCGAACTGGATGACGCCGTGGACAACATGGCCTCGGTCTTCCAGGACATGCTCAAGCTGGCGGAGATCGAGAAGACCAGCCAGCTCCTGGCCGAGGAGATCGAGAAGACCCGGCGGCGCGTCAACGCCCTGGAGTATGTGAAGATCCCCCAGATGGAGGAGGCCATCCAGTATATCTCCATGAAGCTGGACGAGAATGAGCGCTCGGCCACCATCCGCCTCATGAAGGTGAAGGATATGCTCCTCCAGGAGGCCATCGAGGAGCGCCAGGAGGCCAATGCCAGGGCCGTGGAGGCCTTCGGCGGCCATCCCGATCCCGACATCCCCGTGTAATCATTCCCAAGTCAAAGAAAAGCGAGGCCCGGCGTCTGCAAAGCGCCGGGCCTTTCCGCGCACTTGAACCAGAAGAGCGGAGGGAGGGAGGCGCAGGTTTGTGCACTCCGGCGCTTGCGGCCGCGACTCCGGGCCGGGTATAATGAGAGGCAGAGAAACAGCCGGAGATCCCTCCGGCATAGGCAAAGGAGCAAACGCCATGTATCGACTCATCACGCTGGACATTGACGGAACTCTGGTGGACCGGGCCTGCCGGGTGCCCCGGGAGAATTACGAGGCCATCCAGGAGGCCAGGGCCAGGGGGATCAAAGTGGTCTTGGCCACCGGGCGTTCCTGGCCCGAAGCGGTGGAGGTGGCCCGGGACGCGGGTTGCGACAGCCTCATCGTCTGCGAGGGAGGCGCGGCGGTGGCCGACATCGCCCAGGGCGCCATTCTGGAGAGCTGGAAAATTCCCGACCAGACCGGCCTGGATATTCTGGAGGCCCTGAAGAAGTGGGACGTGGGGATCATGCTCTTTGCCGGGGACGAGCTGGTGATCAACTCCCGCTGCAACGAGGCGTTCCGGAATTATCCGAGCGGCGAAGTCTTCCGGAGTAAGCGGATCGTGTGTGATGAGCTGCCCGCCTTTCTGCGGGAGCGGGGACTGCCGGTGAACAAGATTTTCATCATTGGAGACCCGGCCTCTTTTCCAGAGCTGCGGGCCGGCCTGGAGCAGTGGCGGGAGGACATCTATATTACCTCCTCCGGGCGGGACAATTTGGAGATCCTGGCCAACGGAGTGGACAAAGGGACGGGTATCGCCGCCCTGGCCCGGCGGCTGGGGATTTCCATGGAGGAAGTAATCGGTATTGGTGACAGTGACAATGACCGGGGGATGCTCACTGCGGTGGGGATGCCAGTGGTCATGGGCAACGCCGCGCCGGAGATCAAGGCCATGGGGCGCTATATCACCGACACCAATGAAAAGGCCGGCGTGGCCAAGGCCATCCGGCACTTCCTGGAGCAGGGTTAAAACCAGAGAAAATGAAGGGGCGGCGGGCCTTTGCCAGCCGCCTCGTTCTATTCGGGCCTCTCTTTTTGGAGAAAGGCGTCCTGAAACTCCTCGGCCGGAAGGGGGCGGGAGAAATAATAGCCCTGTACCATGTCGCAGGGGAGCTGTTCCAGGATGCGGATCTGCTCTGCCTCGGAGATACCCTCCGCTACCGTGGTCATGCCCAGCCGCCGGGCCATCTCCAGCACGGAGCCGATCAGCAATTCGGAACGGAGGCGCAGGCCGGGGTCCAGCAGGCCGTCGAAGAGGGATTTGTCCAGCTTCAGCGTGTCGGCAGGAACCCGCTGGAGCATATGCAGGGAGGAGTAGCCGCTGCCAAAGTCGTCAATGGAGCAGTGAAACCCGCACCGGTGAATTTCTTCGGTCAGGCCGGCAAAAAACTGCGGATCCGCACCCACCAGGGTCTCAGTGAATTCAAACTCCAACAGCTCCGGCGGTACGTTCCACCTCTGCTGGAGCTCCTGAAATTGAGGGAGGATGTTTCGCGTCAGATTTACCCGGGAGAAATTTACGGAAATGGGTACTGGTTCCAGCCCGCGGTCGGCCCAACGGCGCAGCCACAGACAGCTCTGCTCGAACATGTACAGGTCCAGCCGGGTGATGAAGCCGTTGCGCTCCAGCACGGGAATAAAGACTTCCGGATCCACAAAACCGGCCTCCGGGTCCAGCCAGCGTACCAGGGCCTCCGCCCCCATCACCCGATGGGTGGCCAGAGAAACCTTCGGCTGGAGATAGACCTTGAAATCGCCCCGTTCCAGGGCGGCCTCCATCCGGTTGGAGATACCCTGATTCAGCAGCAACTTCTGCCGGTCGTCCGGCTGGTAAAAGGCGCAGGAGCAAAGCTGCTCACCGGTAAGGCCCTTGGCGCGCTTGCGGGCCAGATTGGCCCGGTCGCACAGGTCGTCCAGGGAGGCGGAGGGGTCGGATACCGGGCAGATCCCGGCGGTGAGGGGGAGGTAATAGGGCTCGTTGAGGCGGTCGTTAAAGGCGTTAAAAGAGCGGGCGAATCCCTCCAAGCGCTGGCGCATATCCTCCTGAGAGACTTGAAAAAGCAGGAGGATAAACTGATCCTGAGCCACTCGGGCAGCGAGCTCGCCGGTACGGAGCTTCTGGTGCATACAGCGGTACAGATGGCAGAGCACCCGGTTGCCTGCGGCCTCCCCAAAGGCACGGTTGATGAGGGAAAAGGCGCGGATATCACAGGAAACCAAAGCGTAGGTCCCCGGCGGCCGGGCGCCGATGAGGACCTGGGCCCGCATGGAGAAGCGCACTTGGTTGTCCCCGCCGGTGACTGGGTCCACAAAGGCGGCCCGCTCCAGCTGAAGCAGATGTTGTCTCTGGCTCCTCCGGTAGAAAAGAAAAAGAGCTAGAAAGATCAACAGGAGCAGCCCGTCAATGACTAACCCAAGGACCAGGGCCCGGAAGAGAGCCGACTGACTCTCCCCCACATCCAGAAAGGAGACCAGATACCAGTCCGACACAGACAGGGGGGCGGCGGCCAGGGCCATCAGGCCGCGCTGAGTAGAGAAGAAAAGAGTAGCAGTTTGCCCTGCGGCCAAGCTGGCGGCCAGATCCTCCAGATTTTGCTCCGCGCCCAGTCCATCCAGGAGCTGAAAGAGGTTGAGGGCGGTCCCGGCCGACCGGCCCGCGAGGATGACCTGCCCATCGCTCCGGATGAGGAGGGGCTTTTCTCCACGGTCAGCCGGCAAATCTTCCCAAAATGGGTCCCTCTCCCGGCAGAGAAGGGCGCTGTCTTCCGGTCCACCCAGAGGGACCAGATAGATCAACTCGTTGAGGCCGTCTGGAGAGAGTTGGGCGCTCATGAGCGCCTGTGGGGCGCCGGAGGACACGGCGTCCCGCAGCTCCCCCTGAAGAACCGCCGTATGGCCGTTTAGAAAGGTTACCTGCCCGCTGGGCTCGGCCAGACCCAGAAGAGGGGCGTCAGCGCTGTTGGAAAAAAGCCGGATGAGTCCATTCAGGCGCTCTTGAGTACCGGAGAGAGAGGAACAGGCCGTCGAGAGCAGCTCCAGCTGAGAGAAATGCCGGTTTATCTGCTCTTGGACTTGCTCGGTCTGGCCACTTGAGCGGGCCAGGAGGCGGCGCTGGGCATCATCCTGTATGAGACGAGAGATAGAGCCGGCGTAAACGGCGCTCATCACCAGCGTCAGCAGGATGAAGAGCAGCAAAAATGCCGCCGGCCAGTGGGAGCGCAGAGAGGAGCGTTCTTTCATAAAACCTCCGGAAAAACCGATCGAAGGCGCCCGCCCATCGGGGCAGACGGGAAATGGTTCGATCCATTGTATCACGCGGGGGCACACAGGGGCAAGAAAAAGTTCGGAGGGGAAAAAACGGCCCGCCGCCGGGCGCACAAAATCACCGCAAGTGTTGCAATTTACCAGTGGAGCGGCTATAATCAAAGTAAACCAATCGTACAAAATCACAGTCCCGCCCGCCGGGCGGGACGAGACCTGGAGGTGTCATATGAAAGGAAAACGACTGCTCTCTGCGGCGCTGGCCTTGGCTGCCACCCTGACACTGATGGCTGTGCCCGCCTCAGCGGCCAATTTCAGCGATCTGAGCGGCCACTGGGCCCGGACCGATGTGGAATATCTGGCCGACCGCGGACTGGTCTCGGGATACAGCGACGGCACGTTCAAGCCCGACGCCAATATGAGCGCGGTAGAGGCTTTGCTCTTCTGCGCCCGGGTGGCCAGCCTGGATGAGAGCACCGAAGAGGCGGTCACCGAGGACTGGAGCGATACCCTCGGCGCGATCATTGACGCGGATATGCTCTCCTGGGCGGCACCGGATCTGGCGGTGTGCCTGGAGACGGGCATCATCACGGTGGAAGAGCTCTCTGCGCTCCAGCGCAGCGACGCCCTCCTGAAGGCCATCCCCCGGGAGAACGTGACCCTCTACCTGGCGCGGGCGATGCAGCTCGCCCCGGTGGCCGAGGGCCTGAGCACCTATACCCTCACCTTTGAGGACCAGGAGGAAATTGCGCAGCAGTACCGGCCCTATGTGTATCTCCTGAACCTGTACGGCCTGCTCAAGGGGGATGAACACAACAATTTTAACCCCAAGGACCCCCTGAACCGGGCCTCCATGACCTCCCTGCTCCGGCGTGCGCTGGACTTTATGGATGAACAGGAGATCGAGGTGGAGCTGCCCAACTACACGGACTACGACTGGGTGGGCGGCGTGATCACCTCGGTGAACGTAGCCAGCGGCGGGGCCGCCCAGCTGACGTTGGAGAGCGCCATCACCGGCACCCACGCCCTCTCGGTGCCCGCGAACGCCGAGATTTATGAGAGCAACATGATCTCCAGCGGGAGCGCCCTTAAGCCGGGCTCTTATGCCCGGGCCAACCTGAACGGCAGCGGTGTGGTGACCCAGGTCCGGGTCAGCGGCACGGCGGCGAGCGTGGAGGGGACGGTCACGAGCCTGGAAAACGACGTTCTCACCGTGCGCACCGACAGCGGCGCCGTGTCCTACCGGGTGGACCGCTTCACCGAGGTTCAGGTGGGCACGCGCACCGGCGGCATGGAGTTGCTGGAGGAGGACGCGGGCTATACCGGCGCGGTGTGTCAAGTAGACGGCCTGGGACATCTGGCGGCGGTGGCCCTCACCGGCGGCACCCGGCAGGAGAGCGGCATCATCGCCGCCGTGACGGTGAACGCCCAGGGCGTGGGCACCGTACAGCTGAGCGATATGAGCGGCGTGAAGACCCGCTATACCCTCTCATCCAGCACCGATGTGACGGTCAACGGAACATCGGGAAATCTGACCGCCAGCCGGGTGGGGGATTACGCCACCCTGCGGGTGTCCAACGACGATGACCGGGTGAGTTCCCTGAATGTGGACACTGTGACGCAGTACATACAGGCCTCCGTCAAGGGGGTCAGCTACTCCCAGAGCCCCGCCCGCATCACGGTTACGGATCTGGACACGGGCAAGGCCACCACCTATTCCATCCAGAGCGGCGCAGAGGTACGCTATAATGGCGAGAGCATCGCCCTCTCCAAGCTGGAGAGCAACTCCTTTGTCACCCTGCGCCTGAGCGGCACGGAGGTAGCCGCTATCGACGCCTATCCAGGCTCCACCACCGACAGCGGCACCATTACCTCGATCACCTACGGGATTCCGGCTGTGCTGGAGCTCACCCGGGAGGACGGCACGGTGGCCAGCTATGAGATTGACCTGAGCGATCCCCCCGACGTGTACCGCTCTGACTCCCGCAGCAGCATCGACCGGCTGAAGAACGGAGACCAGGTGGAGCTCACCGTGCGCTACCAGGAGATCAGCCGCATCGACGCCACCCCACAGAGCGCCAACGCCAGCGGCACCATTACCAGCGTGACGATGGACGCCTCGGGCACCACCATTACCGTGGAGCTCACAGGGGGCGGAAGCGGCTCCTACCTGGTCAGCGAGGGGGTCAGCGTTACCCAGGACGGCAAGGCGGTCTCCATCGACTCCCTGAAGCCGGGCTATAAGATCTCCATGGTGCTGGACGGAGAGCAGATCCTCTCCATCGAGGTGGACCGAAACACCACCTCTTCCGGCCAGATCACCGGTACGGTGCTCTATGTGAATACCACCGATAAGGAGGTCCTCCTCCAGCGTACCGACGCTAATGGGACCACCACTGCCCTCACCGCCGACCTGGGGAATGCAGAGCTGCGCTCCGCGGACGGCCAGGAGCTGTCTCTGCGCGATTTGGAGACGGGGGATACGGTGCTCCTCTTCGGCTCCTATGACGGCCTGACTTTCCAGGCTACCATGCTCATCCGCACATAAAGAACTCTTCTATGGGGCCGTGCACTGCCCCATTATGTGCGGACAGTACAAAAAAGAGCCCTGGTAGGAAATATTGAGTTTTAGTAGGAGAGGCGTCGCGTCAGCGGCGCCTCTCCATTCTTTAACTGGATGCGCTCATGGTTATAAAAGAGGATATATCGGTCAATCATCTCGTTGGCTTCCGAGAAGGTGGCCGGTTTGTGGCGG
>CALXCU010000086.1 GCA_944386885.1 uncultured Oscillospiraceae bacterium | reverse complement strand
CTTGGTAAGGATGAGGTCGGCGGTTCGAATCCGCCCAGCAGCTCCACGATCAGCCGTCTGAATCAATTTGGTTCAGGCGGCTTTATTATTTACGACGGCTTTTTAGAACGGACTGTGATCGTATGCTCCAGAATCTTCTCAATTGATGAAAATACGAAAAAGGGATGAAAAAAATATAACAAAAAAGACGAGCGGCCGGATTAAAGCCGGTAATCCTTTAAATGGGGAGGAAGTATATATGGCGCAGAGGAAAGGAAAGCCGGACCTTGGATTTGGATGTATGCGTCTGCCACTGTTGCGCACCAGCGAACCAGATTCCTTTGACTATGAAAAGATTGAGGTATTGTTTGACGCCTTTTTGAACCAGGGATTTACATACTTTGACACTGCCTATACGTATCACGGCTATCACGGCGAAGAGGCGGTGCGCAAAGCCCTGGTGGAACGCCACCCCCGGGACCGTTTTCAGCTGGCTACCAAGCTGCCCCTGCGGGACTTCCGGGATGAGGCCGATTTGGAGCGCAAGTTCGCCGAACAGCTGGAACACTGCGGGGTGAGCTATTTTGACAGCTATCTTCTCCACAACATGGGCACTAACGTCTATGAAAAGTGCAAAAAGTACGGCGCCTTTGACTTTGTGACCCGAAAGAAGGCGGAGGGGGCCGTCGGCCAGGTAGGCATGTCCTTCCACGATACGCCCGAGCTTTTGGATGAGATCCTCGCCCAGTACGGGGAGGGACTGGACTTTATTCAGCTCCAGATCAACTATGTGGACTGGGAGCAGCCCAATGTACAGTCCCGCCAATGCCTGGAGGTTGCCCGCAAATATGGAAAAGACGTGGCCGTCATGGAGCCCTGCAAGGGCGGCACGCTGGTGAATTTACCGGACAAGGCGGCGGCCCTGCTGAGAGCCGCGGACCCGGCGGCCTCTATGGCCTCCTGGGCGATGCGCTTCGCCGCCAGCCAAGAGGGGGTGGTCAGGGTGCTCTCCGGGATGAACACCTTGGAGCAGGTGCTGGATAACGCTGCAACCTTCCGGGATTTCCGGCACATTACAGAGGGAGAGCGGGCGGTAATCGGCCAGGCGACTGCCATCATTGAAGAAAATACGCCCATCCCCTGCACCGGTTGCGCCTATTGCACCCACGGCTGTCCGATGGACATTGCCATTCCCCAGTACTTTGCGCTGTTCAACAACTTCTCCCGCACCACAGGGAGCTTTTCCAGCCATGCGGCGTACTACAACAATATTTCGCTCCGGCATGGCATGGCCAGCGCCTGCATCGGCTGCGGCCAATGCGAGCGGGCTTGTCCCCAGCATCTGAACATCCGGGATTTCTTAAAAGATGTGGCTGGAACATTTGAGGCTGCGGACGCATTCCCCAAAAGAAAAGCGTGATAGGACCAAGGCCCCGGGGAGCGTTTGTCCCTTGGGGCCCTTTTTGAGCATTGGAAGCGCTTGGGCGCCCAGGGTTTGCTCTTTCCTTCCTGTATAAACTCTGGTAAAATAAGACTGATACAACCGCCGGCCGCACGGCGGCAAGAAGAAGCGGGGAAAGAGGACCTGCCGGAAATAGGGGGGAATCAGATGGGCGCATTTATCAGCTACCAGCAAAAAACCGGCGAAATCTACGCCGAGCGGATCTACCGGTTCTTTGCAGAAAACGGGATTCCATGCTTTTGGGACAAAAATAACCTGTATCACTACAGCGGCGTCTTCTCTGAGGCGCTTCAGCGGGGGATCGAGGAGGCGGAGGACTTTATTTTGGTGCTCTCGGGCAATTGCCTGGAGCGGATCGAAGGGCCGGAGCACACCGTGTTCCGCCAGGAGATCGAGCGGGCGCTCGCCCTCCAGAAAAATATCATTCCCATCCTGTGCGGCGGTTTCCGTTTTCCGGGGCAGCTGTACGAGGGGGTCGGGCCGATCCAGGCCTATGAGGCCATTGAGATCACCGATACCCGCTACCTCAGTTCCTCCTTTTTTGCCGATCTGCTGGTCAAGATGACCCCTACGGACGAGACAGAAAGGGCTTACCGCAGACTCACCGCCTGCACCAAGCTGGAATCCCGGGAGAGCGTGGAGGACCGGTATTCCCTCTCAGAGCGGTTAGGCGGAGCGGTGGAGGAGGTGGCCGTATGCGCCATGGCCTGCCAGGCGCTGCTCAGCCACGCCCGGGAGCATATCGACAGGTTGGCTGAGAACGGGTGCCGCATCCGGGTGGTCATGAACGACCCGGCCTCCCCGGCGGCGCAGGAGGCCTATCAGTACAAAATCGCCGGGGGTTCCCTGCGCCACCGGGGCCGGATCATTCCAAATACTTACGACGACCTGCTGGACTGGATGGAGCGCTATCCCGCCCAGATCGAGGGGCGCCTGACCGACCTCTACCTGCCCTGCGCCATTTTCCTGATCCGGGCGAAGGACCCCAGGGAGAGCACCGTCAAGGTGGACTACTACTCCTTCCATTGCCAGGACAAGGCCCGGCGGTGCGTGTACATCCACGCCGACGATGAGGAGAACTTCTGCTTTTATCAGCGGCAGTTCGAGTGGATTTGGGAGCACGCCCGGCCCATAGCCGGAGAAGAGGGGGATTCACTGTGATTGAGATCATCCGGGCCTCGGCCATTGACGGCGCCCTGGAGCGCAGCCACCGCCAGTACCTGGTGGGCGATCTCCAGCTTCCCCAGGAGCTGGAGCACCTCCTGGACCGGCATGTGGAGCTGGGCATCACCCGCTTTGCCGCCTACCAGTGTGAAAAGCCCCACTATCACACCAAGGCCACCGAGTATCAGATGCTCCTCAAGGGGGCGGCCAAATATGTAGACCTCTCCCTTGGGCGGGAGTACCAAGTGGAGGCGGGAGATGTGTTCGTCATCCGCCCCCAAACGCCCTATATTCAGAAATCGCCCCAGGGGACCGAAATCCTGTTCTTCAAATACCCCGGCGGAAACGACAAGGTGCTCCTGCCGCTGACGGCGGAAATGAAGGGGTGGGCGGAGGCCTGGGAGCGGCGCTGGGACGGGGAGAGAGAACCCAATAGACACGGAAAGGAGTGATGGGCATGGCACAGATTTTCATTAGTTATGCATCCCCGGATGAGGAATACGCCCTTCAGACCTACCATTACCTCAAGGATCAGGGCTACGGTGTCTGGCTGGCGCCCTTTGAGATCCGGGGCGGCCGGGATTTTTCCCGGGAAATCGCCCGAGAGCTGAATTGGGATCAGATCCCGCAGCAGGATGAGGCCCGCGTCCGCCAGGGCTATCTGGAGCCGGCCCAGGCGGTGGTGTTCCTGCTTTCCAAAGCCGCTATGGAGTCTCCCTGGGTCTCTCTGGAGGTCAATTTCTCTGTGTCCCGGCAAAAGGCGCTCCTGCCGCTGCAAATCGACCATGCTCCCCTGAGGAACGGATTTGAGTTTGTCCTGCAAAACACGCAGATCATCCCTGCCTACCACCTGCCGCCCGAGGCGCTGGAGGTCATGCGGCAGGAGCTGTGCGCCCGGAATATCCTCCCCACGGCCGGGCCCGGACCCGGCATCCCCCAGCACAGGCGCATTCCCCTGCGCGAGCTGGCCATCACCCCCATTGCCGCTGGGGACCCCTACTTTCTCTATGGCCAGACCATGCGGGTCTCCCTCCGGAAGGGGGCGTACTTCTTCCTTGCGCCCCCCGCGGAAGAGGTGCCCGAGGACCGGAGGGAGTGGGCCGCCGAGCATTTCCAGGAGGAGAATACGGTGTTCGGCGCGGCGCTGGAGCCGTACTGCGCCCAGATTCCCGGCGTCCCCGACCTGGTCCAGCGCATCGAGGAGAGCCGCCGCAAAGTCTTCCGGCAGTTTTTGAGCCAGGAGAACGGCACCTATTACAACAACAAAAAATTTGGAATCTACAGCATCGCGCCCTTTGTCCGGACCGAGGACCAGGGGGAGCGGGCCTGCCTGGAGCTGGAGCTCTTTACCACCGACTACTTCACCCACCGGGTGATGAAAGAGGTGTGTAAGGAGCTCTACCGGGAGGGGCATCCCCATTTCAGGAATCTTTCCTATGCCCATCTGGGCGCCGACCGCATCTTCTTTACCTCGCTGGGCATCAATCTGCTGCTTCTCTCCAACGCCAAGGAGCGGGAGCGGAGCGTCCTCTTGTGTGACCGCTCGGTCAACGCCTCTGAGACCTACGGCCAGGTGCTCCACTCGGTATCGGTCATCGAGGGGGTGTCCGCCACCGACTATGAGGCATTCTCCAACACGGTGCTTCTCACCGAGGCGGTAGCCCGGGGCCTGGAGGAGGAGCTGGGCATCGAGCGAGAGGAAGCGCTGGTGGCCATGGACACCCTGCGCTTTTACCAGCTTTTCGTCAACGAAGCCAATCTGGAGGTCGGACTGGCCTGCTCGGTGGAGCTGAAGGGGGAAGAGAAGGCGCGGATGGAGGCGATCCTCCCGCTCCAGGGCAAGGACAGCATCCTCGAAGTGGCCGGAAAGCGGGTCCTGCCGGTGCGGAGGCTCCGGGACGAGCTGCTCAGCTCCTATCCCCGGTATCTCTCCCAGGCGGCCTTTGCCATCGGCGCCTATCTGGAGGCCGTGGGGCAGACGGTCTTTGACCGGCAGAGCATGGAGGCGCGTCTGGAAGAGGCGTTTGTCCAGGGCAAGGCGGGCGGGGACAGCCCCTGTGGTGACGCTGTGTTTCAGGGCAAGCATTTTATGGCCGTCATTGACGGGGCCACCCCTAAGGGGACGCGGCTGTGGGACGGCCTGCCGGGGGACGTGTTTGTGGCCCGGCTCCTGTGCCGGGCCCTGGAGCAGCTCCCCCTGGAGAGCACCGCCGAAGAGGCTGTCACCTTCTTTAACAAGCAGATTGCAGACGCCTACGCCCAGGCGGGGACTTCCCTGGAAGAGCTGCCCCCGGAGGAGCGCCTCCAGGCCAGCATCCTGGTGGCCTCGTCCGCCCGGCGTGAGGTGTGGTCTTTTGGAGACTGCAAGCTGCGCATCAATGGGACCAATTACGACCACTCCAAGCGGGTGGACTGGCTCTTGAGCAGCCTGCGGGCTTTTTATATCGAGCTGTGCCGGCTGAAGGGGCTCCCCACCGGGCCGGAGGATGTGGGGCGCATGCAGATTCTGCCCTATCTGAAGGATCAGGCCCTCTTTGCCAACTACAGCGGCCCCTTTGGCTACGACGTGCTGGACGGCGGAGCCATCGACCCCAGCCATGTCGTGCTCTATACCCTCTCGCCGGGGGACCATGTGATCCTGGCCAGCGACGGGTATCCGGAGCTCTTTGATTCCCTCCAGGAGTGTGAGGACTACTTGGCTCGGGCTCTGCGCATCGACCCGGAGTGTACCGGCCTGCTCATCGGGACCAAGCGCCTCAATCCGGGGTGTGTGTCCTTTGATGACCGGGCGTTCCTGAGTTTTTTGGTCAAGTGAGCATTCGCCGGAAAGGCAATGAAAAGAAGGAGGAGAGGCCATGGCGGCACGCGAGACTGAGCCCAAGAGGACAAAGAAAGAGGGGACCCTGCGCGGCCTGTTTGAGCAGCTCGCCGGCACGCGGCGGGCGGATGGGCGGAGATATACCAACGAGGACTATATGGCCCTCTTTTTTCCGCAGGTGTGGGCGAAATCCCTTCAGGAACAGTTGAAGGGCAGCTACTCGGCCCAGCTCTCCTGGTTCCTCAACGGGGATGAGCGAAACAAGGCGGTGGGGAGGCAGCTTGTCCAGGAACTGAAAAAAGAGGGAGACTCTTTTTTCAGCCAGACGCAGGCCCGCTGTCGGGACGTCCTCTACCGGGACGGGCGGCCCGCGCTCCCTGCGGCGGAGACCGCCCAGATTCTGGGCCGTTTTTTGCAGGGGCTCTTCTACAAGATTCAATTCTACAAAGAGAGCGACGGGCCGTCTGTGAAGGAGAAGCAAGAGCTGCAAAGCCGCCTTGCGCGCTGCGCGGAGGAAGACCCGGCAAAAGCGCTCGCGAAATGTGTGCTGACGGCGGGGGTGGGCAGCCTGATGACGCTGGACCTGCTGCGCAGCCTGTGGAACGAGGATGAACCTGCGCCCATGGAGGAAAAAGCGTTCCAGAAGCGGACGCCGCCGGACCAACTGCGGTATATCGGCCTGCTGCGCCGAGAGGGCCGCCGGGAGGAGGCGGCAGAGTATCTGCGCAGGGCGGTGGAGGGACTGCCAGTCAAAAAGAGCCTCAGCGAGGACCAGGCCCGGCTGCTCTATGAGCGGGGGAGCGTTTTGAAGCAGGGAGACGGCTGCCTCTGCCAGCCGGAGGAGGCCTTTGCCTGCTTCCAGCGGGCCGCCGGAGCGGGGTTTGGCCCCGCCTGCTATGAACTGGCCCAATGCCTTCAGTATGGCGTGGGATGTGCCTCTGACCCGGAAGAGGCGCAGGGGCAGTATGAGGCTGCCGCCCAGGCGGGCCATCCTGCCGCCTGCCGCCTGCTGGGACAGAGAGCCAAGGAGGCGGGCGATCTTTCAAAGGCGGACGCTTATTTCCGCAAAGGGGCCCGCCCGGAGGAGCCCCAGAGCGGGGACCCGGAGTGCCAGTACCAACTTAGTCTCATCCTGGGACAGGAACAGCCGGAAGATGCGGAGAAGTGGCTGGAGCGGGCTGCCAAGAGCGGTCATGCCCAGGCCCTGCGCAAGCTGAAGCGGCCCTTGGATACCGGGGAAGAGGGGCGGGGGGAGCCCGCCGGGGCGCCCGGCCTGTGCCTGCTGGACGGAGACGCCCCCCGGAACCAAATGTTAGCCCGGTCCCTCCCGGGCGGGGGCTGGCGGGTCGTCCTCTGCCAGGGGGAGGGGACCTTTGACGGCCTGGAGCGGGAGCTGGCCCAAAAGGGGACGGCCCTAGTCTGTTCCAGCGCGCCGGCGGCGGATGCGCTGGAGGAGGTCTGGCCAGAGTGGTCCTCCCGTTCGGACGGCGCCCCCCTTCTGCTGGCTTTCCTAGGGGAGCGGGAGGAGGACAACCTGGAGGGGACCCTCTCCCTCCTGGAGCGGCTCCTGCCCCTGCTGGACCGAACGGAGGACCGGCGGACCCTGGCCGGGCGGCTGCGCCTGTATGTGCGCGCCCGGCAGGACCCGGCCGCCGCATTGCTGGATGCCTGCCTGAGCGGCACGGAGGGCTATGACGTCCCGGTGCGCCTTGTGGACCCCGATCAGGCCGCGGCCCAGGAGCTGCTCTCCACCACGCCCCTCTTTGTCCCCAGCCTTCAGAACCCGGAGGAGAAGCACCTGCAGCTGGTCCTTTTGGGCGGCTCGCCCTGCGCCCTCTGGGTGGTCCGGGAGGCCATTGCCGCCGCCTATCTGGAGGAGTATCCGCTGCACATCGCCGTTCTGGCGCCGGACGCCGCCGGGCTGGAAAAGCGGTTCCGCCAGCTCTGTCCCGGCCTCTATGACCGCTCCGGAACGTCGCAGATCCAACCCCAATTCTTGGAGGCGGATCTGGAGGCGCTGCCTCTGTGCCCGGAGGCCGCCGGAGAGACAGAAGAAGCCGTGGAGGCCGCCCTGGCCCGAGGAAATTACTTCGTGGCGGCCCAGGAGGACGACCGGAAGAACCTGGAGCTGGGAATGGCGCTGCGCCGGGGGTTGCTTGCCCGAGACCCGGCTTTCCGGCGGCTGCCCGTCATTGCGGTGCGCTGCCGGGAGGGGCGGACGGCCCGCATTGCCCGCACCCTCTCGGTGGGAGCCTCCCAGCCCTTTGGATACCAGTGGTATGCCAATTACGCCCTTTCGTTCTTCGGCGCGGAGCGGCGGCTGTATTCCTATGCCGCCCTGGAGGGGGACCTGCTGGAAAAGCGGGCCATTGCCATCCACGCCTCCTACTACGGCGTCAGTGCCGGGGAGGCCCCCACCCAGGCCGCGCTCCATGACTACTATGGCAGCCAGTACAACCGGGATAGCTCCCGCCTGGCTGCCCTGCACCTCATCTACCGGGCCTTTGCCGCGGGGGTCTATTTGACCGACTGGCATTTCTACGGTAGCGCTCAGGCGGAGGAAGAGCTGGGCCGGCGCTACCGGGCCTGGCTGGAGGACCCGGCGCTGGGGAAGGAGCGATTGGAGCGGGCGGCCCAGGCCGAGCATATGCGCTGGAATTACTTTATGTACACCCGGGGCTGGCGGCAGGCCGGCCTGGCCCAGCTCGCGGCCTACCTGGACCTGGGCAACCCCCGGCAGCAACTGGAACTGGCCCGGCTCCACCCCTACTTGTGCTCCTGGGAAATGCTGAGCGAGAACTGGGAGCGGGTGAGCCGGATGGTCCACGACCACAACCCCCAAAAGAACCTCCCCGATCCCCGGGACTATGACCGGGAGAGCGTCCGCAGCACACCGGATTTTCTGGCGCCCGGCCCGGCGGAGTGAGGGGTTTGCATGGAGACCGCTGAAAAGCGCTCTGGCTTCTGCCAGGGCGCTTATCTTATATATAAGATAACTTCTGTTCTGAGCTTTTTAAAATCAGAAATCTTGCTGACTCCTATAAGGGTAGATTTACGATAAAATAAAATCATCTTAAGGAGGTGAATGGGCCATGGACTGGAGCTGGGAACCACCAACGGGCCGGTCCGCGTACCGGGTTTCAATGCGCGGGAAATCGTCTGAGTGAAAAAGGAGGTCTTAGCATGAAATTCAACCGCCTGTTTCCCGCCCTGCCGCTGAGCCTGGCCCTGCTGGCGGGCCTGTTCCCCGCCCCTGCCGCCGGGGCCCAGAATGTCGGGGCAGACGTCCGGGCCTATGAGACTTTGAGCGCCTGGATCCAGGACACCGGGGACGAGACGGCCGCCCTCTCGTTCACGCTGGGAGAGACGGAAATGGCGGTCACCACCACCCTGGGGGAGACCGGGACGGTGGCCATTGATCCGGGCCGGGCCACCGCCCCCATGGCGGTGAATGAGCGCACGCTCCTGCCCGCCCGGGCCATTGTGGAGACCCTGGGGGGCGAGATCGCGTACCAGGGGGGCAACCGCGTCGCCATTCAGGCCGGCGGCCGGTCCATCCAGCTGGAGGCAGGGGATACCACCATCTATGTGGATGGAGCGCCGGTGGAGCTGGATGTGGCCCCCTGCTTCTATGAAGAGCGGACCTATCTCCCCGTCCGGGGCGTCACGGAGGCCCTGGACTGCGCCGTGGCATGGGATCAAGAGACAGAGACCGTCACGGTGGAGAACACCTATGCGGCCCGCCGCCTGCTGGTCCTGGCCCGGGCGGGGGACCGCCCTGCCTTAGAAGAGACCGGGGCGGAGGTGCTGGACCTGGGGGGCGGGCTCTTTGCCCTGTCCTTTTCCACCACCAGCGCCGCCGCTGGGGCCCAGGAGACACTGGAGCAGGCGGGCTTTTCCGTGACGGCCGATTCGGCCGTCCAGGCCGCTCTCTCCGGCGGGGTGACCGGCGGCTGGGAAAATGAGGCCACCGGCCTGGAGGCCTTTGCCCAGACTGCGGCGGGAGACCGGGCCGTCACGGTGGCGGTTATCGATACCGGCATCTCCCCGGCCCTGGGGCTCTTCGCGGGCCGGTTGGAGGAGGGCTTCGACTTTCAGGAGGGCCACGCCGGAGTGGAGGGCGACCCCAACGGCCACGGCACCTTTGTCTCCTCCCTGGTGGCCGCCTATACGCCGGAGAACGTCTCCCTCCTGCCCATCCGGGCTTTTGCCCAGAGCGGCACCTTGGGCCAGGCGCCTTTGTCCATTCTCTGCGCCGCAGTCACCTTTGCCCAGGAGGCGGGGGCGGATGTGGCCAACCTGAGCTTCACCATGGGGGCCAGCCCCTTTTTTGACCAAGTGGTGGCCAGCGCGGTGGAAGGGGGCATGGCAGTGGTGGCGGCCGCCGGAAACAGCGGGGCGGATACGGCCCTCTTTTCCCCCGCCCGGTGTGAAGCGGCCATTGTGGTGGCTGCCACCGGTCCGGACGGACGGCTGGCGGACTTTTCCAACACCGGAGACCGTGTGGACCTGTCCGCCCCGGGTGTAGACGTAACCGGGCTGAGGGCGGACGGTGGGCTGCGCACCGATTCGGGCACCAGCTTTGCCGCCCCCCTGGTCAGCGCCGCCGCCGCCGTGCTCCTGAGCCGGGAGGCCCTCTCCCCCGCACGCCTGGAGGAAGCACTGTGCGCCTGCACGTCTCCCATGGCCCAGAGCGGCGGCGGCGCGGGGATTTTAGACCTGCGCAGCGCGGCAGAAGTGCCTGAGCCCACCCCCACATGCTCTCCGGCTCCTACGGTGACGCCCACTCCCATGCCCACACCGTCCCCCGGCCAGGAGCCGCCCGCAGAACCGGAGGCGGCCGAGCTGACCGGCTTCCGCTGGTCCCATTCCTTTGTGGAGCTGGCCGTTGGGGAGGAGACTTCCGTCTACCTGCGGGCTCACTATGTGCAGGAGGGCGGGTCCTATGACGTGGACGTCACCGCCGAAGCGCAGCTCTATTCCTCCGATTCCAGCGTGGTAGAGGTAGCCCCTGGCGGGGCCCTCCTGGCTAAGGCGCCGGGCACCGCCTACCTGAATTTCCACATGGCCTCCGCCAGCGGGGTGACCTTGCCGGAGCCCCTGGAGGTCACAGTCACCGCCGCTCCGGCGGAAGAGGTGGAAGTGGAGCGGGTGGCCCTCACCTCCACTTCCCTCCTGATGGAGCCGGGGGAGTCCACCACCATTACCGCCGTGGCCCTGCCCTATGAGGCCGCCGACACCCGCATTACCTGGAGCACCAGCAATCCGGCGGTGGCCAGTGTAAAAAACGGCACGATCACGGCGGAGGGAACGGGGGACTGCACCGTGACTGCACGGGCATCCAACGGGGTATCCGCCTCCTGCGCGGTGCGGGTGGCCGGGTATGATAGCCGGGACTTCCAGGTAGCTATTTTCTCCGGCCCCAGCCGGGTATCCCGGACGGAGAAGGCCTTCTTCACTCTGGATGTGAAGGTGCCCGCCGGAGTGGAGGAGGAGCTGGTTCTGTGGGCCGGACTCTATGTAGGGGGCGAGTGGATCGAATGTCTCTCCCTCCCTCTGACGCCGGAGAGCCAGGAGGTGGTCTGCTCCCTGGATGAGGACCAGTATGCCTCTGTAGCCTCTGGAGAGTATATCCTCAATTTCAGCCTCTTCTATGCAGACAAGTACTATACGGGCGCTTCGATTGCCAGCACAATCCAGAGGCTGACCCTCACGGACTGACCTGCGCCCGGCTCCGCTCAGGGGAGCCGGGCGCAGCCCGTTTTTGAAAAGCGCGCCGCGGAAGAGCCTCTTCCGCGGCGCGCCATTTTGGGTCACAGCCGCTCAAATAGGTCCAGCAAGACCCCGGCATGGCGGGCCTCATCACCGGCGAGCTCCCGGTAGAGAGCTCCCAGCGCCGGATCCAGGGTCTCCTCTGCGGAAGCACAGTAGGCGGCGGCCGTCTGCTGCTCGGCGGCAAAAGCCTGGCGCAGCAGGGCCATCCAGGCGCCCCGAGGGACAGCAGTCCGGCGGTCAGGCCAGTAGCGGACCCCGGAGATGAGGAAGCAGGCGGCGCCCAGGCGCTTGGCATGGCGGAGCTCCTGGGCGGCCAGAGCGGCCAGGGTGGGGGCCAGGGCGGCCGGAACGCGGTGGGAGAGGGCCTGATAAAACCGTGTGGTCTCCAGTTCCTCCGCAATCTGCCCCTGGAGCTGAGCAACGTGGACGGCGGAGGCGCGCCCCAGGCAGGGGACCTCCTCCAGTTCCCGCCCCTGGGGTTCCGCATGGGCGGGAGAGCGGCCCTCCGGGCGGGCGGCCGGAAGCGCGGGGGTAGCTCCCGCCGTCCCGGCGGGAGCAGAATTGGGTATAATAGGGGTGGCCTCCGGCCGGGATACGCGCGCCCAGAGCCGGGCAAAGACCTCCGGGTCCCGGCCGTCCACCGGGGAAGAGGCGGGAAGATTGGACATAGACGGCACCTCCTGTCGGCTGTTTTCCCTCTATCCTATGCCTGGGCGGGCCGGGGCGCCTCAGGTCCACAAAATCCATAGTAATTTGCTAGGAGATACTTGTATAATCGCGAAAAGGGTGCTATAATGATATCCGCCACTTCGGACAACAAACGAACTCTCCCGTTGGTTTAGAACTTACAGAGTATAAAATGCCCCGGGAGAGCGAAAATAGACCCAATTACCGCAGATACAAAGGAGTTACGGTTTATGCTGGAAATCAAAGGTCTGACCTACCGGGTGCCGGACGAGGCCGGCGAAGAGCTCGGTATCCTCAACGATGTGTCTCTGACCATCGGGGACAACAAGCTTGTGGTCGTTACTGGTCCCAACGGCGGCGGTAAGACCACCTTGGCCAAGGCCATTATGGGCCTGGTCAAGCCAGTAAGCGGCTCGATCCGCTGGAACGGCGTGGAGCTCATGGATAAATCCATCACCGAACGGGCCCGTCTGGGGGTTAGCTACGGCTTTCAGCAGCCGCCCCGCTTTAAGGGCCTGCGGGTGCGGGACCTGCTGTGCCTGGCCTCCGGCCGGGAGAATTTGGCCACGGAGGAGGCCTGCCAGTACTTGACCAAGGTGGGCCTGTGTTCGCACGACTATATTGACCGGGAGGTGGACACCTCCCTCTCCGGCGGCGAGGTCAAGCGCATTGAGATCGCCACCATCCTGGCCCGCAGGAGCGGCCTGATGATCTTTGACGAGCCGGAGGCGGGCATTGACCTCTGGTCTTTTGCCAAGCTTACCGAGACGTTCAAGGCCCTCCACGAGCGGCGGGAGAACACCCTCATCATCATCTCCCATCAGGAGCGCATCATCAACCTGGCGGACGAGATCGTCATGATCGAAGACGGCAAAGTGGTCCAGCACGGGCCCAAGGAGGAGATCTTCCCCAAGATCCTGGCCAACACGGCGGCGGGGTGCTCCTATCTCAACGAGGAGGCGAAAAAAGCATGATGGACAAGACGGATTGGAAGCTCCTCAAGGAGATCGCGGACCTGGAGAAGACCCCCCAGGGGGCCTTTAACATCCGTATGAACGGCCAGACGGACTCCCGGGCCAGCACCGCCAACATTGAAATTACAACGAAGACGGATGGGAAGCCCGGCATTGACATTCGCGTTAAGCCGGGTACCAAAAAGGAATCCGTCCACATCCCGGTCATCATCCACGCCACCGGATACAGCGAGCTGGTGTACAATGACTTTTTCATCGGCGAGGACTGCGACGTGGACATTGTGGCCGGCTGCGGCATCCACAACACCGGCTGCGAGACCACCCAGCACGACGGCATCCATACCTTCTATGTTGGCAAAAACTCCAAGGTGCGCTATGTGGAGCGCCACTACGGCGAGGGCGAGGGGACCGGCGAGCGCATTTTCAACCCCCAGACGGTGGTCTATCTGGAAGAGGGGGCCTCCATCCAGATGGAGACCACCCAGATCCGGGGGGTAGACTCCACCAAGCGGGATACGAAAATCGTCGTGGGCAAGAATGCCGAGGCCGTGGTTACCGAAAAGCTCCTTACCCATGGGAAGCAGACCGCGGAGTCGGACATGGAGATCCTCCTGGAGGGCGAGGGGGCCAGCGGCCGGGTGGTTTCCCGCTCGGTGGCCCAGGACCAGTCCCGCCAGGTTTTCTACCCCAAGATGACCGGCGAAAACAAGTGCTTCGGCCATGTACAGTGCGACTCCATCATCATGGGGGACGCCCAGATCTCCTCCATCCCGGCCATTGTAGCCCACCATGTGGACGCCCAGCTCATCCACGAGGCGGCCATCGGCCGCATTGCCGGGGACCAGATTCTGAAGCTGATGACTCTGGGCCTGACGGAGGCGGAAGCGGAGGAGAAGATTCTGGATGGATTCCTACAGTGAACTGCGACAGAAGGGCGAACACAGCAGTTTCAGCCGCCATAACCATATCACGGTTACCAATCAGGACGGCCAGGTGCGGGGGGAGCTGCTCATCACCGAGGAGAGCCTGAATATGCTGGGGGTGGTCCACGGCGGCTGCCTGTGCGCCCTGGCCGACTCGGTGGCCGGAAGCATCGTAGCCGCCGAGGGCCGGGCCGGCGTGACCCTAAGCTGTACCCTTAATTACCTGCGCCCCGCGGCGGGAGAGATCGGGAAGAAGATCTTCTGCACCGGCCGTATGCAGAAGTCGGGGCGGACCATCGCCGTGTGCGACACCTACCTTACCAACGAGGCGGGGAAGCTGGTAGCCACCGGCACCTTTACCTTCTACCGCCAGGAATGACGTCTCAATCCAGAGAAAGACAGCGCCCCCCGGGACAGCCGTCCCGGGGGGCGCTTTTACACAGAAAACAGCGGGTCAGGCGCGGAGAAAGCCCTTGCCGAAGATCTCGCTGGAGTTGGCGATGATAAAGAAGGCGGAGGGGTCGTGTTCCTTAAGGAAACGGCGCAGGCCCACCGCCTGGCTGCGGGAGAGGGCGGTGAGAATGACCCAGTGCCGGGCATGTGTATAGGCGCCCTCGCCGGACCAGACCGTGGCCCCTCGCTGAAGGTGGCGGGTGATGTAGTCGCAGGCCAGCTCCGGTTGGGAGGTGATGATGAAAAAGTTTTTCCGGCGGTTGAGGGACTCGATGACGCTGTCGATAAGCACCGACTTGAGCACCAGACCCAGCATGGAGAAAAGGCCGGTCTCGATGTCAAAGATCAGGAAGGTGGCCGCCGCGATGACCACGTCCGAGAGGAGCAAAGCCTTGCCCACATCCAGGCCGGTGTACTGCTTTAGAATCATGGCAATGATGTCGGTGCCGCCGGAGGAGGCGTCAATGTTGAAGAGAATGGCAGAGCCCAGAGAGGGCAGGATGATGGCGAAGAAGAGCTCCAGCAGCTTCTCATCGGTGAGAGGGGCGCTCATGGGAAAGACCCACTCAAAGATCTGGATGACCGCCGAGTAGAGCACGGAGCAGTATACTGTGCGCAGGCCAAAGCCCTTGTTGAGCATGGCAAAGCCCAGAAACAAAAATAGGATGTTGAGCACATTGTTGATAACGGACGCGCTCAGCCAGGACCAGGGGGACAGAGGAGCCAGAATGACGGCCAGACCGGACACGCCGCCGGTGGAAAAATGGTTGGGGAATTTGAAAAAGTAGACGCCGACGGCCACCAGAACAATGCCAAGCGTCATGAGCAGTATGTCCAGTGTGCGGGCCTTCCAGGTCATTTTCACGGGAACCGATCCTCTCTTTTCGTTCTCTCTGAGTGTTCAGCGCACTTTTGCGGCGCCAGGCCCTCAGCGCAGGGCCAGCACCGCGGACCAGACGTCGTAGTTGTCGTAAGTAGGGATATTGCCCAGCCGCCAGATGGACAGGCCGTTGATGCCGAACATCTTGGCCAGAGCCATTTTATCCGCAATGCTCTGGCCGTCCTCATACCAGACCTGATAGCGTGCGCCGGCCTCGTCGGTATAGACGGCATAGGGATTGCGGGCGGTGGGACTGTAGGCCACCACGGTATCGCTCTGAGCCAGACGCTGGGATAGGGTCTCCAGGGAAGGGCGGACATACTGGGCCGCTGTCACCCGGCCTTCCTGGTCGATCGGGAAGCCAGTGGTGTCCATGGACACCGCCAGGGCTACCTTGGACAGATCGGCCACGCCGGTCTCCGGGTCGGTAATCTCGGTGAGCGCATCATAGACCAGGTAAAAGGGAGTGACGGCAAAATTCTCCGAGGGCACGCTCCCCACATGCAAGTCAGAGGCCGGGGGCCGGTAGTCGTGGGCCATGAGGATGACCTTGTCGCAGCTCTCCCCCAGAGCACGGAAATCGTAGCCGTCGTTGTAAGGTCCCGGCTGGACGCAGACATAGAGGGATTTATCCTCCGGCAGGGCGGCGCGCAGCTCCGACAGGAAGGCGGCGTAGTTTTCCTTCAGGCCATTCTGGTCCTTGAGCCCTTCGAAGTCGATGGTCAGACCGCTGTAATCTCCAGCGGCTGCCGCCAGGGCGGCCACGGCCTGGGCCCGGCTGGCCGCCGAGCCGGTTACCGCCGCCACGGTGGAGGCGGCGGAGCCGTCGGGGAGCTCTACCGAGTCGGAGGCGCTGGCGTATACGCACAGGTTGTAGGGCGTGCCGTGCTCGTCAAAATAGCCGGTGGCGGCCTGGGGCTCCTGGGGGATATTCCAGCTGTTGCCGTTGGCAGAGGTGGTGTTTAGGGTGGGGCCGCCGTCGGCGGTGTACTCCATACGGGCCCAGCCCAGGGAGACCGCGTCCATCGCGCCGGTCAGGCCAATTTGACTATAGGAGGACACGGCGTAGAAGCCGTGGAGCCAGGTGACCTTGGAGATATAGCGCTCATACACCCGCACCAGCATGGCCGCAGCCTCTGCCCGGGTGGCCGAGAGGGTGGGTTTGAAAAGGAGCTGCCCGTCCTCTTCAATGCCCGAGGTCATGCCGATGCGCCAGGCCAGGGCGATATAGCCCCGGTTCTGCGTCACATCGGAGAAGGGGAGGGAGGCGTCTGCGTCGCCCTCGGCCAGATCCTGATAGCCCAAGGCCCGGACCAGCATGACGGCCATCTCCTCCCGGGTGATAAAGTCGTCAGGGCGGAAGAAGCCGCCGCCGTCCATCACATCGTGGCTGAGGGCGGTCTCCACATAGCCATAGGCCCAGTGAGAGGACGGGCAGTCTAAATAGGAGGGAGAGGCAGGGCTCTCCGCCGTCCAGTTGAACATCTGGCAGAGCACAGTGACAAAGGAGGCGCGGTTGATATAGGTATCGGGGTGGAAGGCGCCTGAGCCGTCCCCCACCATTAGGCCATATTGGGCGGCCTTTTCAATGGAACTGGCGGCCCAGTGCCCGGCGGTGTCGTTGTAGGCGGCGGCCGAGGCCGGTACGGCCAGGGCGGTAAGCAGGGTGAAGAGGAGCAGCGCCGCAGTCAAACGTCGTTTCATATCTGGATTACCTCCTTTAAAAGTGTGCAGCGTGACAGACGGCCGCCCCCGGAGGGAGCAGAAAGGACGGCACTCTTGTTAACCCCCATTGTAACAGGCGCAGGAAAAAAAGGCAACCGGCACCCAGGGAGGGCCCCAGGGCAAAATTTAGGAAAGGGGGTGACGGGGGGGAATTTTTTTGCTATGATAGAGGAGAAGAAAGGGAGAAAATTTTGAAAAAAATCTCAGGGAAACGAGGATGAGACATATGGGCATGAAAAAGCTGGAAGAGCGGATCCGCCAGGACGGCACCATTCGAGGGACTGAGGTACTGAAGGTGGACCGGTTCCTCAATCACCAGATGGATATTGACCTCATTAATGATATTGGCCGGGAATTTTACCGCATTTTCCAAAATGAGAATGTGACAAAGATCCTGACCATTGAGGCCTCGGGCATCGGCATTGCCTGCCTGACCGCCCAGTTCTTCCATGTACCGGTGATCTTTGCCAAAAAGAACAAGACCAAAAACATCGCCGGGGACGTGTATACGTCCAAAGTGGCCTCTTTCACCCATGGACGGGTCTATGACATTATCGTCTCCAAGGAGTTCCTGGGTCCGGAGGACCGGGTGCTGCTGATCGATGATTTCCTGGCAAACGGCAGCGCGCTGCAGGGGCTGATCAACCTGGTCCGGGACTCCGGAGCCACCCTCATTGGCGCGGGCATCTGCGTGGAGAAGGCCTTTCAGCCCGGCGGGGACCTGATCCGCTCCATGGGCGTGCGGGTGGAGTCCCTGGCCCGGGTGAAGTCCATGGACGAGGCCACCCACTCCATCGAATTCTGCGCGGACTGAGCATTGATACCCTGGCATGACCACAAGGAGGACCCCATGAAACATCGTCTGATCCCTCTGTTCCTGGCGGGCGCACTGGCCTTGGGCACGTCGGCCTGCGGCCCGGCCCAGACCCGCCCCACTCCCGCCGCCTCCCCGGCCCCGGAGGCCAGCGCCGCCCCAACTCCTACCCCGACCTCGGCCCCAGAGGGGTTGGAGAAGGCGGAGCTGCTGGTGGGCCTCCTCTATCCCGGGGATGTGAGCGACCAAGGCTATACCCGCAGCCTCTCGGCCGGGGCCGATGAAATGGCCCAGGCGCTGGGTCTGGAAGAGGGACAAATACGGGAGCGGTACAATGTGGGCACAGAAGAGGATGCCGCCCAGGCGGCCCAGGCGTTGGCCGACGCGGGTTGCCGGATTGTCTTTTCGACCAGTCCTTTCTTTGGGGAAGAGGTGATCCAGGCTGCTCAGGACAACCCGGAGGTCCAGTTCTGCCAGCTTGCCGGCGGGATCTGGGAAGAGACCGGGAGTACGCCGGAGAACTTCCACCGCTACTACCCGGCTGTCCACGAGGGGCGCTATCTGGCGGGCATTGCCGCCGGAGAGAAGGCCAAAGAGCTGGGCAATCCCCGCTTGGGCTATGTGGCCCCCGAGGCGTGCGCCGAGGTCATCTCCGGCTTTACTGCCTTTTATTTGGGGGCAAAAAGCGTCTATCCCGAGGTGGTAATGGATGTGGTCTACACCGGCGCTTGGGAGGACGCCGCCCAAGACAGCCAAGCGGCCAAGACACTGGTCAACCGGGGCTGCGGCGTGCTGGGCCAGCACACCGACTCCACCGGCGCGGCCACCATGGCGGAGCAGCTGGGGGCTTTTTATGTGGGCTTCGGCAGCGATCAGAGCGGCCACGCTCCCGGCGCGGCCCTGCTCTCGGCGGGGGTCAACTGGGGCCTCTACTTTACGCAGGCGGCTCAGGGCCTGCTGGACGGCTCCGGCGTACCGGAGGAGTGGAACCTGGGCTGGGCAGAGGGGGCCCTCTATCTGACCACGCTGAATGACGCCCTGGCCGCTCCAGGCACCCAGGAGGCGCTGGATGAGGCGCAGGCCGCCCTGAAAGCGGGAACGCTCCATGTCTTTTCCGGGCCAATTCAGTGGACTGATGCCCAGGGAGAAGCCTTTGAGATCGGCGAAGGGGCTTGGTACGACGAGTGCGCGGAGGGCTGTGCCCCCACCTTTGATCACATAATAGAGGGGATTACCGTGCTGCAAGGCTAATTTGATCGGAAAGACGGAAAAGAGCGCCGCTCCTCTGGAGCGGCGCTCTTGCGCAGCGCGGAAGGTTAGTCGGCCAGCGCGGCGGTGATAATGGCCATGGAATAGACCTCCTGGGCGTTGCAGCCTCGCGAGAGGTCGTTGATGGGGGCATTCAGGCCCAGCAGAATGGGACCATAGGCGTCAAAATTACCCAGGCGCTGGGCGATCTTGTAGCCGATGTTGCCCGCGTTGATGTCCGGGAAGACGAAGGTATTGGCATGTCCGGCCACCTTGGAGTTGGGGCACTTGGTGCGGGCAACGTTGGGAGCGACCGCGGCGTCGAACTGGAGCTCGCCCTCAATAGGCAGGTCGGGCATGGCGGCGCGGACCTTGGCGGTGGCGTTGCGCATCTTGTCCACATCCTCGCCGGCGCCGGAGCCCAGGGTGGAGTAGGACAGCATGGCCACCTGGGGGTCGATGCCGAAAATGCGGGCGCACTTGGAGATCTCAATGGCGATCTCCACCAGATCGTCCTCGCTGGGCTTAATGTTGATGGCGCAGTCGCCCATGGCCAGCACATCGTTGCCGCCGGTCACGGAGGGGCGCACCAGGATAAAGCAGGAAGAGACGATCCGATTGCCCGGCTTGGTCTTGATGAGCTGGAGGGCGGGGCGGACGGTGTCGGCAGTGGAGTAGGTCGCGCCGCCCAGAAGCGCGTCAGCCACACCCATCTTCACCAGCATGGTACCAAAGTAGTTGCCATGCTTCAGTGCCTCCCGGCACTGCTCTTCGGTCATCTTGCCCTTGCGCAGCTCCACCATCTTCTGGACCATAGCGTCCATATCAGGATAGGAGAGGGGATCGACGATCTCGGCGCCCCGGATGTTGAAGCCAGCCTCCTCAGCGGCGGCGCGGACCTCGACCTCGTTGCCAACCAGGACGGGGGTCAGCCAGGTACCGGCCAGCAGGCGGGCACTGGCCTCCAGGATGCGGGGGTCGGTGCCCTCTGTAAAGACGATTTTTTTGGGGTTGGCTTTCAGCTTTGCAATCAACTGACCAAACATGGTTATCAATCCTCCATATGTTCGGATGCTGTCCGGCGTGCAAAAGGGACGATCAGGTGAATTTTAAAACTAAATAGTTTATAAATGTATTATCCCAATTGAACGGATGCATCCGGGTATGATATGGTCATTATACACCAGGAAAAGCGGTTCCGACAATCCTAAAATGGCAAATTTGGCCTGCGATTTCTGCTTTACTTTTTGTATTCAATAAGCTATACTATACACGCTGTTTTTTGAGAGGCCTGAGCCGTCGCCGCTGCACGGGGCCGCTCTTTCTCTTTGCCCCGGGACGGCGCGCCGGCGGACCCCGGGACCCCATCTCACAGAAGACGAGGTGTTTTGCTATGCATTCCGATTTCTCTCGCTGCCTATCCCTCCTCCGGCAGGAGAAGGGGATCTCCCAGCGCGCCGCGGCCAAGGACCTGGGTATCAGCCAAGCCCTCCTCTCCCACTATGAGAACGGCGTCCGGGAACCCGGACTGGCCTTTGTCACCCGGGCCTGTGACTACTACAACGTCTCGGCCGACTTCCTGCTGGGGCGGACCCTGACGAAGGACGGCTCCACCATCGTCTCCCCCGAGGAGCTCTACGACTACTCCACAGAGAAGGACAACGTCCTCCACGGGAGCATCGTGGCTACGCTGAACAAGAAGCTGCTGGTCAATTCGGTCAGCGTGCTCTTCGATCTGCTGGGGAAGACGGGCTCTAAGGGGGCCATCAAGGGGGCGGCCGACTACCTGTCCACCGCCATCTATCTGCTCTTCCGCCACCTCTTCCGGGCCGACGGCACCCAGAACGAGGACTTTTTCACGGTGCCACCCACCGCCTTTACCGCCGGTGCGGCTCAGGCCGATATGATGAGCTCCCAGGCGGCCTATGTGGAGGCCCTGGAGGAGCACCGGAAGGAAAAGGGCTATTTTCCGCCCATTAACCACGACACCCTGGGTGAGAATTACCCCGGCGCGTACCAGTCTCTGCTCCAGATCATCCACAACACGGGCGTGCGCATCACGGCCTGCATGGAATATCGGAAGAGCCTTAAATAGACCGGCGCAGCTTTCCTCACAAGGGGCGCCTGAGCGCCCGACGTTCTGATGGAGGTGTTTTTGCGTGACAGACCAATTGAAAATTCGTAATTTCTCCATTATTGCCCACATTGACCACGGGAAATCCACCCTTTCCGACCGCCTGATTGAAAAGTGCAAGGCAGTCGCCCAGCGGGAGATGGAGAGCCAGCTCTTGGACAATATGGACTTGGAACGGGAGCGTGGCATCACTATCAAGGCCCGGGCGGTTAAGCTCAACTACACCGCCCAGGACGGGGAAGCCTACGAGCTCAATCTGATCGACACCCCGGGGCATGTGGACTTCAATTATGAGGTCTCCCGTTCGCTGGCCGCCTGTGAAGGAGCGGTGCTGGTGGTGGACGCCGCCCAGGGCATTGAGGCCCAGACCCTGGCGAACACCTATCTGGCCATGGAGCACGATTTGGAAATCCGGCCAGTGGTCAACAAGATCGATCTGCCCGCCGCCGATCCCCAGAAGGTCAAGCAAGAGATTGAGGATGTCATCGGCCTGCCCGCCATGGACGCCCCGGAGATCTCCGCCAAGCAGGGAATCAATATCGACGCGGTGTTGGAGGACATTGTCCACAATATCCCCGCCCCCACCGGCGATCCCAAAGCGCCCCTGAAGGCCCTCATCTTTGACAGCCAGTACGATGCCTATCGGGGCGTCATTGTCTATTTCCGGGTGATGGAGGGGACCATCCGCACCGGCATGAAGGTGCGCATGATGGCCTCCGGCGCCGAGTATGAGGTCATTGAGTGCGGCTATCTGCGCCCCCTGGGCCTGGAGAGCGCCCAAGAGCTGTGCGCCGGGGAGGTCGGGTATTTCACCGCCTCTATCAAGAATGTGAAGGACACCCGGGTGGGCGACACCATCACCGGCGCCGAGCGCCCGGCGGCCGAGGCCCTGCCCGGCTACCGTCCGGCTCAGCCCATGGTCTACTGCGGCGTGTACACCGAGGACGGCTCCAAATACCCCGACCTGCGGGACGCCCTGGAGAAGCTCCAGCTCAATGACGCCTCCCTCTCCTTCGAGCCCGAGTCCTCCGTGGCGCTGGGCTTCGGTTTCCGCTGCGGCTTTTTGGGCATGCTCCACATGGAGATCATCCAGGAGCGCCTGGAGCGGGAGTTCGACCTGGACCTGGTGACTACCCTGCCCTCGGTCATCTATGAGATCACCAAGACCGACGGGACGGTGGTCCATGTGGACAACCCCCACAACTACCCCGACCCAGCCGTCATCGAGGAGGCCCGGGAGCCCTACGCCAAGGTCTCTATTATCGCGCCCCCCGACTATGTGGGCAACATTATGCCCATGTGCCAGGACCGCCGGGGCGAGTTCAAGGACATGCAGTATCTGGACACCCATCTGGTGGAACTGCACTACTCCATGCCCCTCAATGAGATCATCTACGATTTCTTTGATGCACTCAAGGCCAACACGAAAGGCTACGCATCCCTGGATTACGAGGTGGAGGGCTACCGCCCCAGTGAGCTGGTGAAGGTAGACCTGCTCCTCAACGGGGAGCAGGTGGACGCCCTTTCCTTTATCGCCCACAAGGACAAGGCCTATAAGCGGGCCCGGCGCATCTGCGAAAAGCTCAAGGAAAACATTCCCCGCCAGCTCTTCGAGGTGCCCATCCAGGCGGCCATCGGCGGCAAGATCATTGCCCGGGAAACCGTCAAGGCCATGCGCAAGGATGTGCTGGCCAAGTGCTACGGCGGCGACATCACCCGGAAGAAGAAGCTGCTGGAGAAACAGAAGGAGGGCAAGAAGAAGATGCGCTCTCTGGGCTCCGTGCAGCTGCCCACGGAGGCATTTATGGCGGTGCTGAAATTGGACGAGGAGTAGGCGCCCGCAGTCCTACCTCCACACAAAGAACAGGGACGGCCTCCGGGCCGTCCCTGCGTTTTTTCACCTGCGGGCGGGCGCTCCCGGGGCCGCCAATTCCACACCGGGCAGGGTCCGGGGGACCAGGCGGAGGAGTTCGGCCACGGCGCAGAGCTTGTCCATCGTGCTCACCACCAGGGACTCCAGACAGCCGTAGGGCCGCGTGATGGTGAGGGGAAACATGTGGGTGAGGATGATGTCGGCCTCCTTCTCTGTGAGTGAGAAGCGGGCGCGGGCATTTGCCAGGGCCACCCGGGGATGCTCAAAGGCGTGGTTGCGATCTGGATGGGTGGACTTGTCCAGCCAGTTGTAGAGATACAGGTCGTGAAGCAGCCCGCCCCGGGCGGCGGCCCGCTCATCCAGCCCCCAGAAGCGGCACACCTGGAAGCTGAGGTAAGAGACCAGCAGGCTGTGGCGAAGGCAGCTCACCTCCGGGGCGTGTTGGGGCAGGGCGTCCATGGAGCGCACCGCCGGGTCGGCCAGCAGGTCCTCTACCAGGGGCAGATAGGCGCGGTATGCGCGAAAATTCCACATAAAATCCGTCTCCTTCGTTCGTTTAACGCCAGTATACCAGACGAAAGAAAAGGACCGGCGAGGAATTCTTTAAGATTTGGAAAAGATTCCATCAAGATATGGGAAAGCGCGGGGCCCGTCAGGGTCCCGCGCCCCATTTGCAGCTAAACCAGGGCAAAGGCCAGCGCGATCACGCCCGCCGCGCCCAAGGCCATGGCCAGTACCGTCACCAGACACCCGGGCAGGCACCCGCCCCGGTACCGGCGGTGGTAGTGTGGCGGCGGAGGCGGGGGCGGCGGTCCGCCCGGCCGGCCCCGGGGAGGACCAAAGCCCCCTCTGGGTCCGCCAAACCCGCCTCCCGGGCCCGGCCCAGGGCCCCGCCGGGGCCTGGGTCCTCCGCCAAAATGTCCTCCATGCCGCATCATACTCGACCTCCTTATACTGAGTACGGAAAATCAATCACATCTCATCGGAGAGAAACGCCTGGGCGGCCCGGAGGGCCTGGGCCAGGGGATTCCCGGCGGTATCCAGCCAGAGCACGTCCCGGTCCTTTTTAAACCAGACCATCTGCCGCTTGGCAAAGCGCTTGATGGCCCGGCCCAGCTCGTCGGCCAGTTCTTCCACCGAGCCCAGCTTTCCGGTGAGATACCACAGGATATAGCGGTACTCCAGGCCAAGTCCCTCCAAGAATGCATCGCTGGCCCCTGCCTCCCGCAGGGCGGCTACCTCCTGGATCATCCCCGCCCGGATGCGCGCCCAGAGACGGGCATCGATCCGGCGGCACAGCTCCTCACGGGGATAGGTCAGCCCCAGTTGGAGCACTTGATAGCGGGGGGCGCGGGGGGCCTCTTCCAGGGGGGCGCCGGAGCGCACTTTCTCTAAAGTGCGCACCAGACGGTGCTTGTTGCGCTCCTCTCCGCCGGAGAGGGTGCGGCCGGTCTCGGCCTGGAAACAGGCGTAGAGGGCATCGACGCTCATGGCCTCCAGCTCCGCGCGGAGAGATGGGTCAGGCTGGGCGTCTGAGAAGGTATACCCCTCTGTGACAGCGCGGATATAGAGCCCCGTCCCGCCCACCAGCAGGGGGACCTTTTCTCGGGCCAGGATGCCGTCGATCGCAGCATAGGCGTCGGGCTGGAATTGGGCCACCGAGTAGCTCTCGTTGGGTTCTACGATGTCCAGGAGATGATGGGGCACCCCGTCCATCTCCTCTGCGGTAATCTTTCCGGTGCCCAGATCCAATCCCCGGTAGACCTGCCGGGAGTCCGCAGAGACAATCTCCCCTCCCACGGATTTGGCCAGTTCCACCCCGAGCCCGCTCTTCCCGCAGGCGGTTGGACCCAGGACGACGATCAGCTTCGGCAGCGCCATCACGCTCCACACCTTTCCCGTTTCAAAATCAGTTTTAGTTTACCACAGACCGGGAGGGGAGGCAACGGGGCAGAATTTCTTGACTTTAAAGGGGCGGAATTTTACAATGGAGACACATCACAGAAAATGACCGGTCCGCCTGCCCCACCTGGGGACGGGCGGTGGAGAATGGAAAGGAGCGGACGCCTTGAATCGGGAATATGAAGAAATCCGCGCCATGCGGGAGCGCCTGTCTGCGCTGCGGACGGGGGGCGAGACGCTGGAGATGCGGCTTGCGGCCTTGGAGGACGCCTGCCGGAAGGGAACATGGCTGGAGCGGGACCAAGTGGAGGAAGCGGCGGGAGCGCTGGAGCAGTTGCAGCGGGGGCAGGAGGAGTTTCTCCGATGGGCTGGACAGGCCTGGCCGTCCTCCCCTGCGGCGACCATGGGGGAGATGGAGGAATTCCTCGCGGGCCAGGAGAAGGCTTTGGCCCGGCATGCCCTGCTGGAAGAGACCTGCGGGGGCTTTTTACGCCTGACGACGGACAATGACCAACTCCGGGAGCCCCTTCAGGAGCGGCAGGAGGCCCTGCGCGCTGCCCTGGAGGGGGACGACCCGGCCCTGGAGCGCTGGACGGCGGGCTGCCGTGCGCTGCTGGAGCAGGTGGAGCGCCCCGACTACGGCCGGGCGGGAGAGCTGCAATCCTATCAAGATCTGTTCGGATTTGCACTGATGATGGGGGCCGTGGGAGGCGCTCTGCACCAGGAGAAAGAGGAAGCGGAGGTTGTTCCTCCGGTTCCAGCGGCGGAAGGCCAAGCGGAGGGAGCAGAAGCGGATCTGTCCGCCCAGGAGGCGCCTGAGATAGAAGAGCAAGCGCCCTTGGAGGAACCGCAAGAGCCGGAAGAGGTCCCGGCTGCCCAGGCAGAAACGGAGCGTGAGGCGGAGCTGGTCTGGCCGGGTGAGGAGCTCCCTGGCGCGGAGGAGCATCCCCAGCTGGCGGGAGAAAAGCGCTTCCAGGCGGCGGGGAGCAAAAAGACTCTTGATCTGTTTAAGCGTACAGAATTCCGGCAGCTCTACCGTGCGCTCTACAAACGGCGTGTCCTAAGCCGGGCGGGCTGCGCCAGAGAAGAACTCACGGAGAGCAGCCTGAATTTCGCGGTGCGGGAGGGGTACCTGACCCGGATGACGACGGCGGACGGGGCCTATTACCAGGCCTCTCCCAAGCTGCTGGAAGCCGTGGGAAAGCAGAGTGTGCAGCATTACCTTCAGACCAGGCATCTCCCCCGGCTCCGCCCGGGCTTTGCGGAGAGCCAAGTCACCAGAGGCCTGCTGCGCCAGGTGGACGGAGTGGAGACGGTACTGGGCTGGCTCTTTGACGAGGAGCGTCTGGCCGACTGGTCTCCGGTCCAGGGCTGCGATGTGAGCGGCGGGGTGCGCTATGAGTGCGTGGCCATCTTTGAGCAGGAGAAGATACCGGGACTGCTGGCGGCGTGGAATCTCTTTGTCCTTGCCGACCCGGGCAGTGCGCACCGGGCCGGGCTGCTGCGGGAGGTGGAACGGCTGCTCACCAGCCGGCAGAAGCTGGAGGGGATCGGCGTGGACGGCAGGATACCCGAGGCCTGGGCGGTGGTCCCCACCCAAGCGGAGATCTCCCGGTGGCAAACGTATTTCACCGGGCGGGAGATTCCGCTGCCCCGCTGGTTGGCGCTGGATGCCCCGGGCATGTGGTTTACCCCCCAGGGCGAGGCCCGTCAGCTGCTGGACTACTTTATTGCCCTGGAGGATGAGGCCCTGGCAGGGACCGAAGAGGAGCAGAAAACGATCCGGGAGGCCCTGGAGAAGCTGGCCGCCGAGCCGCCGGAGCAGCGAAAATCGGAGGAGGGGGAAGCGCCGGAACCGGAATCTGAGACAGCGGAAGTTGCCGCCGGTGAGCCGGAAATCCCTCTGGAGGAGCCGGAAGAGCCGGAGCCGGAGTCCCCCGAGGGACCGGCAGATGCGTGCACGCCGGAAGAACTGGAAGTCCCTGTGCTGAAGCTGGAAGAGCGCCTGCCGGCAGAGCCTGAGCGGCCCTTTGTTGAGGAGACGGAGAAGCATGGACAGGAGGAGCTGCAGGCGGCGGCGCCCGGCCCCGGCGGATGGGAGCGCCAAGGACTGTTCCACGTAGCGGCGGACGGAGAGGCCCTGCGCCGCCGGAGCGCCCAGTGGTGTTCCGAGGCGGAATTCCCGGCGGGATTGTGCCTGCTGCGGGCGGGACGGTCCCTGGACAGCGGCCTGGAACCCCTCTATCTTCAGTACGCCTATGCTCTGGACGATCCGGCGGAGGGCTGTGCGTACCAGCCGGACCGGCTCTCCCGGATCTATAGCGGCCAGAGCGGCGGCGCGGAGGGCGAGGCCCTGGACTGCCTGAGTCTGAGCGCCCACCTGCGCATGGCCTTTACCGCCGGGGCAGGGCAGTCCTGGTACCAGTCCGCCGCCCAGCTCCAGAACGCGGCGGGGGAGGAGACCCTGGAGCGGGCGCCCTCCCTGCGCGCGGCACTGGACCTGCTGGCCCGGGCCCTGCGGGAGCGCCGCCGGGGCTTTGAGCCCCAGCTCATCCGCCAGTGCCAAATGTGGGGCGAGACGAACCAGAAGATGGGGGAGCTGGCCCAGAAGGCCCGGGAGATCCGCAGCGGGCGCTTCTTCCGGGTGGATGTGTACACCAACCGCATTAAAGGGCTCTTTGAGGCGCTGTTTGGCACCCAGAGCGATCTGATGGAGTGCCTGGGCATCGTGGAGCAGAACGACACCGGCCGACGGGACCGGGTACGGGAGCTGTGTCAGCCTCTGCTGGACGAGCTGGGCAGCCCGGACCAGCGGGCCATCATCAAGCGCATCGACCAGGTCTGGGAGGAACAGCCGACCAAGTATAAGCAGAAGGACTCCCTGAAAGGCAAGGTGCGCAATCCGGCCATCAGCCGCTTCCGCACCTGCCTGGAGGTGTGCGCCCAGTGGCTGGAGTCCTCCGACGCGGCGGCCATCGGCGAGGAGGAGGCCGGGCAGATCCTCCAGGAGCGCAGCCGCCTGCTGGAGCTCTTTGCCTCCAGCCGGGAGGAGACCTCGGCCCTGGGCGGCCGGGAGGACACCGCGCATTCCGGCGCTGTGATGGTGCTGGACTTCACCCTGCGGGAGCTTTCGGACTGCCTGGAGGGACGGCCGGTGGACCGGAGAGAATTCTATGTGGACTTCCTGCGCACCGGCCAGGTGGAACTCAGCGAGGAGCTGCTCCCCATCTTTGAGCCGGCGGAATATATGATCCCCGGCTGCGAACCCTGGACGCGGCTGGAGGAGCATGTGCGCCGTCTGCGCGCTGGGGAGGGCACCGCCTGGGAGCAGGTGGTGGACCGGATCTGGGGCGGCGAGAAAGGTGCCCCGGACAGCTATAACTTCGGCACCGCCCAGCTCATTGAGGACTGCGCCCACCGCCGCGGCCAGAAGTTGGAGCAGCTGGAGCGGGCCGATATCCTGGGCGACAACGCCAAAAAACAGGGCTGGGTAGCCGAGCAGGAGAGCCGTTTCCGGGCCCGGCTGGAGCTGGCCGCCACCTATGGCCAGATCGAGGACAACGCCCAGAAGGAGCGCCTGGCCAACGCCATCACCCAGGTGGAGCGCCTGCATTACGAGGAGACCATGAACTGGGGCTTCTATGTGCGCGCCATGGAGGCCTGCCTGGAGGCGGTGCAGCGGGATGCCGAGCGCCTGGAGCCCCGTTACCGGTATGAGTTTGACCAGCTCAAACAGAGCGTACCCGACCGCCCCATTTTTGCCGACATTGAGGTGCTGCTCCAGAAGAAGATGTTCAGCGTAGCCCATGACTACATGCAGCGGGTGCTGCGGGAGGACGCCTGGGAGAGCCCGGAGGGCGGTACGCTCCAGATGAGCGAGGAACGGGACGCCCTGCGCCGCTTCCTGCGGGAGTACGGCCCGCTCAGCCGTCTGTGCACCGACGAGCGGGGCCAGAGCCGCACCCTGGAGCACATCTACAACACCTTTGCCGGGGACGCCAATCAGGATAAGAACCGCACCAAGCGCAGCGCCCGGCAGATGATCCGTTCCTGGCCCCGGAACAACAACCCCAGCCCCGAGTCCATTCGGGACCTGCTCCACTGCCTCTCCCTGCCCGCCCGGCAGGTCCGCTATGAGGGGAGCGCCGGCTTCCGGGCTGAGTTTGACCCGCCGGCCACCAACGTATATACCTATCCCCACCCGATCGCCGCCTTTGGCACCCGCCTGGCCCAGACAGGGCTGAACGTGCGGGTGCTCTCGGGGCGCAAGACGGCCGGAGAGCTGGTGGACCTGATCAACGGCCTGGGCCACACGGATACGCCCACTCTCTTCCTGCTGGACTACGCCCTGCCCCTCTCAGAGCGCAACGCCCTGGCCGCCAAGCTCAAGCGGGAGAGCGCCCACCTGTCCACCTGCATTGTGTTGGACCGGGTGCTCATGCTCTTCCTGACCGGGTGCTCCGACGCCGAGCGGGGTAAGGTGCTGCTCCAGTGCACCCTGCCCTTCCACTTCTACAACCCCTATGTGAAGGGCGACACCCCCATGCCGCCGGAGATGTTCATGGGCCGGCGCAGCCAACTCACCGATATTCTGAACAACGGAGGAGCCAATATTATCTATGGCGGGCGGCAGCTGGGCAAGACCGCCCTGCTGCGCCGGGCGGCCGGCCTGGCGGATGACCGGGCCAACGGCCGCTGGGCGGTGTATACCGACGTACTCTGCCGCTGCGACTATCAGGAGTCCCTGAAAAAGCTCTATGCCCACCTGACCGCCGAGAATTTCCTCAAGCCGGAGGCGGAGGGGCCCGAGAGCTGGGAGGAGCTGTGCGAGCTCATCCGGGCGCGGATGGACCGCCCGGGCCAGCGGGTGGAGCGCTTCCTCCTTCTGATGGACGAGGCAGACCGCTTCCTGGAGACCTCCGGGACGTGTAGCTACCGGCCGGTGGAGTGCCTCCACCAGCTCCAGACTGCCACCGGGGGGCGGTTCAAGTATGTACTGGCTGGCCTGCACAATGTCATGCGCTTTGCCCGCTCGGCCACCCGGAACAACAGCGTCCTGGCCAAGCTGGGCACCCTGACCATTAAACCTCTGACCTATCAGGAGGCGCGGGAGCTGCTGGAGGAGCCGCTGTACTACCTGGGCTTCCGCCTGGGGGCGGACCAGGGCAGCGAGCTGATCTCCCAGATCCTCCTGACCACCAACTACTACCCCGGCCTCATCCACTTCTACTGCACCCAGCTGATTGAGTCCCTGGGGAGCGGCGCCAGCGGCGAGCTCCGCCCGCCCTACCAGATGGGGGAGGAGCAGATCCAGCTCCTGCTCCAGAAATCCGATTTTATCAGCCAAATTCGGGAGAAGTTCTTCATCACACTGGATGTGGAGGAGGATAAGCTCTACTACCGCATCCTGGCCTACGCCCTGGCCTACTGTTACTACGACCAGCCCGAGGGGGCAGTGGAGGGCTACACGGCCCAGGAGATCTACAACGTGTGCCGGGACTGGCAGATTACCGCCATTACGGAGCTGCCGCCGGAGAGCGTGGAGACGCTCCTCACGGAGATGGAGGAACTCAACGTGCTCATGTGCCTCAACGGGCGCTATACCTTCAACGGAGCTAATTTCCGCCATATGATGGGGGATTTGGATACCGTGCTCAATGAGCTGGACAGCTTTGGCGGAGAGGAGGCGTGAGCATGGGCGCCGCCTTTGACTACGCGATGCAGTGGTGGACCCGGGTTCACGGCCCGGCCCAGCTCCGCCGGTCCCTGGCGGAGAGCGCCGGGGCGGGGGGCTGCATCCTCCTCCACCACAGCGCCCCTCTCCCCTGGGCGGAGGCCCTGCGGGCCCTGGTCCAGGAGGAGGTCCAGAACGGGGACAGCCGCCGGTATATCCTCCCTGCCATGGACTGTACCGGCCTGGAAAACACCGGGGAGGACTGGTTTTTGGAGACCTTTGCCCCCGAGTGTGCCGGGGATTACCTCTCGGCCATGACCTTTGCCCGTTTTTTGGCGGGACGGGGGGCCCTGGATGGGAAGATGATCTGGCTCTATGGGATGGATGAGGCTGGACAGGAGCGCTGGGTGGAGCGCCTGGCCGAATTTGCGCTTCAAAAAGAGGCCGGGCGGTGCGTCTTTCTTTTGGAGACCACCGGCCGCCGGCCACCCCGGAAGAAGAAGCTGCGCACCCTGGAAGCGGGCGAGTTTATCCGCCCCTTTGACGTCAAACAGCTCGCTACCATGGCAGTGGGCGAGGGGAGCGAGAACACCGGCGAGAAGGACTACCTCTCCAGCTTGTGCATCGAGCTGGCGGGGGAGGATCCGGAGGGGCTGCCCCGGCTGCTCTCCGACCGGGAGGGGCTCCTCCGGGACCCGGTGGGACGGGCGCAGGCCGCCCTGGGGCTGTCGGAGGAGAGGGCGGCCCACCACGTCCGCCGGGCGCAGCTCCAGCTGCTCCTCCCCTTAGTGGAGGATCTGCGCCTCGCTCTGCTGGAGCGGAACGCCAGGGCCTGCCAGACGCTTTTGCCCTTTGAGGACGAGTTCGGCAACCACTGTGAGAGCCTCTATCAGATCGAGCTGCGCCACCTGATCCATTACCGGAACCGGGGAGAGTTCTTCCTCCCGGCGGAGGAGTGGGAGCGGGTGCGCCTGCCCTATGAGGCCCGGAATAAGCTCATGCACGAGCTGCAGCCTCTGGACTTCGCTCTGCTGCGCCAGGTCTTGGAGATGGCACAGACCATGGAGATGGGAAATTGGTAGCTGGAACGGCAAAAAAGACGAGAAATCCATGATATTTTCCTTTACAGCCGGGTAAGATTGTGATATAGTAAGACGGCACGCAAATCTGCGTGCCCAACCCAGAACTTAGTCCGGTGGAAAAAGCCCGCGTGACGCGGGGGAGACACCCGCCCCGGACTCAGTTTTCGGGCAGATTGTAAGAAAGGTGGAACTTCCCATGATTCGCAAGGACGAAAAGACGGCCGTCATTGAGGCCAACCGCACCCATCCCACGGACACTGGCTCCCCCGAGGTGCAGATCGCCATTCTCACCGCCCGCATCCAGGAGCTGACGGAGCACCTGAAGGTGCATATTCACGACAACCACTCCCGCCGCGGCCTGCTGAAGATGGTCGGTAAGCGCCGCAAGATGCTGGACTACCTGGCTGCCAAGGACATCGAGCGTTACCGCGCTATCATTGCCAAGCTGGGCATCCGCAAGTAAGAACGAAGCGCGGAGTGTCCGGGAGCAGGCGCACAGCAAGCCGCGCAGACGAAAAAGCAGGTGCCGCCCCCGGAGGCGCGGATTTTTCGCGGAGCGGTGCGCCGTGTGCCGTTGCGGAGGACGCGCAGCGTGACAAAGAAGGGTGGTGTGGGCGCTCCGCACCACCCTTTCTTCCAACCCCAAGGAAACGAATGAATTAGTGCATATGTCAGAGCCGGAACGCTTTTTTAGCAGTTGAATCTGCGGCGAAGCTGGGCCAAATGCGGATTTCGCCCCGGATTCAAGTGCTAAAAGGCCGACGGGCTCTGCTGTGCGCCAAGAAAAGGAGGACAAAGCATGTCAACCGTCATCAAGCACAGAGAGTTCCCTCACTACAAGAGCTACTCCATGGACCTGGCCGGCCGGCCGCTGACCATTGAGATCGGCAAGGTGGCCGAGCTGGCCAACGCCGCGTGTATGGTCAAGTACGGCGAGACCACCGTTCTGGTGGCCGTGACCGTCTCTCCCCGTCCCCGGGATGGGGTGGACTTCTTCCCCCTGAGCGTGGACTTTGAGGAGAAGCTCTATGCCGTGGGCCGCATCCCCGGCTCCTTCCTGCGCCGGGAGGGCCGGCCCAGCCTGCCTGCCGTGCTGGCCAGCCGCCTCATTGACCGGCCCATCCGGCCCCTGTTCCCCAGCGACTTCCGCAACGACGTGTGCGTCACCTGCACCGTCATGAGCGTGGATTACGACTGTTCCCCCGAGGTGGCCGCCATGATCGGCACCTCCGTGTGCCTGAGCTACTCCGAGATCCCCTGGGCGGGCCCCATTGGCTGCCTGGAGGTGGGCTACTGCGGCGGCGAGATCGTCCTCAACCCCACCCAGGAACAGCGCAAGACCTCCCAGATGGACGTGACCGTGGCCGCCACCGAGGGCAAGGTGGTTATGATCGAGGCCGGCGCCAACGAGATCCCCGACGAGATCATGTACGAGGGCATCGTAAAAGCCCACGAGGAGATCAAGAAGCAGGTGGCCTTCATCAACGGCATCGTGGCCGAGATCGGCAAGCCCAAGATGGAGTATGAGCACGCCGACTTTGATCAGGAGCTCTTCGACAAAATCGTCGCCGCCACCATGGACGAGGCCAAGGCCGCCATGGACACCGACGACAAGAACGTCCGCGAGGAGCGCTGGAACGCCCTGATCGACCACTGGCACGCGCTCTTCCTGGAGGACTATCCTGAGATGGACAAGTATCTCGAGGAGATCACCTACAAGTTCCAGAAGAAGATTGTCAAGGCCTGGCTCCTGGAGGGCCACCGGGTGGACGGCCGCGCCAAGAACGAGATCCGCCCCCTCTCCGCCGAGGTGGGCGTGCTGCCCCGGGTCCACGGCTCGGGCCTGTTCACCCGCGGCCAGACCCAGGTCCTCAGCGTGTGCACCCTCAATACCCTCTCCGCTGCCCAGAAGCTGGACACCATCTGGGAGGAGAGCGAGAAGCGGTATATGCACCACTACAATTTCCCGCCTTACTCGGTGGGCGAGGCCAAGGCCCCCCGCTCCACCAACCGCCGGGAGTACGGCCACGGCGCCCTGGCTGAACGGGCCCTGGTGCCCGTGCTGCCCAGCGTGGAGGAGTTCCCCTACGCCATCCGGGTGGTCAGCGAGGTCCTCAGCTCCAACGGCTCCACCTCTCAGGGCTCCATCTGCGGCTCTACCCTGGCCCTGATGGACGCGGGCGTGCCCATTAAAGCCCCGGTGGCCGGTATTTCCTGCGGCCTGATCCAGGACGACAACGGCGGTTTCACCACCTTTATCGACATCCAGGGCGTGGAAGATTTCCACGGCGAGATGGACTTCAAGGTGGCCGGCACCAAGAAGGGCATTACCGCCATCCAGATGGACCTGAAGAACGACGGCCTCTCCCGTGAGATCATCAAGGAGGCCCTGGAGATCACCAAGGACGCCCGCTTTGCCATTCTGGACGAGATTATGCTCCCCTGTATCGCCGAGCCCCGGCCCGAGGTGGCCCCCACCGCCCCCAAGATGGTCAAGATGAAGATCGACGTGGACAAGATCCGCGAGGTCATCGGCTCCGGCGGCAAGGTCATCCAGAAGATCTGCGC
>CALXCU010000085.1 GCA_944386885.1 uncultured Oscillospiraceae bacterium | reverse complement strand
GGGTCCTCGCCCAGGCGGGGGGCGCGGTGCTCCTACCGGAGAAAGACTCCTCGGGCCAGAAGCTCTACGAGACGGCCTGCGATCTGCTCGCGCATAAGGAGAAGCGGGACGCCATGGGGGCGGCCCTGCGGCGCATGTCGGTGCCCGACGCCAACGAGCAGATCTACCGCACCCTCATTGAGCTCCTCCACAGCCGCCCGGCCCGCTCCTGAGGACCGGAACCCCCTCTCCCTGCCGGCATAGGATGGTTTATCAGACCAACCGAGGGGGAAAACACCATGCGCGCTTATATCGTGGAGGGCGGACGCCCCCTGATGGGCCCGGTGCGGGTCCACGGGGCGAAGAACAGCGTCCTGCCCATTCTGGCGGCGGCCATTCTGGCCCCTGGGGAGAGCGTCATCCACAACTGCCCGGCCCTGTCCGACGTGGACTCCTCCCTGGCCATCCTGCGCCGGCTGGGCTGCCGGGCGGAACAGGCGGGGGATACCATCACGGTGGACGCCTCCGCCCTGACGGGCAGCGCCGTGCCCGACCATCTCATGCGGGAGATGCGCTCTTCAGTCATCTTCCTGGGGGCCATTCTGGGCCGGACGGGGGAGGCGGAACTCTCCCTCCCCGGCGGGTGCGAGCTGGGTCCCCGCCCCATCGACCTGCACCTGGAGGCCATCCGGGCCCTGGGGGCCCAGGTCCGGGAGGAGAGCGGCGGGCGGCTGTACTGCCGGGGGAAGCTGACGGGGGGCGAGATCGTCCTGGCCCGCCCCAGCGTGGGCGCCACCGAGAACGCCATGCTGGCCGCCGTGGCGGCGGAGGGGACTACGGTCCTCCACAATGCCGCCCGGGAGCCGGAGATTGCCGATCTCCAGGGATTTCTCCGCACCCTGGGGGCCCAGGTGCGGGGGGCGGGGAGCTCCACCATTGTCATTGAGGGGGGGAAGCCCCTCCACGGCGGGGAGTTCACTGTCATGGGAGACCGGATCGTGGCCTGTACATATCTCTCGGCCGCGGCGGCGGCGGGGGGCTCCATCACCGTGACGGGGGCCGACCCGGCCCATCTCTCCGCCGTGACGGCCGTGTTCTCCGAGGCCGGCTGCGCCGTGCGCAGCGGCGGCGGCGGGGTGGAGCTCATCAGCCGGAGGCCCCTGGAGAGCGCGGGGGCGGTCCACACGGCGCCCTATCCCGGCTTCCCTACCGACGCGCAGCCGCCGGTCATGGCCGCCCTGGCCCGGGGGAGGGGGACCACGCTCTTTGTGGAGCATATCTTTGAAAACCGCTACCGCCACGTCTCCGAGCTGCGGCGCATGGGGGCGGATATCCGGGTAGAGGGCCGGGTGGCGGTGGTGTGCGGCGTTCCCGCCCTTCACGGCGCGGCGGTGGAGGCCGCCGACCTGCGGGGGGGCGCGGCCCTTCTGGTGGCCGCCCTGGGGGCCGAGGGGGAGAGCGTCATCACCGGCGTGCACCACCTGGACCGGGGCTATGCCTCTCTGGAGGCCGACCTGTGTGCCCTGGGGGGGCGGGTACGGCGGGAGGAGCTTAATCTTTATTAAGAGTCTCTTCACACATTCTCCACCCGGAGCTGGTATACTAAAAAGCGGACACTTATGAGATACGGAGGGCAATCGTCATGGCGGCCAGGAGAAGAAAACGGGCACGGCGGCGCAGGGGGCGCTTCAGCTTCCTCTATAAGCTACTCTCGCTGTTTCTCATCCTGGCCGCCATTGTCACGGGGTGCATCGTCTTTTTCCGGGCCAACCACATTGTGGTCAGCGGCGAGAGCCGCTACAGCGAGGAGGAGATCATCGCCGCCACCGGCGTGGAGCTGGGGGAGAACCTCTTCCAGCTGGACAAGTTCCGCATGGTGCAGCAGATGCAGACCCAGCTGCCCTATCTGGACGATATTTCCATCACCCGCCGCCTGCCCGACACCCTGGTCATCACGGTCACCGAGAGCCAGCCGGTGGCCGCCCTGGAGTACAACGGGGAGTGGTGGCTGCTGGACAGCTCCTGCAAGCTCCTGGAGCGGGGGGACGCCTCCCTGGCCCAGGGGCGGGCGGTGCTGCTGGGACTGACCCCTCTCTCCCCCTCGGTGGGCACCCGCCTGGCGGTGGATCAGGAGGGGGAGGAGGCCCCCAAGCTGGAGGCCCTGCTCGCCCTGCTCGCCGCCCTGGACGCCCGGGACATGACGGGGGAGATCACCGATTTTATCGACCTGACCTCGGAGAGCGAGATCCGCCTGGGCTACGGCGGGACCCTGACCGTAGAGATCCCCCTCTACAGCAGCGACTTTGCGCTCCAGGCCCGGCGGTTGCAGGGCACGCTGGAGCAGCTGGCGCAGCAGGGGAGCACGGCCTCGGGGACCCTGACCCTCCCGGCGGAGGGCACACGGGCCTGGCTCACCGCCCAGCGGTGGATGCCCGACAACCTGCCCGACCTGAGCGGCGCCGAAACCGGCGCGGCGGAGAGCGGGGAGACGGCGGCGCCGGAATCCGGCGGGACAGAGGGAGCGGTCGCTTCGCCGGCCCCCAGCGTGACCCCGACCCAGCCGGAGCAGGCCCAAGGATAAGGAGGAGCACATGGAGAAACGAAAGCGGGGCGAGCTGGCGGTGGTGGCGGCCTTTGTGCTGCTGGGCTTTCTGCTGGCCCTCCAGCTCAAGAGCGTGCGGCTGCACACGGCGGTGGACGCCACCAGCGCCAGCCGTCTGGAGACCCTTCAGAACCTGTACAACGACCTGGTCAATGAGCGGGACGGCCTGGCCAGCCAGCTGGCCACCGCCCAGTCGGAGCTGGAGGAGTACCGGAAGGCCGCCGCCGACGGCGAGGGCAGCGAGGCCCTCAAGCAGGAGGTGGAGTACCTCTCCCTGGTGGCGGGGCTCACCGATGTGGAGGGGCCGGGGGTCATGGTGATCCTGCGGGACTCCACCGCCGAAAACACCACCGGAGATGAGGCGGATTATCTCATCCACGACAGCGACCTGCTCTCGGTGGTCAACGAGCTGCGGGATGCCGGGGCCCAGGCCCTCTCCCTGAACGGGGAGCGCATCCTGGCCACCAGCGAGATCCGCTGCGCGGGATCCGTGGTGCTCATCAACGGCCAGCGGGTGACCGCCCCCTTTATTCTCTACGCCATCGGCGACCCCACGACCCTCTATAACGCCCTGACCATGCGGGGCGGCGTGGTGGACGTGCTCAGCCAGTGGAAGATCCAGGTGGACGTGACCATGAGCGAGAAGCTCCTCATTGAGGGCTACAAGGGTACGGTGGCCACCGACTACCTCAGCCCCGCCACCCAGGCGGACGAAGGAGGCGAAGCGGGATGAAATTGGAGATCATCGGTCTGGCAGTGGGCCTGGCGCTGGGATTTGCATGCCCCTGGACGGTGCCGGCAAATCTGTCCCTCTACATGGCCGCCGGCCTTCTGGCCGCCCTGGACTCGGCTCTGGGCGGGGCCCGCGCCCGGCTGAAGGGCCAGTTCAAGCTGGGGATCTTCCTCTCGGGGGCCATCGGCAATGCGGCCATTGCCGTTTTCCTCACCTGGCTGGGGGAGAAGATGGGCATCCCGCTCTATCTGGCGGCGGTGGTGGTCTTTGGAACCCGGCTGTTCCAAAACTTTGCGGAAATCCGAAGGGAGCTATTGACCGCTGGGCCAAAGCGCGATAGAATATAAGAAGATGCAGCTTATCCGGCCGCAAGGCGGCAAAAAATAGAGTTTTTATCCAAAAGAATGTTGAAAAGGATACATAGGAGGAGCGATTATGGCGTTTGGACTGGATACCGGGCCAGATAACGTGGTTTCGATAAAGGTGATCGGGGTCGGCGGCGGCGGCAACAACGTGGTCAACCGCATGGTGGAGACCGGTATGGAAGGCGTGGACTTCATCGCCGCCAACACCGACAAACCCTTCCTGGACGCGTCCAAGGCGACCTATAAGGTCCAGCTGGGCGAGAAGCTCACCGGCGGCCGGGGCGCGGGCGCCGACCCGGAGAAGGGCCGCAAGGCCGCTGAGGAGAGCCGGGCCCTCATCTCCAAGACCCTGGAGAACACCGATATGGTCTTTATCACCGCGGGCATGGGCGGAGGCACCGGCACCGGCGCGGCCCCCATCGTGGCGGACATCGCCAAGGAGATGGGCATCCTGACTGTGGGCGTGGTGACCAAGCCCTTTAATTTTGAGGGCCGCCGCCGCATGATGCAGGCGGAGAAGGGCATCGAGGACCTGCGGGACAAGGTGGACAGCCTGGTCATCATCCCCAACGAGCGCCTGAAGTACGCAACCGACCAAAAGATCACCTTTGCCAATGCCTTCGCGATTGCCGACGACGTGCTGCGCCAGGCGGTGCAGTCCATCTCGGACCTGATCAAGAAGACGGGGCTCATCAACCTGGACTTTGCCGATGTCTCGGCGGTCATGAAGGATGCGGGCATGGCCCACATGGGCGTGGGCCGGGCCGCCGGCAAGAACAAGGCCGAGGAGGCCGCCAAGATGGCCATCTCCAGCCCCCTGCTGGAGACCTCCATCAACGGCGCCAAGGGCGTGCTGGTGAACATCACCGGCTCCACCGACATCGGCCTGGAGGAGGTGGACACCGCCGCCAGCCTGGTGCAGCAGGCCGCCCACCCCGACGCGCTGATCATCTTCGGCGCGGCCTTTGACGACACGCTGGAGGATGAGATCCGGGTCACCGTCATCGCCACCGGCTTTGAGGAGAACTACCCCGGCGCCATCTCCAATAAGCCCTTCACCGCCGCGGGGGAGAAGAAGGCTGAGCAGGCCGCCGAGGCCCCGGCTCAGAACCCCGCTCCCGCCGCCCCGGCGGAGAAGCCTGCGGAAGAAGAGGACGACGGAGGCTGGGAGGAGATTTTCGAGATCTTCAACCGCCGCCGCTGAGCCAAACAGGACGGCATCCGGCGCGGCCGCCGCGCCGGATGCCGTTTTTACCCGCCCGGGGCATGGGAACGATTTTGGGACTTGCAATCCCGAACCATGGGGGTTATAATGATTTTTGTGTGGGGCGTCCGCTGGACCGCCCTGAAAGAACACCTGCAAGAAGGAGTGATATGCGCCGTGAGCAGCGACCCTGGTAGTCGAAAATGGGACGAAAAGAACCGATTGGCGGCGCATAGAGCGGATGTGATGCACGGGCGGTAATGCGCCCGGGCTTTTCCGCGCGTCTGTGTGGCCGCCCTCCGGCGTAGAGCGCCGGGCCAACACAAATGCGCGGGTTTTTTTGCGCCTTTTTTGGCGCCCCGCCGGAAAGGCGTGATTGCATTGCTGAGCATCCACAAGACCATCAATGGAAAGATGACCCGGCTGGACACCATCCAGGACGGGTGCTGGGTGAACCTGACCTACCCCAGCGAGGACGAGCTGAACACCGTGGCGGCCACCCTGGCGGTGGAGCCAAACTTCCTGCGGGCCGCCCTGGACGAGGAGGAGACCTCCCGCATTGACACCGAGGACGGGCAGACCCTGCTTATCATCGACGTTCCCGCCGTGGAGAAGGATGACGCGGTGGTCTACTCCACCCTGCCTCTGGGCATCATCGTCACGGAGAAGCACATCATTACCGTCTGCCTGAAGGAGTCCTCCATCATCCGGGACTTCCAGGACGGCTTGGTGCGCAATGCCGAGACCCAGAAGCGCACCAGCTTCATCCTCTATATCCTTCTGCGGGTGGCCAAGCGCTTTTTGCAGTACCTCAAGCAGATTGACAAGATCTACAGCTATATGGAGCGCCAGCTCTACAAATCCCAGCGGAACAAGGAGCTCATCCAGCTTCTGGATCTGGAGAAATCCCTGGTCTACTTCAACACCTCTCTGAAGGCCAACGAGGTCACGCTGGAGAAGATCCTCCGCGGGCGGATCATCACCCTCTACGAGGAGGACCACGACCTGTTGGAGGACGTGCTTATCGAGGTGCGCCAGGCCATTGAGATGGCCAGCATCTACTCCTCCATTATTTCGGGCATGATGGACGCCTTCGCCTCGGTCATCTCTAACAACCTGAACGTGATCATGAAGGTCCTCAGCTCCATCACCATCCTGCTGGCCATTCCCAACATTATCTTCGGCTTCTACGGGATGAACATCACCACCGGCCTTCCCATGGACCACTTCTGGTGGTTCCCTCTGGCGGTGACGGTTGTGGTCATCTGCGTGGCCGCAGTGATCCTCAAAAAGCGGGATCTGTTTTAAGAAAGACAAAGACGGGCCCCCGGCCATCCGGCCGGGGGCGTTTTGCATCTCGGGTCAATCTTTGGCGATCAGATAGGATTGCAGGCTCTTTTGGCAGCCGTTTTTCTCATAAA
>CALXCU010000084.1 GCA_944386885.1 uncultured Oscillospiraceae bacterium | reverse complement strand
GCCGGCGCTCTGATCGACACCCGAACGGGAGAGCGCTATGAGGCAATCAGCAGCACCACAGCCTATCTGCCCGACGGGACAGAGGTCTGGGTCACGTCGTTCCGGGACTGCCCCCTGACGGCGGAGGACCTGCCCTGGCTGGAGCTGGAGGCGGAGTATCAGATCGCCCAGCTGGTCACCACGGAGCCCTTCCAGCTCTCCTTCCAGGTGGACACCAGCGCCGCCCGCACCATTCCTCTGGAGCCCATCCAGGCGGAGGGCAAGACCCTCCTGCTGCGGGAGCTGCGCCTCTCGGCCCGGGAGATCGCCCTGGAGCTGGAGCGGGATGAGGCCTACGACGCCGCGCTGAGGGTACCCCTCGCCCTCACCCTGACCGACGGCACCGTGCTGGAGCCCTGGGGCTATAGCGGCAGACAGGATGGGGAGTCCTGCATACTGGAATACACGCTCCTCACGGAGGACGGCGTGCCCTGTCTCCTGGACACCAGCCAGGTGGCCGCGGTGACCATCGGGGACGTGACCTTTGACGTCCCCCAATAACACTCCGCACAAACAGGAAGAGCGCCCCCCAAACTCGGGGGGCGCTCTTCCGGCTGTCTGATGAGAGAAACCGGTTTACTTGGTGGCAATGGCCAGGACGCCCTCCACCAGAGTGGAGTCCACGCCCAAAGCGGCCAGAGAGCCGCTGGCAAGGTAGTAGTTGCCGTCGATGAGCACGGCGGGCTGGCTGATGGAGGCGCCGTCCACCGTGAGGGTCAGGCTGAGGGCCTCGCTGGACTGGGCGGCCTCGGGCAGGGCCAGGGCCTCGGCGGCATAGTCGGCGCCGGTGGTGACCACCACGGAGCCGTTCCACTCCACGTTGAAGGCGGCGTCAGTGCCCTTCAGCGCAAAGGCCAGATCCCGCAGGCGGTAGTAGGTCTCGCCGTTGGCATCCGTAGCGGTGGCAACGTCCTTGGCCGCGCCGTCCACGGTGACGGTCAGGGTCTCGGCGTTGGCCTTGGCCTGGGCCACCAGGGCGTCGTAGTCGGAGAGGTTATAGCTCTCAGCATAGGGGGTGTCCAGCAGGCCGGCATTGATGTAGCCCACCAGCTCGGCCCGGCGGGGGTCGTCCTCGCTCAGGTCCACACCCACGATCTTCCAGTTGTCGTCCACGGTGGGAGCGACGGGGGAGTGCTCGGCAAAGTAGGCCACGATCATGTCCCGGATGGAGTTGGAGGACTCCCACTCCTTGGTGCCGGCGATGAGGCCCTGGCTCTTCAGGGCGGAGGAGTAGCGGTAGTTGTTCACCGCCAGGGTCAGCTCCTGATCGTCCTGGAGGGGCTCGCCCTGGAACATGACGTTCTGGATGCGCTCGCCCTTGGGCTTGGACAGGTCGATCTCATAGTCTACCCCGGCGAACATGTCATAGAGGTAGTCGGGGTACTCGGGATCAAAGGAGATGTTGATGTCCCCCTCCTGCCACTGGTTGTAGCACTCGGCGGACCACTCCATGTAGGCCTTCAGCTCTGCACCGGTGACCTTCACCCGGTAGAGGGTGTTGTCGAACTTGTAGATGTCAAAGATGTTGCCGTAGTTGATGTCGCCCTCGGGCAGGTCGCTGGTGTCCTTGAAGAGGGCGGCGGCGGAGACGTCGGCGCCGGAGTTCTCCAGCTGGATCTGGTTAATCAGATCCATGACGGCGGTGTCCATAACACGGCCGGCGGGGATGCCGCGGATCTCATTTTCGGGCTGGAACTTGGCGGTGGTGGAGCCCAGGGGGGGCAGGGGTTCGCCGCTCTCGTCGGTGCCGCCGGCGATGTAGTCAATGGTCTTCTGATGGGCCTCGGCCACCAGGGGGATCTCCCGGATCTCCTGGCTGGGCTCCACGCCCTCCATGTCCACGATGGTGACGGTGCTGTCCACCACGTTGTTGTCCGCGTCCAGGGTCAGGTCGAAGCGGGCGATCTCCCGGCCGCCGTTGCGCACGCCGCCGATGACGGTCTCACCCTGCTTCTCATTGACGGTGACGTGGTTGTGGGCCACCTGGAGCACGTCGATCTCCGGATTGTCGTCCAGGATCTTTTGGGCGGAGTCGGAGCCGCCCTCCTCGTCGAATTCAGCATACATGCCCATGTGGGCGGAGACCACAATCACGTCGGCCTGGTCGCCGATCTCGTCGATGGCGTTGCCCACGGCCACGTTGGCGGCCTCGTAAACGGCGTCGTCAATGCCGTCCTTTCCGCCGTCCCAGATGGGTACGTCGGGGGTGACCACGCCGATGATGGCCACTTTCACGCCGTCCCGTTCCACGATAGTCCAACCGGCGCCAGTGACCAGCTCACCGTCGGCGCCGGTGACATTGGCGGCCAGGACGGGGAACTCCGCCTGGGAGAGGATAGTCTGCATGGTGGGAATGCCCCAGTTGAACTCGTGATTGCCCAGGGTCATGGCGTCATAGCCCATGTAGTTCATGGCAGTCATGACGGGGTGGGGCTCCTCGGGCGTCTTGTTGTACAGGTCATCGGTCATGATGGTGCCCTGGATATCATCGCCGGCGTCAATGAGAATGGTGTTGGGGTTCTCGGCCCGCACCTGCTGAATGTAGGTGTAGAGCCGGGCCATGCCGTTGTTGGTGGTCTCGGTGTTGTCCTCGTAGCTGAAGCCCCAGATGTTGCCGTGCATATCCGAGGTGCCCAGGATGGTGATGGTCTTCTCCCCACCGGTGGTCTCGGCGGCCAGGGCCGCGGGAACCATGGTGGCCAGCATAGCCGCAGCCATCACACCGGCGGCCAGCTTGCGCAAGGTGCGTCGTTTCATGGTCTCACTCCTCTTTCTGTTCGATCTGTTTGACAGTAGGAACCCGCGAGAGCCGTACCGGAGGAATGGTTCCCGCGCTATATGGTTAGCATAGCACAGATGGAAGAAAAAGTCGATGGGCAATCGGGAATACATGAAAGTTTTCCTGCACAGGCGGTATTACCTCAGAACGAAGTGTGGATTTGTTCACAATTTCCCCTTTTTTATTGGGTGGGGATGTGCTATACTTTATCATGAAATTTTATGGATTTTACAGACGAGGCATCCTGCCAAGAAAGGTGTATGACCTGCAATGAATCTGTTGAAAAAGCTCTTTGGCAGCAGCTCCGCCAAGGAGCTCAAAGCCATTAAGCCTCTGGTGGACAAGATCGAGGCGCTGGATGGGACCTACTCCGCCCTGAGTGATGAGGAACTCCGGGGGAAGACCGCCGAATTTAAAGAGCGCCTGAGCCAGGGGGAGACACTGGACGACATCCTGCCGGAGGCCTTTGCCGCCTGCCGTGAGGCCGCCTGGCGGGTGCTGGGCATGAAACCCTACCGGGTACAGCTCATCGGCGGCATTATTCTCCACCAGGGCCGCATCGCCGAGATGAAGACCGGCGAGGGCAAGACCCTGGTGGCCACCCTGCCGGCCTACCTGAACGCCTTGGCCGGGGAGGGCGTGCACATCGTCACCGTCAACGACTACCTGGCCAAGCGCGACAGCGAGTGGATGGGTAAGGTCTACCGCTTTATGGGCCTGAGCGTGGGCCTGGTGATCCATGACGTGCCCCCCGCCCAGCGGAAGGCCGCCTATGCCGCCGACATTACCTACGGTACCAACAACGAGTTTGGCTTTGACTACCTGCGGGATAATATGGCCATCTACTCCCAGGAGCTGGTGCAGCGGGGCCACTCCTTCGCCATTGTGGACGAGGTGGACTCCATCCTCATCGACGAGGCCCGCACCCCCCTCATCATCTCGGGCCAGGGGGACCAGTCTACCCAGCTCTACACCATTGTGGACAACTTTGTAGCCGGCCTGAAGGGCAAGCGGGTGGCCAAGGTGGACACCAAGGAGGAAGAGGACCCCAACGAGGACGCCGACTATATCGTGGACGAGAAGGCCCGCACGGTGACCCTCACCGCCCACGGCATCAAGAAGGCCGAGGAGGCCTTCCACCTGGAAAACCTGGCCGATGTGGAAAACACCACCCTCTCCCACCATATCAACCAGGCTATCCGGGCCCGGGGCCTTATGAAGCGGGACATCGACTATGTGGTCAAGGACGGCGAGGTCATCATCGTCGACGAATTTACCGGCCGGCTCATGTATGGCCGGCGTTACTCCGAGGGCCTGCACCAGGCCATTGAGGCCAAGGAGCGCGTCACCGTGGCCCGGGAGTCCAAGACTCTGGCCACCATCACCTTCCAGAATTACTTCCGCCTGTACAACAAGCTCTCGGGCATGACGGGTACCGCCATGACCGAAGAAGAGGAGTTTGGCACCATCTACTCCCTGGATATTGTGGAGATCCCCACCAACAAGCCTCTGGCCCGTATCGACCACCCCGATGTGGTCTATAAGAATGAGGCGGGCAAGTACCGGGCCATTGTCAAGCAGATTGAGGAGTGCCACGCCAAGGGGCAGCCCGTGCTGGTGGGCACCATCTCCATTGAGAAGTCGGAAGAGCTCTCCGCCATGCTGAAAAAGAAGGGCATCAAGCATAACGTCCTCAACGCCAAGTTCCATGAGAAGGAGGCCGAGATCGTGGCCCAGGCCGGCAAACTGGGCGCGGTCACCGTGGCCACCAACATGGCCGGTCGCGGAACCGACATCATGCTGGGCGGCAACGCTGAGTTCCTGGCGAAGGCCGACCTGCGCAAGGCGGGCCTCACCGACGAGCTCATTGCCGAGGCCACCGGCTACGCCGAGACCGACAACGAGGACATCCTCAACGCCCGCAGGATGTATGCCGAGGCAGAGGCCAAGTACAAGGAGAACATTAAGACTGAGGCCGAGCAGGTCCGGGCGGTGGGCGGCCTGTTCATCCTGGGCACCGAGCGGCACGAGTCCCGGCGGATTGACAACCAGCTCCGCGGCCGCGCCGGCCGCCAGGGCGACCCAGGCGAGACCCGGTTCTACCTCTCCCTGGAGGACGATATCATGCGCCTGTTCGGCTCCGAGCGGGTCATGGGCATGATGGAGAAGCTGGGCGTGGACGAGGACACCCCCATTGACGCCAAGATGCTCTCCGGCGCCATTGAGAACGCCCAGAAGCAGGTGGAGTCCCGGAACTTCCAGACCCGGAAAACCGTGCTGGAGTACGACGACGTCATGAACACCCAGCGCCAGGTCATCTATGAGGAGCGGCGCAAAGTGCTGGACGGGGCCAACCTGAAGGACTCCATTCAGAAGATGCTCACCACGGTGCTCACCAACGCCGTCCATGGCCACATGGGCGAGCGCAAGCATCTGGATGCCGAGACCTGGCGGGAGGTGTGCGCCCCCTTCCGGGGCATGTTCCTCACCGCAGAGGACCTTGCCTTCACCGACAGCGAACTGGAGGGCAAGTCCGCCGACGAGCTGGTCGCCCTCCTCCAGGAGAAGGCTGACGCGGTGTATGGCCGCAAGGAGCAGGAGCTGGGCGAGCCCCTCATGCGGGAGCTGGAGCGGGTGATGATGCTCCGGGTGGTGGACGAGTACTGGATGGACCAGATCGATGCCATGCAGGACCTGCGCCAGGGGATCGGCCTGCGCGCCTATGGCCAGAATGACCCCGTGGTGGAGTATAAGCGCGAGGGCTATGAGATGTTTGAGGAGATGATCGCCGCCATTCAGGAGGAGACCATCCGGCGCATTTTCCTGGCCCGCGTCCAGGTGGGCGGCGCCGTCAAGCGCGAGCGGGTGGCCCGCGTGACCGGAGAGTCCGGCGGCAGCGACCAGACGGTGAAAAAGCAGCCTGTGAAGAAAAAGGTCAAGATCGGCCGCAACGACCCCTGCCCCTGCGGCAGCGGGAAGAAGTGGAAGAAGTGCGACTGCGCCGAATACCACGGCCCGGAATACCAATAAGCCCGCCATAAAAGCGGGGCAGGACCAACAACAGAACAGGAATCGGGAAAAGCAGAATGTGACACGCCGGGAGACCGGAGAGGAGCCCATCCTGCTTTTCTCACATCTGGCGGGGGATGACTATGACCATTCAAGAGAGGGTAAATAAGGGCGTAGGCGTACTCACCTGCGATGCCTTTACCGCCGCGGGCGGGGTGGCTCACGGCTTTTCCACCCGGGAGGGCGGCGTGAGCGAGGGGATCTACGCCTCCCTGAATTTGGGATTGAACCGGGGGGATGCGCGGGAGAAGGTGCTGGAAAATTACCGGCGTTTCACCGCCGCCATTGGCGCCGATTATGACGGCATCGTCTGCGCCAAACAGGTCCACGGAGACACCGTGCGCGCAGTGACTACCGCCGACCGGGGCAAGGGTATCCATGTGCCCGGGGATTTCGAGGCCGACGGCCTGGTCACCGACGTGCCGGGGCTGTGCCTGGCGGTATTCACCGCCGACTGCCTGCCCATTTTGCTCTACGACCCCGTGCGCCGGGTGGCCGCCGCCGTCCATGCCGGATGGCGGGGGACCGCCATGGGCATCGCCGGGAGAGCGGTGGAGAAGATGACCGATGGCTATGGCTGCCGCCCGGGGGATATCCTGGCGGCCATCGGCCCGGGGATCTCCCTGTGCTGCTTTGAGACCGACGAGGATGTGCCAAACGCCATGACGGAGGCAATGGGGGCCGGTGCGCTGCGGTATATTCAGGTGCGGGACAACGGCAAATTTCATGTGGACCTGAAGGGTATGAACGCCCTGCGCCTGGAGCGGGCGGGGCTCACGCCGGAGCATATTGCACTCTCCGATGTGTGTACCATGTGCAGTCATGACCGCTTTTGGTCCCACCGGGCCACCCGGGGGCAGCGGGGAAGCATGGCGGCCATGATTCAGCTGCTGTGAGCGGGGGGAAGAAGAGAGCCCTGACCTGGGCGCTGGCGCTGAGCCTGATGCTGACGGCCTGCAGCGGGGAGCTGCCCGCAGCGGAGGAGACCCCCGCTCCCTCTGCGCCCAGCCCCAGCCCCACTGTCCAGGCCCAGCGCACGGAATTTGCCCTGCCCTGCGTCCCAGAGGCGGGTTTCCACCCCATTACCGGGGAGAACCGGCTGAATCTGGAGCTGGCGGGGCTGGTGTACGACGGGCTGTATACAGTGAGCCCATCCTTTGAGGCGGAGGGCGCCCTGGCCGCGGCACAGTCGGTGTCGGAGGACGGACTGACCTGGACCATTACCTTACGGCAGGGGGTCACGTTCTCCGACGGGAGTGCCCTGACCACCCAGGACGTGGCCAACTCCCTCAATCTGGCCCGGGAGAGCGCTCTGTACGGCTACCGCCTGTCTCAGATTACGGGCGTGACCGCCGGAGAGAACACGGTGAGCATCACGCTCTCCCTGCCCAATGGGGCCTTGGACGCCCTGCTGGACGTGCCGATTGTGCGGGAGAATCCTGCCGGCGGCCCTCCCTTGGGCACGGGGCCCTATGGATTCCAGAGCGTCGGGGAGGGGCTTTCCCTGGTCCGGCAGGAGGAGAGCTGGCGCTTTGAAGAGGGGCTGCCCCGGACCATCCGCCTGCGGACCATCAGCGGCAGCGAAGCCCTTATCTCTGCTTTTGACACGGGGGACTTGACACTGGTGAATACCGACCTGACGGGCAGCAATCCCCTGGGCTTTTCCGGCAATTATGAGACCTGCGACTACCCCACGGCCAATTTGGTCTATATCGGCTTCAATACGGACTCCGGCGTATGCCAGGACGCTCTGGTTCGCCGGGGCCTGGCCGCTGGAATGGACCGGAGTACGCTGGCCCGGGCTATTCTCTCCTATCACGCCCAGGCCACCCCGCTCCCGGTCCACCCCCAGAGCGCACTCTACGACGCGGAGCTGGCGCAGGCGCTCTCCTACTCCCCGCAGAATATGGAGGCGCTGCTCGGGGAGGCGGGGTGGAGCCGGAGCAGCGGGCAGCAGTATACGAACCGCCGTGGACGGGCCCTGGAGGTGACGCTGCTGGTCAACCAGGACAACTCCTACAAATGCGACCTGGCTGACGAGCTGGAGCGCCAGCTGGAGAGCGCCGGGGTCCAGGTCACAGTGGACAAGCGGACCTGGAGCGACTACAGTGCCGCCCTGACCGCGGGGGAGTTTGACCTCTACCTGGGGGAGACCCGCCTTACCGCCGACTTTACCCTCACCCCTCTGCTCTCCGGGGGGAGCCTGAACTATGGCAAGTACGACGACTGGACGGCCAGCACCCTCCACGCCGCATTCCGGGCGGCCCGGGGAGATGCGCGGGAGACCGCAGCTGGAGCGCTGTACGAATATTTGGCAGAGCAGATGCCCTTTACGGCGCTCTGCTTTAAAAACGGCTCGGTCCTCACACAGTGGGGGCAGATTACCGGCCTGACTCCTACCCAGGGGAATTTATTCTATGGGGTAGAGAACTGGCAGATTGCCGCCGGGAACTGAGCCGGCGAGAGAAACAGAAAGGGAGTAATGGAAATGGGGAAGGTATTTCGCTGCTATGCGGAGAAAAAACCGGGATTTGATGTGGAGGCCCGGGCCCTCCGGGAAGAGCTGAGACAGGAGCTGGGGGTAACCGGCCTGGAGGGGGTGCGTGTCCTCCACCGGTACGACGTGGAGGGGATCGACGAGGCCACCTACCGCGCGGTGCGGACCACAGTGCTCAGCGAGCCCCAGGTGGACGCGGTCTATGATGAGACGTTTCCCCTCCAGGGGGAGGCCCGGGTGCTGGCCGTGGAGGCCCTGCCCGGCCAGTTTGACCAGCGCTCCGACTCCTGCGCCCAGTGCATCCAGCTCCTCACCGGCGGGGAACGGCCGCTGACCGCCTCCGCCACCGTATATGTGCTCACCGGCGGGGTGGACGCCGGCGGGATGGAGAAGATCAAAAAGTACCTCATCAACCCGGTGGAGAGCCGTGAGGCTGCTCTGGATAAGCCCGAGACGCTGGAGCAGACTTACCGGGCGCCTCAGGCGGTGCCCACGGTGGAGGGCTTCTGCGCCATGGACCGGGAGGCCCTCTCCCAGCTGCTGGGCCGGCTGGGCCTGGCGATGGATTTGGACGACCTGGCCTTTCTCCAGGCCTACTTCAGGGACGAGGAGAAGCGGGATCCCACCCTCACGGAGGTGCGGGTGGTGGATACCTACTGGTCCGACCACTGCCGCCACACCACCTTTTCTACCCACTTGGAGGGGATCGACATCGCCGACCCGGCGGTGAAGGCCGCCTACGAGCGCTATCTGGCCGCCCGGGTGGAGGTCTATGGGGAGGAGAAGGCGGCCAAACGGCCCCAGACCCTCATGGATCTGGCCACCATCGGGACCAAGGCGCTGAAGAAACGGGCCCTCTTGCCCGAGCTGGACGACAGCGAGGAGATCAACGCCTGCTCCATTCACGTCCCCGCCACGGTGGACGGCGCTGAGCAGGACTGGCTGCTCATGTTTAAGAACGAGACCCACAACCACCCCACGGAAATCGAGCCCTTCGGCGGCGCGGCCACCTGCATCGGCGGGTGCATCCGGGACCCCCTGTCCGGCCGGGTGTATGTGCACCAGGCCATGCGCGTCACCGGCGGCGGCGACCCCCGGGTTCCCCTGAGCGAGACCCTGGAGGGCAAGCTCCCCCAGCGGAAGATCGCCCAGACTGCGGCGGCGGGCTATTCCTCCTACGGCAATCAGATCGGCCTGGCCACCGGCCATGTGGCCGAGCTCTACCACCCGGGCTACATTGCCAAACGCCTGGAGTGCGGGGCCGTGGTGGGCGCCGCCCCCGCCGACCATGTGCGCCG
>CALXCU010000083.1 GCA_944386885.1 uncultured Oscillospiraceae bacterium | reverse complement strand
GGCAAGCGGGAGGACGGCTACCACGAGCTGTGCATGGTCATGCAGTCGGTGGCCCTGTGCGACCAGGTGACCATCCGTACCGGGGAGAAGGAGGGCGTCCAGGTGCGCTCCAACCTGTCCTTTCTGCCCACCGGGCCGGGGAATCTGGCCGCGGCGGCGGTCATCCGGCTGTGTGAGGCGGTAGGAAGGGATTGGAACGGCCTGGAGATCGCTCTGGATAAGCACATCCCGGTCTGCGCCGGCATGGCCGGGGGGAGCAGCGATGCCGCGGCAGTATTGCGGGCCCTGAACCGGGGACTGGGGCTGGGCTTGAGCCGGGAGGAGCTGGCCCGCATCGGGGCCAAGGTGGGCTCCGACGTGCCCTACTGTGTGCTGGGAGGGACCATGCGCGCCCAGGGGCGGGGGGAGATCCTCACGCCCCTGCCGCCCCTGCCCCTGTGCCATGCAGTGGTATGCAAGCCCCCCTTCTCTATCTCCACGCCGGAGCTCTTCCGGCGCATTGACGGGGTGCGCATCCTCCACCGGCCCGACACCGGCGGGGTGGAGCGGGCCCTGGCGGCAGGGGACCTGGCCGGGGTGGCCCGGCGGATGTACAATGTCTTTGAGAATGTGCTCCCACGGACCCAGGGGGCGGTGGTGGCCGAGATCAAGGGGACCCTCATCCAGTACGGGGCTCTGGGAGCCTGCATGAGCGGCACAGGACCCACGGTGTTCGGCCTGTTCGACTGCCTCCCGGCGGCGCTGGCCGCCCGGGACGCCCTGCGGGAGAACGTTTCGGAGACCTTTGTGACCGTGACTCTCTGACGGCATGTGCACAAAAACACAAAAAGGAAGGCGAGAGCGATGAAGATCATCCTGCTGGACGTGGACGGGACTCTGGTGGACTATGAAGGACGGCTTCCGGAATCCGCCGTGCGGGCGGTGCAGGCCGCCCGGGCGGCTGGGCACCGGGTATATATCTGCACCGGCCGCAGCAAGGCCGAGGTCTACCCCAACCTGTGGGACATAGGCCTGGACGGAATGATCGGCGGCAACGGCAGCTATGTGGAGGACCGGGGCCATGTGGTCATGCACCAGCTCATCACGCCGGAGCAGTGCCGCCGGGTGGTGGACTGGCTCCAGGCGCGGGACCTGGACTTTTACCTGGAGAGCAACAACGGCCTCTTCGGCAGCCCCAAGTTCGCCCTGCGGGGGGACTCCGTGGTGGAGGAGTATGCCAGACGGGGCGGAAAGGAGCCCATGAGCGTTCGGGACGCCTTCCCCACCATGACCTTTGAAGGGCCCTTTTACCGGGACGATGTGAACAAGATCAGCTTCGTCCTGGGCAGCTTCCAGGACTACCTGGATGCCCAGGCCGCCTTCCCCGACCTGAAGGCGGGCACCTGGGGCGGCAAGGGGGAGACGGCCCTCTTTGGGGATCTGGGGGTCAAGGATATCACCAAGGCCCACGCCATCGCCTGCCTGCTGGATTATCTGGGGGCCGACCGGGCGGATACCGTGGCCTTTGGGGATGCCAAGGTGGACATCCCCATGCTGGAATACTGCCAGGTTGGGGTGGCCATGGGCAGCGGCGGGCCGGAGATCAAGGCCATGGCCGACTATGTGACCAGCGGCGTGGAAGAGGACGGCCTCTACCGCGCCTTCGAGCACCTGGGGCTTCTGGGTTAAACGAAAACAGACGCGGCCCGGCAGACGCCGGGCCGCTGTTTTTGGCCCGGGGCCCCGGCTTGCATCTTTTTTTGGCGTATGCTATACTAAATTTTATCAAGCATAATTATTTATCTTTTTATCCATAAAATCAGGAGAGGGGGGCGCGCCCATGGAAGAGGTGACGAGCCGCCGCAACCCGCTGGTCCAGCATATCCGGCGGCTGGGAACAGAGCGGAAGTACCGCCGCGGCTGCGGATGTTTCCTCTGCGAGGGGGACAGGCTGGTGGGGGAGGCCCTGCGCTGGGGGGCGGCGGTGGAGGCCCTGGTGTGCACCCGGCCGGAGGCGCTGCCCGCGGACCTGCCGCCGGAGACCCGGCTGGTACAGGTGCCCGTGGACTTGATGGAGACCCTCTCCACAGTGGAGGCCCCCCAGCATCTGCTGGCCGTGTGCCGCACGCCGGCTCTCGCGCCGCCGGAAGAACTGGAGGCGGGGCGCTATTTGGTGCTGGACGGCCTCCAGGACCCGGGCAACGTGGGTACGATCTGGCGCACCGCCGATGCGCTGGGGGCGGCGGGAATTTTCCTGCTTCCCGGCTGCGCCGACCCCTTTTCCCCCAAGACGGTGCGGGCCACCATGGGCGCCTGCTTCCGCCTGCCGGTGTGGGAGACCGGGCTGGAGAGCCTGCGGGAGCGGCTGAGTGCGGCGGGCCTTCCCCTCTATGCCACCGCCCTGCGGGCGGACACCGTGGATGTGCGCGCCGTGCCTCTGGACCGGGCCGCCGTGGTCATCGGCAGCGAGGGCCGGGGTGTGTCAGAAGCGGTGCTGGAGCGGTGCGAAAAGACCCTGAAGATCCCCATGCGCCCCCGGTGCGAATCCTTGAACGCGGCGGCGGCGGCCACGGTGGTGCTCTGGGAGATGGCCCGGGGAGGGCTGGGAGAAGCATAGAGAAAGGGAGGCGGTCCCATGTCTACGCTGCAATATTGGCTCTGGCTTGCCACCCGGGCCGGGCTGCGCACGGGGGAGGCGGCGGCCCTGGCGGGGCGGTTCGGCACGCCGGAGGCGGTCTACTTTGCCGACCGGGAGGAGTACAGCCTGCTGCGTCTGCCCGACGGGCTCCAGGCGAGCCTGCGGGACAAGTCCATGGCCGGAGTGGAGGAGATTCTGGAGCGGTGCGACCGGCTGGGGCTGCGCATCCTGACGCTTCAGGACGCCCAGTATCCCGAACGCCTGCGCCAGCTTCACGACCGGCCCGCCGTCCTCTATTTAAAGGGCCGGGACATGGCGCTGGACCGGGAGGCGGCCGTCGGCGTAGTGGGGGCCAGGCGGTGCACGCCCTACGGCGTGGATTTGGCCCGGAGGCTGGGCCGGGATTTGGCGGAGCGGGGTGCAGTGCTGGTCTCCGGGATTGCCCAGGGGGTGGACGCCGCGGCCATCCGGGGCGCTCTGGCTGGGGGCGGCCGGGTGGTGTCGGTGCTGGGCGGCGGCATTGACGTGGTCTACCCGCCCTCCAGCGCCGACCTCTTTGAGGAAGTGGGGAGCCGGGGGCTCCTGATCAGCGAGTACCCGCCGGGGACGCCCACCATGGGGCAGCACTACCCGGTGCGCAACCGCATTATCAGCGGCCTGAGCCTGGGCGTGGCAGTGGTGGAGGCCGGAGAGCGCAGCGGCGCGCTCATTACCGCCCGGCTGGCCCTGGACCAGAACCGGGACGTGTTCGCCTTCCCAGGGCCGGTGGGCGCGCCTATGAGCGCGGGGACCAACCGCCTCATCCAGCGCTGCGAGGCCAAGCCGGTCTTCGGCGTGGAGGATATTTTAGAGGAGTATGAAACCCTCTATCCAGTCCTCCGGCCCCGGCGGCCGGAGCGCCGGCAAGCTCCCGCCCGGCCGCCGAGAACCCGGGAGAAGGCCGCGGAGCGGCCTTCTCCGGAGCCTCAGCAGGAACAGGAAAAGGTTGACAAAAAACCGGAGAGGGCTTATAGTACCTTCGAAACCTACCCCGGCGGGAAGGACTTCAGCGATGATGAAAAGGCGGTCCTCCTGGCTTTGGGGGAGGGGTCCATGCGCCCGGACGATCTGGCGGAGGCCTCCGGCATCCCGGCCCGGCGGGTTTTGTCCGCCCTGACCATCCTGGAGATGCGGGGCGCGGTGCGCAGCGCGCCGGGGAACTATTTCTCCGCGCCGGTCCCGTTCCGGGCACAGACCCCCCAAGAGGACTGATTCCGCTCCCCGGTGAGGGAGCTCGCCCCGGCAGGGCCGGGGCCATAGCGGGCCCATCCGGCACAGCGGAGGGATACCCGAGTATTTTGGAGGTACAATCGTGGCAAAAACCAATCTTGTGATCGTGGAATCCCCGGCCAAGGCCAAGACCATAGGAAAATATCTGGGCCCGGACTACCAGGTCAAGGCGTCCATGGGCCATGTGCGGGATCTGCCCAAGAGCAAGCTGGGCGTGGATGTAGAGCACGGCTTCACGCCGGACTACCAGCCCATCAAGGGGAAGGAGGAGGTCATCGAGGACCTGCAGAAGGCGGCCAAGAAGAGCGAGAAGGTCTTTCTGGCCACCGACCCCGACCGGGAGGGGGAGGCCATCTCCTGGCACCTGAAGGAGCTGCTGGGCCTGCCCGAGAACCAGACCTACCGGGTGACTTTTAATGAGATCACCAAGAAGGTGGTCAACGACTCCATCGCCCACCCCCGCTCCATCGACATGGACCTGGTGGACGCCCAGCAGGCCCGGCGTATCCTGGACCGCATTGTGGGTTATCAGCTCTCCCCTCTGCTGTGGAAGAAGATCCGCCGGGGGCTCTCGGCCGGCCGGGTGCAGTCGGTGGCCACCCGCCTGGTGTGCGAGCGGGAGGAGGAGATCCGGGCCTTCATCCCCCAGGAGTACTGGACCATCGACGTGGACCTGGAGCGCATCGCCCCCAATCAGGGAAAATTCAAGGCCTCTTTCTACGGCCGGGAGAAGAAGATGGAGCTCCACAGCGAGGAGGAGGTGGATACCGTCCTCGCCGCCGTAAAGGGGGCGCCTTTTACCGTCCAGGGTGTGAAGCGCCAGGACAAGCAGCGCAACCCCGCGCCCCCCTTCACCACCTCCACCCTCCAGCAGGAGGCCAGCCGGAAGCTGAATATGACCCCCCGGCGCACCATGTCCATCGCGCAGCAGCTCTATGAGGGAGTGGATATCGCCGGAGAGGGCACCGTGGGCCTTATCACCTATATGCGTACCGACTCCCTGCGCCTCTCGGACGAGGCCACCGCCGCCGCCCGGGAGTTCATCCTGGCCCGGTACGGACAGGAGTACTACCCCGGCAAGGCCCGGGTCTACAAGACCAAATCAGGGGCCCAGGACGCCCACGAGGCCATCCGTCCCTCCGATGTGCACCTGACTCCCGAGCAGATCAAAAAGGACCTGACCAGCGAGCAGTACCGCCTCTATAAGCTCATCTGGAGCCGCTTTCTGGCCTGCCAGATGGCCAGCGCGGTGTATGACAGCGTGTCCATCGACGTGGAGAGCGCCGGATACCACTTCCGGGCCAACCACTCGGCCCTGAAATTTTCGGGCTACACCGCCGTCTATGTGGAGGGTAAGGACGAGGACGACGAGGTCCTCCGCCAGTCCCCCCTGCCCGACCTGAAGGAGGGCGAGGAGGTCTCCCTGGTCGGCACCCAAAAGGACCAGCACTTTACCCAGCCCCCCAGCCGCTACACCGAAGCCACCCTCATCAAGGCACTGGAGGAAAAGGGCATCGGCCGTCCCTCCACCTATGCCCCCACCATCTCCACCATCCTGGACCGGGAGTATGTGGTCAAAGAGGGGAAATACCTGCGCACAACCCCGCTGGGGGAGGTGGTCACCGGGCTGATGAAGGAGAAATTCCCCGACATTGTGGACACCGCCTTCACCGCCCGGATGGAGGAGCGCCTGGACCGGGTGGAGGAGGGAAAGGAAAACTGGAAGGATATCCTCTCCGGTTTCTATGGCGAGCTTGAGCAGGAGCTCCACACTGCCGAGCAGGATACCGAGCGCATCAAGGTCCCCGACGAGGTCTCTGATGTGATCTGCCCCCTGTGCGGGCGGAACCTGGTGTACAAGTCGGGGCGGTTTGGGCGCTTCCTGGCCTGCCCCGGCTGGCCCGACTGCCCCCACACCCAGCCCATCGTCATCGAGATGCCCGGGAAATGCCCCAAGTGCGGGGGGAAGATCCTGAAAAAGACCTCCAAGCGCGGGTTTGCCTACTACGGCTGTGAGAATAACAGCAATAAAGACGAGAGCCGCCGCTGCGACTTTATGACCTGGGACGTGCCGGTGAAGGAGACCTGCCCAGAGTGCGGCCACACCCTCTTTAAGAAGTCGGGCCGGGGCTTTAAAAAGCCCTTCTGCATCAACCCGGAGTGCCCCAACTTCGTCCCGGAGGAGGCGCGGGGGTACCGGAAAAAGGCCGCCGCCCAGGCGGAGAGCCCCGCCGA
>CALXCU010000082.1 GCA_944386885.1 uncultured Oscillospiraceae bacterium | reverse complement strand
TTTTTGGGATCCCATGCCCTAATGAGGGGAGGCCACCCAAGGCAAGACCAGATCAATCCGCGCAGCTGCTCCGCAACGCCCAGGATGCTCCCGGTCGTAAGGAAACGACTGATGAGCACGGGCGTCGTCCACGGCACCATATTGTTGCACAACGGAAATAGGCCAATGGCTGTCCCTAGATATTGGACCGACATGGTCACCATCGGTGCCAGAATGTAGGGCACCATCAGAACCGGGTTAAGCACGATTGGAAGGCCGAAGGTGACAGGCTCATTGATGTTGAACAGGCCAGGAGCGATGCCAATCTTGCCCACATTTTTGAGCAGTTTGGATTTGGCAAAGAGCAGCATATAGATGACGACCGGCAAAGTCGCGCCAGAACCGCCCATCCAGACGCCGTTCTCATAGAAGGTAAAGGTGACAATATTATGTGCACCCTCGTTGATGTTCTCCGCCATATTCATCAGCCACAGCGGCTCGAAAATGGGGAATACGATGATGGCGGAACCGTGCAGGCCAAAGGACCAGAGCAAGTGCTCCACAAAACACACGATCAGTGTTCCCACATAACCGGTACCCAGATGGCGCAACGGGGTGGCGATGATCGAACTGATGAACTCCGGAAAGCTACCCCAAGTAGTCATAGTGAACAGTAGCCGGATCGCAGTGAAGGCAATGATAATCACCGCGCCCGGCAGCAACGCGGTAAACTGGCGAGAAACCGCCTTAGGTACCGCATCCGGCAGCTTAATGGTAAAATTTTTCTGAACCAGGATACGGTAAATCTCGCCAACAACCAGAGCAGTCACCAGCGCTGTGAACAAGAGAGCGGGATCAAAAGAACCCGCCACCCATGCCTCCACAGCCTCTTCGCCATCTTGGAATACCGAAGGCACCACAATGACGAACAAGGATGACATACTGATTATGCCGGCGGGTGTGCCGTCCAGATTATAGCTGTTAACCAAAGAACTAGCCACGCCAAAGCAGGCCACAATGGCGGAGATGCCATATGTGCCGTTCATAATGATTCCTTCAAAAGCGTTCCAGTTCTCTCCAAAGATACTGGCCATGAAATTGGTGAACGCCTCCAGAGGGAATTCCGCGATGATCATAGCGAACGCACCCAAAATCAACAGGGGCATCGACATGACCACGCCGTCACGAAGTGCCAGCAGATGGCGTTGGCCGCCGATCTTCGTCGCGACAGGGAGGAACTTATTTTCCATGAAGTCCATGAGTTTGTTGCTACCCGAGGCGCTTGCTGTTTTCTTGCTCATAGCCGAAAACTCCTCCTCACTTCTCTACTTCTGTTTCTTCTTCACTTCTTCTTTTTTTCCTGATAATCCGCGTACGCCTGATCGAAGATCTTGTCCACGCGGACCATTGCATAGTCCGACATATTCATGGTCTCAATCACCGGAATCTCATCTCCGTACTGTTCCCGGAATTTTTGGGTCATATGGCGTACTTGGGGACCCACCAACAGGATATCCGTATCATGGATACGGTCCTCCACCCGCTGGAACGCTCTGGCTTCAATATCTACCTCAATCCCCTTATCACGGGCATAGTCCGCCATTTTGTCCACTAACATGCTAGTGGACATACCCAAATTACAAATTAAGGTAATTCTTAGCATGACTTTCCCTCCAGACGATACAGCCTTTCATATACAGCAACAAATTCCTCAGCAATATCCCGCATGATCAGCGCCAGGTTGAGATGATCCTGAGCGTGGACCATCAGGAGCGACACCGCATGGGCATTTCCGCTCATCTCGTCCCGAATGAGCTGGGTCTGCGTATCATGGGTTTCCACCATCGCCTGCGTCGCCTTCTCCAGGAGGGCATGGGCTTGTTTGAAATTACTGCACCTGGCGGCTTCGATAGCCTCCATACAGTCGCTCCTGGAGTCGCCGGCTCCGGCAATCAGGCCCATTGCCGTCTCGGTATAATCCAACTTTCTTCCCCCCTATCTTTCTCCAAATTTGTTGGTAAACAAAGCCACCATTGCCTCGCTGGCCTCCTGCTCATCTACACCGTCAAACTCCAGCGTGAGTACCGTCCCTTTTTTGGCATTGACTGTAATCACGCCTGTGACATTTTTAAAATCAAATACCTCCTTCCCTTTCCGCGCAGTCACACTGCACTGAAAACGTCTGGCTTCCCGGACGATGCGGCTAGCCACCCGTGCGTGAATGCCAAGCTCATTCTGCACCGCCAATTCCTTCGTCACCATTGGCTTCACCTCCTTTCCTTGCAGCTGCCACTGATCAGCCTCTTGCGGACATCCTGCTCCGACTCCATCTGTAGGACGTCCTCCAGCAGTTTTGTACATTCCTCCCGGTTCGACTGACAAACCGCACGCCGCACCTTGGCAATCATCGGAATACTGACACTCAACGCATCTACACCCATCCCGGTCCACAGCGGAACCAACTCCAACACCTCGCCTGCCTGTCCACAGATATCTACCTCAATTCCGGCAGCGTGCGCACTGCGAACTATACGATTGACACATCGAAGCAATGTAGGCTGGAAATAGGAATTGAGTTGGTTGACTTTGTCGTTGGTCCGGTCCGCCGCGAACAAGTATTGAGTTAAATCATTAGTCCCAATACTGAAGAAATCCACATATTGCGCAAAGCGGGCTGCTTCCAGCGCTGCAGCAGGCGTTTCAACCATCATACCCACTCGGATATTCTCATCAAATAGAATCTTCCGAGCCCGGAGATCTTCTTTCGTCTCCTTCAGTATCCGCTTTGCACTCTGAAGTTCATCCAGAGTAGCAATCATCGGGAACATCACTTGACATGTTCCGTAAGCGCTGGCCTGAAGGATGGCACGCAACTGGGTCCGGAAGAGTTCCTTATGCTCTAAGCAATACCGAATCGCGCGGTATCCAAGGAAAGGGTTTTCTTCTTGCTCAATACCTAAGTATGGAATTTTTTTGTCTCCGCCCACATCTAGAGTGCGGATGATGAGTGGTCTGCCTCTAAGGGCCTCCGCTGTCCGCCGGTATACGTCTAGCTGCACCTCTTCCTCTGGCGGCGCGTTACTCTCTTTCATATAGAGCAACTCCGTCCGGAATAACCCCACGCCCTCTCCTCCCTGCTGGAGAAGCACTTCCGTCTCCTGTGCTGACGTAATATTGGCATAAATCTTCATTTGAAACCCATCCAAAGTTTGGGTTTTCCCGCTACGGTATGTTTTCAGCTCCGCATCCTCAGTAACCTTCTGGGCACGGTAGTGTCTGTACCGTGCTAACGCGGCTTCATCCGGATCCCCAGTCACTGTCTCGCTGAAAGTATCCAGCAAGATCGGTTTGTATCCTACCAGCTGTTTTAGAGCCCCCTCTACGCCGATCAGGCAAGGGATACCCCGTGAGCGAGCAATAATTACGGTGTGCGCTGTCATAGCACCTTGTTCCAACACAATTCCCTGGAGCTTTTGTCCCTTCATCTCCATCACCTGAGAGGGAGATAAATCCACTGCTACCGCAATATAGGGCTCATCTGGTTCCTGCAGCTTATCTTTCACGCCTGCCAGGCAGCCCAACAGATGCCGGTTGAGATCGCTCACATCGCCTGCCCGTTCCCGCAGATAGGGATTATCTGTAAGCTTGCATAAATATTGCTGATAGGACTGGGATGCCTCGTTGACCGCATATTCACTGTTCCAACCGCCGTCGGTAATCAACGTTTCAATCTTTCCGATATAATCCGTATCCTCCAACATTAAGAGTTGAAAATCCAGGATCCCGCCGATTTCGCGGTCGTTCCGCTTCTCCGTTTGTGCAATCAATTCTTCCAGCCGGCGGATACACTGGGCTTTCGCATCCTGGAAACGCTGGAGTTCCTTCTGCGGACATTCGTTTTTTCGCTGTTCAATTTGAATCTCTGGTTCTCGGATGGGGTATGCGATTGCATAGGCCATCCCGTTGGATGCGGCCTTACCTTTCATAATCTCACCCCTCATTTCAGATCAGAACCTGTACTTTATAACTGATAATCTATTTTATTTTCCGCTAGCTATTTCTTAAAATTGCTCTATTTCCTTCATCTTCACCGCTTATTTTCCGTCTCTGAGGAGTCAAATTAGGTGGAAGGAAGTCCCGTCCTCTGTTTTGGCTATATTGACATGTGATTCGTTTTTTTAAGTATAGTCCTTTGGCAAAAATGATAAAATAAGAATAATGTGCAACTATCTTCTATTGGCAAAAATTGTTGTGGCAATTTTGTTGCTTATTTCGTTTTCTGCCTGTCGTTCCGGAATGTGTTCACATTTCCCGATCCGTTTTTTGAGGACGGGAATGTACCTTGTCCGTTTCTTGGGTAAAATGGGCAAAAAAGTCCCCCGGGAACATTTCCCGGGGGATGTTGCGCTTCTGATGTGGCTCAATCGGGCTGGAGGACCGAAGAAATATCCACCTCCTTGGCATCGGCCCAGAGGCGCTCCAGATCGTAGAATTTACGGGACTCCTCCATAAAGACATGGATGACCACGCTGGAGAAGTCCAGCAGGATCCAGCCGCCCTCCCGATGGCCCTCTACATGGTGGGGGAGCTCCCCCTGATCCTTGAGCATCTTCTCGCAGGTGTCGGCCAGGGCCTTAACCTGGGTAGTGGAGGTGGCGGTACAGAGGACAAAGTAGTCGGCCAAAGTGGTCAGGTGCCCGGTCTCCAGGACTTTGATATCCCGGCCTTTTTTGCTGTCCAGGGCCTTGACTGCGGCCAGCGCCAGTTCCTTAGGGGTCATATGGATTCTCCTTTTCTGTTCGGTTAAAACAGCCTCACGCCAAGGCCTCCGGCGGAAGAACCGCCTGGCTCTCGCCAGGGCCGGACTCCCCCTCTGCCGGAGCTTGAGAGGCGGGTATCTCTTGCGCCGGAGTCTGGGATTCCGCTCCACCGGGAGTGGACACGGGCACACTGCTCTCTACCGGAGCCTGAGAGGCAGGCGCCTCGCTGGGCTGAGGAGCCGGGGTGGCCTCCGGCTGAGCGGAAGCGCACGGCTCAGGGCTTACCGGCGCGCTGGGAGCGGTGGAACTCTCCGGGGTATGGGATACGACGGGCGTCTCCGAAGCCTCAGGGGGCACGGAACCCTCCGGATTTTCACTCACACCGGGTGTCGGACTCACCAGCGGAGTTTCCTCCGGCGCCTCGCTCTCCGCCGGGGCGGGCGTACTGCTGGGCCGGCTGGTGCTGGAGTTCCCCCCCGAGCTGGAGCCCGACCCGCTGGAGCTGGGACGGGAATTGGCCCGGGAGTCCTCCAGATAACCGGTGCTGGAGTAGATGCGCCCGCTGCTGTCCACCCCCATGATGTCCAGCTCCTGATCGGTCAGCTCTTCCAAATAGGGATTAAAGTACTCGTTGACCAAGTCCACCAGCTCGTCGGCGAGGGGGACCACATAGGACTGGTAGTTGCCATAGCTCCGGCTCCAGATGCTGGCGCCCTCATTGGGCATCGTAAAGAAATTCACGCTGTCCATATCCAGAGTGGAGCCATCCTTCTCGTTGCCCAAGATGGCCTGCATTCCGAACCAGAGGAGGTTGTTGACGCTCAGGTTGGTGGTTACATTCTCGTTGAAAATACGGGCCAGCTCCCCGATACGGGTGACGTTTTCGATTTGGAGGCACTGCTCCACCACCGCCTTCAGGAAGGCCTGCTGGGTCTCAATACGCCCCAGGTCGCCGTTGGCATAACCATAGCTCATGTCATTGTCGTGGCGGTAGCGGATAACGCCCATGGCCTGCTCTCCGCTGAGGAGCTGGTAGCCTTTCTTGATGTGGATATGCAGGTCCTGGGTGGGGTCGTCGTAGTTCATGTTCCGGGGCACGTCGAACCACACGCCGCCGATGGCGTCCACCAGCTCGCCGACGGCCGCCCACTCCACCACTACCTGGTAGTCGGGCACGAAGCCCACCAGCTGGCTGATCTCGTCGCCCAGAGCCGCCAGGCCCTCGTCACCGCCGCCGTACATATTGTACACCGAGTTGATCTTTTTAATATCCCAGGACACATTGACCATGGTATCCCGGGGGATGCTCATGACATTGAGGGCCTGGTTATCCACGTCATAGGCAGCCAGAAGGAGGGTGTCGGTGTTGCCGCCGCCGCCGGTATCCCGGCCGATGACCAAGAAGGTATAGAAATTGCTCTTGCGCTCGCCGCTGAGCTTGGGACCGGGGATATTCAGATCCTCCACAGCCACGCTGTTCTCCGGCGGCGAGACACTGGGCGCAGCGGGGATATCCGGTTTCACAAAGAGCAGGCGTACCGCCACGGCCGCCGCCACAAAGACCACCGCCAGCACCACCGCCACGATCACCAGCACCCGCAGCGCCCGCTCCCGGGCAGACATGTCCTTCCACCGCCTGCGGGGACGGCGGGGCTTCTTTTCCTGACCTGGCCGGGACGCGCTCCCCTTCAGCAGGTGGGCGCCCCCCTTCCGGTGTCCCTTTTTGTCTTCCATTCGCTCAAAAACTCACTTTCTGTTCCGCAGCCAATCCCTGGCCTCCAGCGTATTGGGATGGACCGGCTGATGCCGCTCCTCCATGTCCGCAATGCTCATGTCACACCCCAGGAGCACTGCGGCGTCCAGATCGGTATAGGCCAGCGCCCGCAGGCGCTCCACCCCCTCGAAGTCCCGGCTGGGCTCCATATAGTCGGCGGTGTAGAGGATCTTCTCCAGCAGGGTCATATCGGCCTTCCCGGTGGTATGCCAGAAGATGGCCTCGTAAATATCGTCGGAAACGCCGAAGAGATGCCTGGCCAGGGCGGCCCCGGTCTTTGCGTGAAGCAGCTTGACCGCCCGCTTCTCCAATTCGTCCAACACAATACCATATTTCGCGCACAATTGCAACTGTTCTTCCCCATCCAGATACTTGGTGCAGTCGTGAAGGATGGCGGCCCGGCGGGCCTTCTCGGGATCGGCCCCCCAGCGCTGGGCCAGGCGGACAGCCTCCGCCTCCGTGCCCTGGATGTGGCGCAGGCGCTTGGCCTTCACCATGGAGTAGGAGCAGGCCCGCAGGTCCCCGTCGTCCAGGTGCTTCAGGTCGGCGTGGGTGCCATAGAGCCGGTGCATGAGGATATACCCCCACACCGCCGGCAGGAGCTGCTCCTGGCCCTCTCCCCGGGCGATGGCGGAGCGGACCTGGGTGGAGGAGGTCTCCACCAGCTCGGGCAGGCGGAGGACCTTGATTTGGGCGCCGTAGGTCCGGCGGAGCGTCTCCGCCTGCTCCTCCAGAGCCTCCAGCCGGTCGGACTGGCTGCGGGCGAAGGCGGCCACCCCCGTCTGAGAGAGGAGCTTCAAGGGCTCGTGCCAGGTTTGGAGGGTCAGGAACATGTCCGCCCCCATGAGGAACCAGAACTCCGCCTTGGGGTGCTCCCGGCGCAGCTCCAGGATGGTGTCGGAGGAATAGCTCTTTCCCGCCCGGCGCAGCTCCAGGTCGGAGACCCGGGCCCGGTCCTCGCACAGGAGGTTGTCCGCCAGGATGGCGGTCATGGCCACCCGGTCTTCAGGGGATGGAGTTCCATCGGGCAGCAGCTTGTGGGGCGGCAGCGCCGCCGGGATGAAGAGGAGCTGATCCAGCTCCAAGGCCTCCAGGGCAAACCGCCCCGCCGCCATGTGCCCCAGGTGGGGTGGATTGAAGGTTCCGCCATAAATACCGATTTTCATGCACAGCACCCTTTCCCGTTCAAAATCCGGCGTCCTCCGCCGTTATCCGCGCTTTTTGTCCTTGACCAGCACGATGGGATTCTTCAGGTCCTTGCGATGGCTTTGACGATAGAGAACAAATTTTGTTCCAATGACTTGGACCACCTCGGCCCGGGCCTTTCCGGCCAGCTCCTCGGCGGCCTCCCGGGCGGTGAGCATGGAGTTCTCCAGCACCCGGCCCTTGATGAGCTCCCGGGCCTCCAGGGCGTCGTTGACCTGCTTGACCAGGTTCTCCCCCACGCCGTCCTTGCCCACCTGCACAATGGTGTCGATTCCGTTGGCCAGGCCCCTCAGCTGGGCCCGCTGTTTGCTTGTCAGATCCAATCCAAACCGCTCCTTATTTCCGATGATCTTGATAGGCCTTCAGCCTCTCCGCGAAGGCCGCCAGCGCCCGTCCCCGGTGGGAAATGGCGTTTTTCTCCTCCGGCGTAAGCTGGGCAAAGGTCTTTTTCTGCGCCGGCAGGAAGAAAATGGGGTCATAGCCGAAGCCGTCCTCCCCCTTGGGGGCGTAGGCCAGGGTGCCGGGGCACTCCCCCCGGGCCTCCACTTTGTCCCCGTTGGGGAAGCAGCAGCAGATGGCCGAGACAAAGCGGCAGCGCCGGTCCAGCTGCCCCCGCATGTTCTCCAGCAGCAGCCGGTAGCGCCCCGCGTCGTCCAGCCCCGGCCCGCCGTAGCGGGCGGAGTAGATGCCCGGAGCCCCGTTCAGAGCGTCCACGCACAGCCCTGAGTCGTCGGCCACCGCGGGCAGGCCGCTGGCCTCCATCACCGCATGGGCCTTCAGGAATGCGTTCTCCTCAAAGGTGGAGCCGGTCTCCTCCACGTCCACATCCACGCCCACGTCGGCCTCGGTGACCACCTCTACCCCCTGCTCCGAGAGGATCTCCCGCAGCTCCCGGAGCTTCTTCTGATTCTTGCTGGCCAGGACTAATTTCATCTCCAAATTCCCCCCAGAACGTCGTTTTGCAGCCCCTGCAGCTGCCGGATGCCCCCGGCGCACAGGTCCACCAGGGCGCGCTGCTCCCCAATGGTGAAGGGGCGGCCCTCGCCGGTGCCCTGGAGCTCGATGAGGCGCCCCTCACCGTCCATGACGCAGTTCAGGTCCACCTGGGCGTGGGAGTCCTCCTCATAGCACAAATCCAGCAGGGGCTCCTCCCCCACAATGCCGGCAGACACCGCCGCCACACAGGTCTTCAGGGGCAGTTTCTCCAAACTGCCCGCCTCCACCAGCTTCCGGCAGGCCAGAGCCAAGGCCACAAAGCCGCCGGTAACGCTGGCGGTACGGGTGCCGCCGTCCCCCTGGAGCACGTCGCAGTCCACGGTGATGGTCCGCTCCCCCAGGGCGGCCAGGTCCACGCAGGCGCGCAGGGAGCGGCCGATGAGCCGCTGAATCTCCGCCGAGCGGGGGGAGAGTTTCAGCTTGGAGATGTCCCGGCGGGAGCGCTCCCGGTTGGCCCGGGGGAGCATGGAATACTCCGCCGTCACCCAGCCCGTCCCCTCGGGGACGTGGGGCGGGGTGCGCTCCTCCACGCTGGCCGTGCAGAGCACATGGGTATTGCCGCAGCGAATCAGGCAGGAGCCCTCCGCAAAGAGGTTCACATTGGGGATGATCTCCACCGGCCGGAGCTGGTCCGGCCGGCGGCCGTCGATACGGGGCATGGCAAACACTTCCCTTCTCAAAAATCGGATTCTCAAACAAAGGCCTTGACAAACTCGGCGGGCTCAAAGGGCATCAGATCGTCAATCCCCTCCCCAACGCCGATGAACTTCACAGGCACGCCCAGCTCCTGGGCGATGGCGATCACAATGCCGCCCTTGGCCGAGCCGTCCAGTTTGGTCAGGACAATGCCGGTAATGCCGGCGGCCTCCTGGAACTGCTTGGCCTGGACCAGGCCGTTCTGGCCGGTGGTGGCGTCCAGCACCAGCAGGGTCTCCCGGTCGGCCCCGGGGAGCTCCCGGTCCAGGATGCGGCTGATCTTGCTCAGCTCATTCATCAAATTCTGCTTGTTGTGCAGCCGCCCGGCGGTGTCCACCAAAATCACGTCGGTCCCTCGCGCCCGGGCCGCCGAGAGGGCGTCGTAGACTACGGCGGCAGGGTCGGCCCCCTCGTGCTGGCGGACCAGGTCCACCCCGCTCCGCTCCGACCAGATCTCCAGCTGGTCGGCGGCGGCGGCCCGGAAGGTGTCGGCGGCGGCCAGGAGCACCCGCTTGCCCTCCCCCTTCATGCGGGCGGAGAGCTTCCCGATGGTGGTAGTCTTGCCCACGCCGTTGACCCCGATGAACAGGGCCACCGAGGGTTTGGTCTCCAGTTTCAGGGAGACGTCCCCCACCTCCAGGAACTCCGTGAGGATGGCCCGCAGGCACTCCCGCCCTCCTTCCGCGTCCTTGATCTTTTCGCTCTTCGCCCGGCGGCGGAGCTCCTCCACCGCTTTCATGGCGGTCTCTACTCCCATGTCCGAGAGGATGAGGGCCTCTTCCAGCTCGTCGTAGAAGTCGTCGTCCAGCTCCCCGGCAAAGAGCTGGTCAAAGGAGTGCCCAATGTTGGCGATGTTCTCCTTCGTGCGGGTCAGGCCCGCCTTGATCTTGTCAAAAAAGCCCATGTCTGTTCGTTCCTTTCGTATCTCTCTGGGTCACTGGGGCCTCCGGCCGCAGCGGGGGCAGCGGGCATTATGGCCTAGCCACTGCAAATATGCCCCGCAGCTGGGGCAGCGCCAGTAGCACACCTTCAGCAGCACGCCCGCGATCAGCAGCAGCACCCCGGCTACCACCACGCCCCCCTGCCGGAGGATGGCCCCCAGCAGGATGACCGCCGCCCCCAGGATAAAGACCGCCCATGTACACACTCTCGCTTTCTTCAAGTCCATCTTCTGCTCCCCCTTTTATTTATCTGTCTCAAAAGCCGGCAGGCTGGAAGTCTTTCACTCACTCAATCCCCAGCTCTTTTTCCATGTCGTTCAGGTTCACCGTTAAAATCCGGCTCACCCCCTGCTCCTGCATGGTCACACCGTAGAGCACGTCGGCCTCCTCCATGGTGCCCCGGCGGTGGGTGATGACGATAAACTGGGTCTTATCCGCCACGCTGCGCAGGTAGTGGGCAAAACGGGTCACGTTGGCGTCGTCCAGGGCGGCCTCAACCTCGTCCATGACGCAAAAGGGGGTGGGCCGCACCTTCAAAATAGCAAAGTAGAGGGCGATGGCCACGAAGGCCTTCTCTCCACCTGAGAGGAGGGAGAGCACCTTCAGGGCCTTGCCCGGGGGCTGGACCCGGATCTCAATGCCGCAGTTGAGGATGTCCTCCTCGACCTCCAGCTCCAGGGCAGCTCCGCCTCCGCCGAAGAGCTCCTGAAAGCTCTCCCCAAAGGCCTGATTCAAAATCGCGAACTGCTCGGCGAAGATGCGCTTCATCTCAGCGGTGATGCCGGCGATGATGCGCCCCAGCTCCCGGCGGGAGCCCTCCACGTCATCCCGCTGCTCTACCAGGTAGGTATAGCGCTCGTTGATGCGCTCAAATTCCGCAATGGCATCCAGATTGATATTGCCCAGGCCGGAGATCTGCTTTTTCAGTTCGGCCACCCGGCGCTGGGCCTGAGCCGTGCTCTCCAGGGGCAAGCGCTGGGCCTGGGCGGCCTCATGGGTGAGCTCATAGCTCTCCCAGAGTTTATCCAACAGGGTCTTTTGCTCTAGGTCCAGGGCGCTGCGCCGCTGCTCCAGGGCGGAGACCTCCCGCTCCAGGTTCAGGAGGGTGTTGTTCCGCTCCCGGGCGTCCTTGTCGGCCTGGGAACGGCGGCCCTCCAGCTCCAGGCGCTCCTCACTCAGGCGGCGGATCTCCCCCTGCCGGGCCTCATTCTCGGCGCGGATGGCCTGGAGCTCACCCTCCTTTTGGGCGATCTGTCCCTCCAGATCCCGATTCTTTTCCTCCAGGGCGGAGAGCAGGGCCGCCTGTTCCTCCCGGTCCCCCATCAGGTCCCGGCGCAGGTCCTCCAGCTCGCCCAGGCTGCGCTCGTTGGCCTCCCGCTCGGCGTCCAGGGCGGCCAGGCGGGCCTGGAGCTGGGCCATCTCCCCGTTCAGGGCTTCGGCCCGGGCCTGAAAGCGGCCCCGGCCCTCCTCACGTCCCTGAGCCTCGGTGCGCAGGGCGGCGGCGGAGCCCTCCAGCGCCTCGATGCGCGCACGGGCCCGGCGGGTGTCCTCCTCCGAGCCGCTCTGCCGCTGGGAGAGGGCCTCCAATTCCGTCCGCTGGGCCTCCCGGCGCTCCCGCAGCTCCGAGAGGCGCTGGGCGTACTGACCGCAGCGCTCCTCCAGCTGCACAATGGCGGCCTCCTGCCGGCGGTGCTGCTCCTGGGCCGTCTCCAGCTCATAGCGGGCGGCCACCGCCTCCCGCCCGGCCTCCGACCGGGCCCGGAGCGCCTCCTCCAGCTGCCGGGCCAGGGCCCCGGCCTGCTCCCCCAGGCGTTCAAGCTCGTTGGAGCGGCTCAGGATGCCCGCCGAGCGGCTGGCCGAACCGCCGGTCATGGAGCCGCCGGGGTTGAGGACCTGCCCGTCCAGGGTGACAATCTTGAAACGGTGCCCATACTTCCGGGCCATGGCCACCGCCGCGTCCAGGTCGGTGGCAATCACGGTGCGCCCCAGCAGGTTGGAGCACACCTTGGCGTACTCCGGCCCGGTCTGGACCAGGCGGTCCCCCAGGCCCACAAAGCCGGGCTCCTTCTCCACCCCCTGCTCCCGGAACTGGGCGGGGCGGATGGCGTCCAGGGGCAGGAAGGTGGCCCGGCCCCCTTCCCGGCGCTTGAGGTAGTGAATGGCGGCCTTGCCGTCTTCCTGGGTGTCCACCACAATGTGCTGCATGGCGCCCCCCAGAGCGGTCTCGATCGCCACGGCACAGCGGTCGGGCACCCGGATGAGCCCGGCCACCGGGCCGCGGATACCCGGCAGGCGGCCCCGTCCAGCCTCCCCCATCACCAGTTTGACTGCCTTGGAGTAGCCCTCATAGTCCCGCTCCATCTCCTGGAGCATGTGGATGCGGGAGCGGAGGGTGCGCTCCTCCACCTGAAGCTGGGCGTGCGTTTCCTCCGCCTGACGGGCCTTCTTCTCCCGGGACTTCACCCGGAGGGTGTGCCCCTGGATCACATTCTGGAGGCTGTCCCGCTCCTTCTTGGCCTGCTCCAGGGAGGCGGCGGCCTCCTCCGCCTCCCGCTCCAGGGCGGAAAGAGCCTCTTCCGCCTCGGCCAGCGCCCGGCGCAGGCGCTCAGCCCGGTCCAGCAGCTCCTGCGCGGCGGCGGCCAGGGCCGAAAGAAGGGCCCGCGGCTCGGCGGCGGAGGCGGTGTCGCTCCGCTCCCGCTCCCGGAGCTTCTCCAGCTCCTGCTCCAGCTCCGCCCGCTGCCCGGCCAGGTCCCGCAGCTCCCCCCGGCGCGCTTCCAGCTCGCCCTGGAGGTCCTTCGTCTCGGCGGCAATGGCCTCCATGCGGCTGTGCCGCTCCCCGATCTGCCCGGAGAGGGCCTGGGCCCGGTCCCCCCGCTGCTCCAGCTCCCGCCGCAGGCGCTGGGCACTCTCCAGATTGTTCTGGATGCTGCTCTTGAGCACCGCCACGGCGCTCTCCAGCTCGTTGGCGTCGGCCTGGCGCTGCATGACGGCAAAGCGGATGCCCTCGCTCTCCAGGTCCTTCTGGCGCATCTGGGCGGCCAGGTCCTCGGCGGCGGCATAGAGCTCCTCCAGCTCCTTCCGGGTGTCCTCCCGCTGCCGGGCGGTCTGCTCGCAGTCCGTGGCCGTCTTGACGGCGGCCGCGCGGAGCTTGTCCAGCTGCTCCAGCCAGAGGGAGATCTCCAGCCCCCGCATCTCATCCCGCAGGAGAAGAAAGCGCCTGGCCTTCTCGGCTTGGGCCCGCAGGGGCTCCACCTGGAGTTCCAGCTCCCCGATCTTGTCCCCGATGCGCAGCAGGTTCTCCTCCGTGCGCTCCAGCTTGCGCTCGGCCTCCTCCTTCCGGTGGCGGAAGCGGGAGATGCCGGCTGCCTCCTCAAAGACCTCCCGGCGGTCGGCGCTTTTCACCGAGAGGATCTCATCGATCTTGCCCTGGCCGATGATGGAGTAGCCCTCCCGGCCCAGGCCGGTATCCATAAAGAGCTCATTGACATCCTTGAGGCGGACGGTGCGGCGGTTGATATAGTACTCGCTCTCCCCGGAGCGGTAATAGCGCCGGGTGACCATGACCTCCCCCGCGTCCACGGGGAGGGCCGCGTCACTGTTGTCCAGGACCAGGCTCACCTCGGCAAAACCCACCTGGCGGCGCTTCTCCGTGCCGCCGAAGATCACGTCCTCCATCTTTCCTCCCCGCAGGGCCCGGGAGGACTGCTCCCCCATGACCCAGCGGATCGCGTCGGAGAGGTTGGACTTGCCCGAGCCGTTGGGCCCCACGATGGCGGTGATGGCCTCCCCAAAGGACAAAACCGTCTTGTCCGGGAAGGATTTGAAGCCCTGGATCTCTAGCGCTTTTAAATACAAGCCCGCCACCTCGCACTGGTTCTCCCCGCCTGAGAGAACGATATGTATGGTAATAAATTATTATAGCAAGTATACGGGATTTTTGCAAACGCTTTTCCGTCTCCCGCCGCTGGTGCGCGGGCATGCTGTCACAGCCTCGTAAACGCCGCCCTCTCTGGTCCTCGGCAAGGGAGTTTGACCGCCCTGACCCGGGGTACGAAAAGGGCTCCCTTCTGCGCCAAGGCGCAGAAGGGAGCCCTGCCTCTTCATCCATGGATCAGGCGGCGCGCCCGGCGGTTACGGCTCATCCTCTTCCGGCCCGCTCTGAGGGCATACGGTGCTGTCAATGAGCCGGATGAGCTCCAGCGCGCTGCGGAAAGCCTCTTTCCGCCCGTTTTGGGTCCAGGTGACGGTCCCCTGCCAGCTGGCATGATCCGCGCCGTAGATCTGTACCACAAAATTCACCGGCCAAGACTGCGCTGCGGACATCGGCATGCACCTCCTACCCTTTTCTTCCATTCTATTGTACCGCAAAACGGTCACATTTTCGGTTACATTTTGAAATTCCCTGCGCCGCCCCTGGAGATTTCAGCGGTCCAGAGCGGCGATTGCGGCTTTGGCCGCATTCTGTTCGGCCTCTTTTTTGCTGTGGCCCTGGCCCTGACCCACCGGCGCACCGTTCAGGGTCACCTCCACGGCAAAGACCTTGGCGTGGTCGGGCCCGCTGGAGCCCACCAGATGGTACTGCAGCACCTGGCCGCTCTCCCGCTGGACCAGTTCCTGCAGTGCCGTCTTATAGTCCCGGTTCTTGCCACGCTCGGCCTCCGCGTCCAGGATATAGCGCTGGATGATCTTCCGGGCCGAACCGATGCCCCCGTCCAGGTATACCGCAGCCAGCACCGCCTCCACCGCGTCAGCCTGGATGGAGGGGCGGCTGCGCCCGCCCCCGGCGCTCTCCCCCCGGCCCAGCTTCAGGTACTTGCCCAGGTCCCAGGCACGGGCCACCTCCACCAGGCTCTCCTCACACACCAGGGCCGCCCGGGTCCGGGTCAGGTCCCCCTCGGGCAGGTCGGGGTGGGTCCGAAAGAGGTAGTCGGCGGTCACCATGCCCAGCACCGAGTCCCCCAAAAACTCCAGACGCTCATTGCTCTGGCTTCCCCGGCTCCGGTTTTCGTTGGCGTAAGAGCTGTGGGTCAGGGCGTTATCCAACAGCGCAGGGTCCCGAAAGGTATAGCCCAGGGTTTCTTCCAAGGGCAGCATGGTCATTCCTCCTCGTTCTTTGAAAAGCGGAAGCCCCGCGGCCGGGCGGGGCTTCTTGCTTGCCTTTTTCGTTAGTCGTCCAGCTTTTTCTGAAGGAAACGGACAAAGTCGCCTACCGTGGTCATCTCAGCCAGGTTCTCATCGCTCAGGTCAGAGAGGCCGAACTCCTCCTCCACCGCCATGGTCAGATCCACCACGTCCACCGAATCCGCACCCAGTTCTTCAAACGAGGTATCCATGGTGATATTCTCCGGGTCCACGCCAAGCTGCTCGGACAGCAGTGCCACGATCTTTTCAAATACCATTGCTATCGACTCCTATCACACGTTCTCGCTGGAACGGTTAGATTGCACTAAAATAATAGGCAAGATAGACCGCCGTGTCAATAGGCTTTTTCATTTTTCGCCAAAGCGTACAAAATTTCCGTCCGGGCTCACTCCCCGGCCCGGGGCGCCGTGGGCAGGCGCATATATTCCACATTCTCGCTGATGTCCTCAATGAGGCCGGAGGCAGCGCATTTAGCCGCCTGGCGGATGGCGTTTTTCATAGCCCGCTCGTCGGAAGAGCCGTGGGCCTTGATGACCGGCTTGGAGATGCCGATGAAGGGGGTGCCTCCCACCTCCCCGGCGTCCAGAATTCCCTTAAACTCCCGCAGGCCCCCCGAGACCAGCAGGGCGGCGAGCTTGGTGACGAGGTTCTTCTTGAACATGGCCTTGAGCTGCTTGCCCAAAAATCCGCCGGTGCCCTCCATCGTCTTCAGGAAGATGTTGCCCGAGTAGCCGTCTGCCACGATCACATCCACCTGGCCATAGACGGCCTCCTTGCCCTCCACGTTGCCGGTGAAGTGGATGCGCCCCTCCTCGCCGGCCTTCCGGAGGAGCTGATAGGTCTTCTGCTGGAGCTCGGTACCCTTGGAGGGCTCCGCCCCGATGTTCAGCAGGCCCACCCGGGGCTCCGGCCGGCCCAGCACATGCTCGGCATAGAAGGACCCCATGAAGGCGAACTGGAGCAGGTACTCCGGGGTGCACTCGGCGGTGGCGCCGCAGTCGATGAGCACCGCGCCGCCGCTCCCCGTGGGCACCACCGGGGCCATGGCCGCCCGGCGGATGCCCTTGATGCGCTTGACGATCAGCGTGGCCGCCGCCAGCAGGGCCCCCGTGCTCCCCGCCGAGACAAAGGCGTCCCCCTTCCCGTCCTTGAGCAAATTGAGCCCCACCGTCAGGGAGGAGTCTTTTTTCTCCCGGAAGGCCGTGGCCGGGTTGTCGCAGATCTCCACCACCTCCGAGGCGTGGACGATCTCCACCCCCTTGGGGGGTTCCTTCAGCCCTTCGGCCTCCAGCACCTTGAGGATATCCTCCCCCCGGCCCACCAGGGTGACCTCCACGCCCAGCTCCTTCACCGCGGCCAGCGCGCCCTTTACATTGGAGGCCGGCGCGTTGTCGCCGCCCATGGCGTCCACAATGATCTTCATGGCTCTCCTTCTTTCTGATGTTTTCTCGCCCGCTCAGTCCACGCCCAGCCCCGCCAGAACCTCCAGCGCGCGCTGGCTCAGGGCAGCGTTCTTGTTGCGCTTGCCCTTGACCTTGTAGACCAGGGGCGGGATGATGCCGAAATTCACGTTCATGGGCTGGAAGTCCACGACGCTCTCATTGCTGATATACAGGGCCAGAGCGCCGGTGGCGGTCTCCTGGGGGAAATCCACCGGAGGCCTGCCCTGCATGCGCCGGGCGAGCTCCACCGCCGCCAAAAAGCCCGAGGCGGTGGACTCCACATAGCCCTCCACGCCGGTGATCTGCCCGGCAAAGCACACCCGGGGATCGCACTTGGCCCGGTAATACCGGTCCAGCAGCCGGGGCGAATCCAGGTAGGTATTGCGGTGCATGACCCCGTAGCGAACGAACTCCGCCCCCTCCAGGCCGGGGATCATGGAGAACACCCGCCGCTGCTCGGGCCACTTCAGGTGGGTCTGAAAGCCCACAATGTTGTAGATGGACCCCTCGGCATTGTCCCGGCGCAGCTGCACCACGGCGTAGGGCTCCTTCCCCGTGCGTGGGTCCCGCAGGCCCCTTGGTTTCAGGGGCCCATAGCGCAGGGTGTCCACCCCCCGGCGGGCCATGACCTCCACGGGCATGCAGCCCTCAAAGACCTGGCTGTCCTCAAAGCCGTGGACCGGGGCCTCCTCCGCGCCGCACAGGGCGGTCCAAAAGGCGGCGTACTCCTCCTCGTTCAGGGGGCAGTTGATATAGTCCGGCGTGCCCTTGTCATAGCGGGAGGCAAAGAAGGCCTTGTCCATATCCACGCTCTCAAAGGTCACCAGAGGGGCGGCCGCATCGTAGAAATTCAAATAGTGGTTTTCGGGGAAAAAGTCCTGAATGGCGGCGCTGAGGGCCTCCGATGTGAGGGGCCCTGAGGCCACGATCACATTCCCCTCCCGGGGGATCTCCGTGACCTCCCCCTCCACTACGGTGATGAGGGGGTGTTCCCGGATGCGCCGGGTGATGGCCTGGGAAAAGGCGTGGCGGTCCACCGCCAGGGCGCCCCCCGCCTCCACCCGGTGCTCATCGGCGCACCGGAGGATGAGGGACCCCATCCGCCGCAGCTCCTCCTTGAGCAGGCCCACCGCGTTTTCCAGCTGGTCCGAGCGCAGGGAGTTGGAGCACACCAGCTCCCCAAATTCGTCCGAGTGGTGGGCCGGGGTCTTTTTCCTCGGCTTCATCTCCCGCAGCTCCACCGG
>CALXCU010000081.1 GCA_944386885.1 uncultured Oscillospiraceae bacterium | reverse complement strand
ACCCAGGAGCAGTATCTGCTGGAGGGCAGCTTTGACGCCGCCGAATTTGCCAGCGGGAACTATGTGCTGGCGGTGGGCCCCAGCCTGGAACTGGGTACAGACTACCCGGTGCTGCCGGCGCCCTCTGCGGGCAGCACCGTGGAACTGAACGGCCGCACCTATACGGTGATGGCGGTGGTTTATCCGCTGAATCCGGTGACCCAGCTGACGGTGCAGCAGGGCGCGGGCGACAAGTTTCATCTGAGCTTCATCATCCCCAGCGAGGTATTCCGCGGGCAGTGGCCGGACCATACCCTGCGCAAGCTGTTCCTCAATGTGGATGACGCCCACATCGACACGGTGCAGGCGTTCCTGGATGACTATATGGCGACAACTGACCCTGGCCTGCCGGTGGCTTCCCGCCAGATGATGGCGGAGCAGTACGAGGCCCAAACCCGTTCCTCCGCCGTCATGGGCAACGCTGTCAGCGTGGTCATCGCCCTGGTGGGTGTGCTGAACTTCATCAACTCCATGGTGACCGCCATTGTGTCCCGTAAGCGTGAGTTCGCGGTAATCCAGAGCGTGGGCATGACCAAGAAACAGCTCAACCGGATGCTGGTGAACGAGGGCTTGTTCTATGCCGTTTTGACGCTGGCGGCCTCCTATCTCCTCAGCAGTCTGGCCGTGGGCGTTGTGGTCCGGGCGATGGTAGAGGGCGGATTTACCACCTTCCGCTTCACCCTTCTGCCGCTGGTGATCTGCACCCCAATCTTGTTGGCTTTCGCAATCCTGATTCCTTACCTGTGTTTCCGCAACTTGGAAAAACACAGCATCGTGGAGCGGCTGCGGATGAAGTAAGCCATCGGGAGGTGATGGATTGGGGAAATTCGTAATATCCTCTTTCCTTTCTACGAAGCCATCCAGGGCGGCGGCTACCGGACGAGAATAGTAAAATAGAGGGATACGGCCTTGATCTCTTCTCGATTACAGCTTGGAATACGCCTCATCGTCCACCGGCTCCAGCCACTCGTTGCTGGTCTCCTCGCCGGGCACCTCTACGGCAATGTGGCTGAACCAGCTGTCTGCCTTGGCCCCATGCCAGTGCTTGACCTCCGGCGGAATGACGATGACGGTGCCGGGGGTGAGGCTGACGGCATCCTTGCCCTCTTCCTGGTACCAACCCTCGCCGGCGGTGCAGATGAGGATCTGGCCGCCGCCGCACTTGGCGTGGTGGATGTGCCAGTTGTTGCGGCAGCCCGGCTCAAAAGTAACATTGGCCAGCCCCACCACGCTCTCGCCGGGCTTGGTCAGGGGATTCAGATAGGAGTTGCCGATAAAAAACTGCGCAAAGGCGGTGTTGGCCATCCCCTGGCCAAACACGTTCTGCTGGTCAAATGCGGCTTTGTCCTGGATCTTCATAAAAAATACCTCCTTGAAACATGGGATTGATTTTGTGCTGGGGTGACGGTCAGTTGCGTTTTGCTTCCTGCTGTTTGCGGATGTGGTAGCGGAGGTAGTCCAGCCGCTCCAGCTGCCGCTCCCGGAAATGGATCTCATCCAGCGTGCGGCACCGCTTCTGGTCCAGCATCCGCAGGCGCTGGGCCTCAGTTCCCTCCTGCTCCAGCAAAAGCTTCATGTAGGCTTTAATTTCCAAGTTTGCAAAGCCCACATCATGCAGGGTCAGAATCAGACTCAGGCGTTCCGGGTCGGTGTCGTCGTACTGCCAGGCGCCCATGACCTGCCTGACCGTGCCGCACTGGCACCAGCTTTCGTACTCTCGCAGGATCTCCAGGGGGATGTGATACCGCTCGCTGGCCTCATGGATCGTCATTTCATCACCCCTTCCTCTGATCCGGCTGCGCAAACAATAGAGGCGTTCCTCTTGGAACGCCTCTATTGTAGCCCTGTGGAAAAAGAATGTCTAATACCTATCTTACATTTTATTCTATGCCGGGAATGCATTTCTTAGTGGGCCCGATTCAGGCCCCGAAGGAATTTTCACGGCTTTGCAACATTCGCCTTCCATTATCTGTATATGAAGTAGAACGGCAGAAACGCCGGACGAAATCAAACAAAATTTGGAAGGATGATTGACAATGAAAAAAACGATTGCCGCCGCCATCTCCCTGACCTTGGCTTGCGCGATGATTCCCACGGCTTTTGCCGCGGAAACGGCTCCTCCGCTGGAGGGCCCGGAAGGGCCGGCCCTGATTTCGGAGGCGCCTGAGGAAACCGCCGGCCGCTACACCTTCGAGATCAACGGAAACGACATCTCCATTGACGCGGCCATCATGGTCCCCCTGCGGGCGGTCGCGGAGCCGCTGGGATTCACCGTCACCTGGGATAACGGCACCGTGCTGCTGGATAACGGCGAGATGCACACTGCCGTGACGATCGGCCTGAACAGCTATATGGTTGCCACCAGCGTGGAAGGTGTTGAGGGGATGAGCGCCCCCTTCTCCCTGGGCGCGGCTCCGTACATTGTGAACAACACGACCTATGTGCCGCTGGAGCTCTTTGACGCCCTGCTGGGCAGCAGGGCAGGGACGATCACTCTGGACGACGGCAAGATTAAAATCAATACAGAAGAGACCGGCAGCGTACAGATTCCCAACCCCTTCCGTGAGTGCGGCTCACTCACGGAAGCCGGCGCAATCACCGGCTTTGAGATGAGTGTCCCGGAATCCATTCCGAACTATGACCGCGCTTCTATCCTTGCGTTTGACAGCAGTATGATCCAGGTTCTGTATCAAGACGGGGCTGAGACGATCCGCATCCGCAAGGCCGCCGGGACAGACGATATCAGCGGCGATTACAATATTTATCCGGAAACTGCCGCCACCAGAATAGGTGGTACGTCCGTCACGATGAAGGGCGGCGCTGGAAAGGCTTTCCTTGCCGTCTGGACGGATGGCGGCTATACTTATTCCGTCAGCGCCAGCGCCGGGCTGGGCTATGAGGAGATGTCCCGGTTGATCTGCGAAGTTGCGTAAACCACCCGGGCAGGCCATGGAGCCGAGCGGCCCCATGGCCTGCCCGATGCGAATAAAGAGGAGTAAGCATGGAACGCTGTTTGGAGCAAAGGACGCCTTTTCTTTCCCGGGTACAGGGGACCTTGGGAGGGCTATATGCTGGTTTGACCGCCTTTTTGTTTGCGGACCGCTCTGCCGCAAGGGATGGCCAAGCCGCACAGGCAGTGAACAGAGAAGCGGTCAACCGCCGCGCAGAGCGCATACTGGACGAGTATGGCAACAATATTTTGCGCCTTGCGTACTCCTATCTGCACAATATGGGCGATGCGGAGGAGGTTTTGCAGGATACCTTGCTCCAGTTTTTAAGAACGGCTCCGTCCTTTGCAAACAGCGCCCATGAGAAAGCGTGGGTCCTGCGTGTGGCGGGCAATTTGAGCAAGAACCGGATTGACTACAATCGCATTCGCGCCGCAGATGAACTGAGCGATACGCTCGCCGCAGAGGAGCGGGAGGATTTGTCCTTTGTCTGGGATGCCGTGAAATCTTTGCCTGTCAAATACCGGGAGGTCATACATCTCTTCTATTATGAGGGGTACGCAACCGCGCAGATCGCGCAGATCCTCGGCCGGAAGGAGGCGACCGTCCGGTCCGACCTGCGCAGGGGCCGCAACCGGCTAAAAGAAATCCTAAAGGAGGTGTATGACTTTGAAGAAGCGCTATGAGGATATTATGGACCGGATCAACGTGACGGACGAAATGAAACGGCGGATTCTAAATCGAATGCAAGCCGAATCCATGGATCCTCCCCCTGTGAAAGCCGTACATTTCCGAAGATATAGGAGATTTGTGCCGTTCGCCGCATGTTTTATCCTTCTTGTGGCCGGCGTGTGGGGGGCGGCCCAGATCGCCCCGCCGGTGTCTGAAACGCCTCCGCCTTCCGGCGTACAGGTCATACCCGACATTGTAGAAGCCGCCTCCGCCGAGGAGCTGTCAGGGCTTGTGGGATTTGACGTGGCCGATCTGGAGGGCCTGCCCTTTGAGCCAACGAGAACATGCTATACGGCTTATTGGGGAGAACTGGCCGAAATCCGGTACGATAACGGCCAGGAAGAAGCGGTCTTTCGGAAGAGTGCGGGAAGCGATGACAACTCGGGGGACGCAAACCCATACGATACGACGTGCGGGCTCACGGTAGGGGACGCCGCGGTGACGCTGAAGGGCAATTCCGGCCGCTATACCTTGGCGGTCTGGTCAGCGAACGGCTTCTCCTACTCGCTCAGCATCACATCCGGCGCCACAGCAGAAGAATGGACCGCAATGATTGAGGGGATCGTGTAAGATCAAGTTACGAGGTGTTTTCAGCCGGTAACATGATCTCCTGCTCCACCGTGACGGCATTTTTCAAAATTGCCTCCGCAACCGGAAGGAAGCTTGGATCAAAGGTCTGTTCCTCCATATTTTGACGCAAGGAGCTCAAATACGGCTGGCTTCGCTCGACGCCGCTCTGCCGGTAGGCACAGTAATCCTCCAGGCCCATCCGGTGCGCCGTAAGGTCCGGGAACAGCTCGCGCTTTAAGCGGGTGAACATCAAAAATCCACCCAGGTCAATATCGCCCCAAAAGAGCACCTTCGCCGTTTTCGGAATCGCTTGGGCCAGCATACGAAAGAAGCGCTTCCTTGCCGGGGAGTAAAAGCCCCCATGGAAGACGATCAGCTGTCCATCCGGCACTCCGCGGAGAAGGAGCGCGCGGTAATTTGTCCGGTTTTCGACAAACAGAAGCGAATGGATGTGCTCCAGTCCGATTCCGGACACCCGCTCCAAGTTTTCAGATTGGAGACAGAAGCCCTTTTGAAATAGCCCGGCACAGCATACGGCCCCCGGAAAAATCAGCTTGACGTCTCCGCAGAATTCCAGAATCTCCGGATAGGGGAGGATACCCAGCTGCTCCAAAACCACGTTTTGCGTCAGAACCTCTTCACCGGCGGCGCGGTATGAGATCAACTCCGGCACATAGGCCCGGGCGATGGAGCACAGCTGCGGGCGCAGATGCTTTTCCAGGTATTTGGAGTCATGGAAGCAGGCCGTGCTGATGATCCGCATCAGCTCCGGCCCGCGCTCCGTATAGGCGAGTACTTTCAAAAGCGCCTGGGCCTGCGCCCTGTCCTCCGGTAAAAGCCGGGAGGGATGGAGGCTCTTCTGAATCCGGAAGCGCTCGTCCTCCAGGAAGCGCAGCTTCCACGGAGTATGGATCTCCCCCGCGGCCTGACAGAGGATCTGGTCCAACGCATCCGCAGCATCCGCCAGCGGAACGCGCCCCGCCCGTTGATAGGCCTGCGGCAGATGTTCCAGATTCAGGTATACCTTGTCCAAAAGCCAGCC
>CALXCU010000080.1 GCA_944386885.1 uncultured Oscillospiraceae bacterium | reverse complement strand
CGATAACGTCGACATGAAGGTGGAGCTGATCACCCCCATCGCCATCGAGAAGGGCCTGCGCTTCGCTATCCGCGAGGGCGGCCGTACCGTTGGCTCCGGCGTCGTCATCGACATCGAGGAGTAATTTTACTTCAACAAAAGGCCCTCGCCCACTGGCGAGGGCCTTTTGCTGGCTTTTTCGGCAGGACTTGCCCTTTTGGAGGGAATATGGTACACTACTAGAGAATCAAGCGACAGGAGGAACTGCTATGGCTGCGACACCGGTCCCGACAGAAGGGGTGGACGCCGTCACTGAAATTTTAAATGATGTGACCAGCAGCGCGGAAAATCCGGTCAGCGACGTTTTGAATGAGGTGGCCGAGAGTACCGGCCTGGGGGGAATTTTGCACCATTTAACAGGCATGACTCTGAGCCACTTTCTCTTCCTGGTGGTGCTGGCAGCAGTGTGTCTGTTGGTGATCCAGCTCGTCCAGCGCTTTGTAAAGCGGGTCTTGGAGCGGGGGACTGTTGAAAAAAGCCTTCACGCCTTCATCCGAGCTACTGTAAAAATCCTCCTTTGGTTCTTGTTCATCCTGATTATGGCCAGCGCCCTGGGAATTGATGTGACCTCCCTGGTGGCCGTGCTCAGCGTGGCGGGTTTGGCCGTCTCTCTGGCGGTGCAGGGGATTCTGTCCAACCTGGCGGGAGGGCTTCAGGTCCTCACATCCAAGGCCTTTAAGGTGGGGGACTATATTGAGACCAACAGTGTCTCCGGCACGGTGGCCGAGATCGGTATGGCCCATACCAAGCTGACGACTATTGACAATAAAGTCATCTACATTCCGAACAGCGAGATCGCCAGCGCGAAGATCCTCAACTACAATCCCCAGGCGCGCCGGCGGGTGGACCTGGTCTTCAGTGCGTCCTATGACGACCCTACAGCGAAGGTGGTAGGGGCGATCCGCGGGGTCGTTGAAGCCCACCCAAAAGCCCTCCAGGACCCGGTGCCCTTTGTGCGCCTGTCCGCCTTCCAGGACAGCTGTGTGCAGTACACCGTCCGGGTCTGGTGTGAGACGGAAGATTACTGGGATTTATATTATGATTTGCTGGAGCAGGTGCGGGATGCCTTTGATGCACAGGGGATCACCATGACCTATCCCCATATGAATATCCATATTCAGAAAAATTAGGAGGGACCTCTCTTGAATCAGAACCAGAGAAGGCAGAGAGGATTGGAATTGCTCTTCCTCGCCGAGGTGCTGGCCGCAGTGGTGGGCCTGGGCAGCTTTCTGCCTCTGCCCGATGGAGTGACGGGCCTGCTGAGCATGGCCAGTATGGCGGGACTGGTGCTCATGGTGGCCGGGTTGAACACGCTGCGCAGCCAGAACAGCAGTTACCGGGCGGCTTACCGCCTGACCATCGCAGAGCTGGTGCTGGCCTTTGTGGGTGGGACGGCCAGCGCCTTTGCCGGCATGGTGGTGAGCGTCTCCGCCATGCTCCAGGTACTGACGGTGGCCTCCATTGGCACCATGATTCTGGAGCTGGCCGCCATGTATTTGAGCTGCGGGGGCACTGTGGAGCTCATCCGCCCGACGGCGCCCCAGGCGGCTGAGCAGGGGAGCCTCATTCGGATGCTCATTCCCATCGTGCTGGTGGTGGGCCTGGTGAGCCAGGCGCTCTACCTGTTCTCACTGGGGCTGAGCAGCTTTGTCTCCCTCCTGGCCAGCATCCTTCAGGTGGTGTGCCAGGCCTGCTATGCCCGCTTTCTCTTCCAGTGCCGCAAGCTCACCGGCGCTGCCATGCCGGGGGCCGGAGAGTGAGTTAAAGCCAGCGGCGCGCCCGAAATGGGCGCGCCGCTGGCGTCATGGCATAGCCAAACCGTGGAGGAAACCATCCAGCTGCGGGGCGCAGATATCTCCGCCTACGACCGTATCCCGATAGAGGAGAAGGTTGGCCTGAACGCCTGACTCGCCGGTTGGGTAGTTGTAGACGGTGTAGGTATAGCGCTTGACGCGTTTGCCGCAGTAGGCGGTCAGGTCGAAGTCCTGGCTGGCCTGGAGGTCCACATAGCTCTGGTAGGTCTCGTCAAAGGTCTCCGGGAGGAGGAGCTCCTCCACGGCCACCGGGTCGGGAGACACCTCCCAGCCGTAGGAGGTCAGATAGGCCACCCGATCCTCATTGGTCTCCACATGCTTGGGACTGACGGAGGCCGAGGCGGCCACGCCGCGGCCGCTCAGCAGACCGGCGGCCGTCAGCGCCGCGCCGCAGAGGAGAGCGGCCGCCGCCACGCCAATGGCGATGCGGCCCCGGGTCAGACGGGCCGTGAAAATGAACACAGCGCAACGCTCCTTTCTGTTCCTGGTATAGGGAGCATATGCGCCGGCAGGGCCGGGTATGCCCTGCGCCGCGGAGGAGGGCGGAGATGGAACGACTGGATAAGATCTTGGCGGGGACTGGACGCTGGTCCCGCAGGGAGGTAAAAGAGCTGATTCGGGCGGGCCGGGTACTGGTCAACGGCCTCCCGGCCCGGGCTCCGGAGGAGAAATATGACCGCTCTGGACTGGACCTGCGGGTGGACGGCGCCCCCGTCTCCGGGGAGGCGTTCTATTACCTGATGCTCCATAAGCCCAGCGGCGTGCTCTCCGCCACCGAGGACCCCCGGCAGAAAACGGTGCTGGACCTGCTGCCGGCTCACCTGCGGCGGGCAGGGCTTTTTCCGGCGGGACGGCTGGACAAGGATACCGAGGGACTGCTCCTGCTGACCAATGACGGCGTGCTGGCGCACAGCCTGCTCTCCCCCCGCAGCCATGTGGACAAGATTTATTTTGTCCGTGTGGAGGGGGCGCTGGACCAGGGGGACGAGGCGGCCTTCGCCGCCGGCATGATCCTGGAGGACGGTCTGGAGTGCCTTCCGGCCGGGCTGGAGCGCCTCGAGCGCCCGGACGAGGCCCTGGTCACCCTCCGGGAGGGCAAGTACCACCAGATCAAGCGGATGCTGGAACAGCGGGGCAAGCCGGTGCGCTACCTCAAGCGCCTGACCATGGGCCCCCTGCAGCTGGACTCGGCCTTAAACCCGGGCGAGTGGCGGCCCCTGACGGCCCGGGAGCAGGCTGCGCTGGAGCGCTTGAGGCGGGCGTGAGCGCCGGGATTTTCGGCATTTTCAACAAAAAAATTGGCGGGACCTATTGAAAAGAGCGAAAAGAGCCGTTATAATAGAACCATGCGAGTGTTGTGGACTGGGTGTGATCGACGAGGGGTGCCCCAGCGCAAGTAATGAATTAGGGAGGCATAACCGAACATGTCTAGCAGGATTTTTCAGAGCGTCGTGCTCCAATTGAAAGACAGCACAGACCGGCCCATCGGCGTGATCGACTCAGAGGGAACTGTGGTAGCCTGCAACGAACTGACCTGCATGGGCGAGCGCTGGACCGGCGTGGTGGATGCCGTCAACCGCAGCGAGGGGAATGTGGTGCCCTACGAAGGGCGGACCTTCAAGACCCTGGCGGGCTGGGGCTCTCAGTTTGATTACGCCGCCTTTGTGCAGGGTGACGACGCTGAGGCCCGGCTGATCTGCTCCATGGCGGCGGTGGCCCTCAACGGCGCGAAGACCTACTACGAGGAAAAGCAGGACAAGGCCACCTTTATCAAAAATATTATCTCGGACAACATCCTCCTGGGGGACATTTATGTCCGGGCCAAAGAGCTCCATTTTGTCTCTGAAATGCCCCGGGCGGTCTTTCTCATCCGCCAGGTAGAGAGCAGCGAGGCGGCGGTCATCGACGTGGTCCAGGGCCTGTTCCCCGACAAGCAGACGGATTTCGTCCTCTCCATCAGCGAGACCGACGTGGCTCTCATCAAGCAGTTGAGCGAGAACAGCGAGGGCAAGGACCTCTACAAGATCGCCAAACAGGTGGAGGAGGCCCTCACCAAAGAGCTCAATGTCAAGGTGGTCATCGGCATCGGCACCATCGTGGGCCATATCCGGGACCTGGCCCGGGCCTATAAGGAGGCCCAGGTGGCCATCGATGTGGGCAAGGTCTTTGACACGGAGAAGTCTATCATCAACTATGAAAACCTGGGCATCGGACGGCTGATTTACCAGCTGCCCACCACCCTGTGCGAGATGTTCCTCCAGGAGGTCTTTAAAAAGAATCCCATCGACGCACTGGACCAGGAGACGCTGTTTACCATCAATAAGTTCTTTGAAAACAATCTGAACGTTTCGGAGACGGCCCGGAAGCTCTTCGTCCACCGGAATACTCTGGTCTACCGGCTGGAGAAGATCAAGAAGCTCACCGGCCTGGACCTGCGGGAGTTCGACGACGCTATCACCTTCAAGGTGGCGCTGATGGTCAAGAAATACCTGGTCTCCCGGGGGATTGACAACTGACCAGACGGGGATGCAGAATGCGGCGCAGATCCTATGGGCCGCAGTTCTGCATCTCTGTTTGCCCACGGCAGACCCTGTGACCCTGTACATATGAGGTAGCTATGATCCGATTCATCGACGTCTATAAATCTTACGACAACGGGACCAAAGCCCTGAAAGGCGTCTCCATGCGCATCGACGATGGGGAATTCGTCTTTCTGGTCGGGCCGTCCGGGTCGGGAAAATCCACCATCATCAAGCTCATCACCGCCGAGATCGCCCCCAGCGAGGGGCGTCTCATGGTCAACGGCTATAATCTCAACACCATCCGGCCCCGCCAGGTGCCCTATATGCGCCGCACTCTGGGGGTCATCTTTCAGGACTTCCGTCTGATCGAAAAGAAGTCAGTGTATGAAAACCTGGTCTTTGCCATGCGTGCCGTGGGGGCCTCCCCCCGGGAGATCAAGCGGCGCATCCAGTATGTGCTGGAACTGGTGGGCCTGGACAGCAAGGGCGACCGCCGTCCGGGGGAGCTCTCCGGCGGCGAGCAGCAGCGGGTGGCCATTGCCCGGGCCCTGGTGAACAACCCCAGCATGATTATTGCCGACGAGCCCACGGGGAATCTGGACCCCCAGCGGTCGTTGGAGATCATGATGCTGCTGGAGAAGATCAATGAGCTGGGTACCACCGTGCTGGTGGTCACCCATGAAAAAGAGCTGGTCAACCGCTTTGACAAGCGGGTGGTTGCCATCGAAAACGGACGTATCATCAGTGACGGAACGGGCGGGTACTATATCAATGAGACATTTTAGCAACCTTGGATACTTCTTTTTGGAGGGGTTCCGGAGCATCTTCGCCCACGGGCTGATGTCCTTCGCGGCCATATGCATGATTGTGTGTTGTCTGCTCATTATGGGGTCCTTCTCCCTGGTGGCCATCAACCTGGACGACATGTGGGGCACGTACGAGCAGCAGAACGAATTTCTGGCCTTTATTGACGAGAATTACGCTCAGGAGGATGCTCTGGCCCTGGAGAGCACCATTGAAGCGGTGCCCAACGTCTCCGATGCCGCCTTTGTGAGCAAAGAGGAGGCCCAGGCGGATTTCGCCGCCGACAAGGCCGACAATGAGCTCTTTGAGAGCCTGCCCGCCACGGTGTTCCGGGACCGGTACCGCATCCATGTGGTGGACCTGGAGCAGCTGGAGCAGACGGTGAATCAGGTGGCTCAGATTCCCGGCGTGGTAAACATCAGCGCCGCCCCCGAGATTGCCGAAGGGTTTGTGGTAGTGCGCAATATTGCCAGCGGAGTGGCCATCATTCTGGTGGTCGCCCTGCTGCTGGTGAGCCTGTTCATCATCACGAACACCATCCGCCTGGCCACCTTCAACCGCCGGGACGAGATCGCGATCATGAAGATGTGCGGCGCCACAAACGGCTTTGTCCGCTGGCCCTTCGTGTTTGAGGGCCTGATCATCGGCCTGGTGGGGGCCTTGGCGGCCTTCTTCCTCCAATGGGGGCTCTACACGCTCATTGGGCAGGCCATCGACAGCTCCGACACCATTCAGCTCATTACGGTGCTGCCCTTCCAGCGTCTGGCCGGCCGGGTCATGGCCATCTTTGCTGGTACGGGGTTTGTCATCGGCGTGGGCGGAAGCCTTCTGGCCATCCGCCGCTTCCTGCAAGTGTAAACCGCGGCCCAGATCATAGGAGAATATCAATATGCCTCACAATCAGTCCCACAAGAAGTACAGGCCCAACTGGCGGCGGGTCCTGACCATCATCCTGGCCGCCGCTATGGCGCTTTCCCTCTTTCTGCCCATGCTCACCATGGCGGTGGGCAGCGCGGGGGCGGTGACCCAGAGCGAGATCGACGCCCTCAAGGAGGAGCAGGCCGAGTCGGAGGCGCGGCAGGAGGAGCTGCAGGCCCAGCTGGACGCCCTGGAAGACGACCAGGCCGCTGCCCAGGAGCAGCTGAGCATCCTCACCGGGCAGCTCAACGCCATCGCCGACGAGATCGAGAGCATTGAGAGCCAGATCGCCTACTATGACGGGGAGATCGCCCAGAAGGAAGTGGAACGCCAGGCTGCCGTAGAGCGGGAGGCAGAGCAGTATGACCTGTTCTGCCAGCGGGTGCGGGCCATGGAGGAGGACGGGAACACATCCTACTGGTCGGTCCTCTTCGCCTCGGAGGATTTTGCAGACCTTTTGAGCCGCCTGGCCGACATCAACGAGATTATGCAGTACGACAATGCCGTTATGGAGGACCTGGTGGCCACCCGGGAGCAGATCGAGCGCCTCCAAGGGGAGCTGGAGACCGCCCGCAGCGAGCAGGAGACGGCCAAAGCGGAGCAGGAGGCTGCGCTGGCCGAACAGCAGGAGAAAGTGGCCCAGTCCCAGCGCCTGCTGGAGGAGATCAATGCCAACGCCGAGCAGCTCAACGCCGCTCTGGAGGCGGAGAGCGCCGCAGCAGCCGAGATCCAGCAGGAGATCGTGGCCAAGCAGCGGGAGCTGGAGGAGCAGCGGCGGCAGAATAACGTGGTCATCAACACCGGCTCGGGCTATGCCTGGCCCCTGCCGGGATATTACCGGCTGACCTCGGCATTTGGCTACCGCATCCACCCCATCACCCAGCGGCCCAACAGCCACACCGGCATTGACATCCCCGCCCCCGCCGGCACGGAGATCCACGCCGCCCGCGGCGGCCAGGTGGTCACCTCTGCGTACCACTACTCCTACGGCAATTATGTGGTGGTGGACCACGGCAACGGCGAGTCCACGCTCTACGCCCATATGAGCTCCCGGGCGGTAAGCGAGGGGCAGATGGTCAGCCAGAATCAGGTGCTGGGTTATGTGGGCACCACCGGCTCCTCCACCGGAAACCACCTCCACTTTGAGGTGCGCATCAACTACCAGCGCGTGGACCCGGAGCAGTTCTATGACCTGCCCTTTGTGCGGGCTTACAACTGGTAGTGGCGCAACTCCATGCTACATCATCCTGCGGAGCGGGCCTTAACGCCCGCTCCGCGGCCGTTTCAGCGCAAGAAAAGGAGATCCCATGAGACAATTTACCTGGAGCAAGAAGCGTTTTTCTCTCCTGCAACTGGGGGCGGCGGTGCTGGCGACTCTGCTGGTCAGCCTGGGGGGCACAGCCCTGGCGGGATGGCTGCTCATCGGACCGGGCGGGCTGACCCTGCTGGAGGGTCTGGGCCTGGTCCGCAATGCCTTTGTAGGGGATTATGAGGAATCCGGCGTGGTGGACAGCGCCATGTCCGGCCTGGTCTCCGGCCTGGGGGACCGGTGGTCCTACTATTTGAGCCCGGAATCCTATGAGGCGGAGATGGAGCACCGGGCCAACGCCTATGTGGGCATCGGCGTCACGGTGGACTACAGCCGGGAGGAGGGGCTCTATCTCCTCGCCGTCACCGAGGGCGGTCCGGCGGCGGAGGCCGGGCTCCAGGCCGGCGAACTCATCACCGCCGTGGACGGGGTGTCTGCGGCGGGTGAGGGCCGCGAGGCGGCGGTGGACCTCATCCAGGGGGAGGAGGGCACCACTGTGGTCCTCACCGTCCTGGACAGCGCGGGGACCGAACGGGAGGTCTCTGTGGAGCGGCGCAACATCCAGGAGGAACCGGTGTCCTATGAGCTCCTGGCGGGCGATGTGGGCTATGTGCGCCTGGAGAATTTCTTCTCCCGCAGCGCCGAGGGGCTGAAGGCTGCGGTGGAGGATCTCCAGAGCCAGGGAGCGGCCGCTTTGGTCTTCGACGTGCGCAACAACGGCGGCGGCTACCTGGATGAGCTCATCGAGATGCTGGACTATCTGGTGGATGAAGGGCCCATCCTGCGCACCCGCAGCCGTTCCGGCGCAGAGGAGACCATCGAGTCCGATGCCGCGTGCGTGGAGCTGCCCATGGCGGTTCTGGTGAACGCCGACAGCTATAGCGCCGCCGAGATGTTCGCCGGAGAGCTCCAGGAGCGGGGCGTGGCGGTGGTAGTGGGAGTTCCCACCAGCGGGAAGGGCTATTCCCAGCAGACCTTCCTCCTGCCGAATGGGGGCGCACTGGGCCTGTCTACGGCGGAGTACATGACCGGCAGCGGTGTGAGCCTCCAGGGGGTGGGGCTGACCATGGATTTGGAAGTGGACCTTACCGAGGAGCAGGAGGCTCTGCTGGCAGCGGGGGCCCTGCCCCGGGAGGAGGACGCCCAGCTCCAGGCGGCGGTGGAGGCGCTGGCACAGGGGCAGTAGGCCAAGTTCAGCGCATAGGCCGCAGAGGGGACGCATATCCTCCTGCGAGGTGAGAAGCTTGGTGGGTTGGATGGCGCTGGAGCCGCGGCGCGGCTGGAAGCTCACAGAAGAGATCCGCACGGCGGCGGGATTGCGCCTGTACTATGTAGGCGTTCCGGCGGGAAGGAGCGGGGAGCGCCCCGCCCAGCGAGGGCTGCGCCGGGGAGCGGAGCGGCTGCGGCGGGCCGGATGCCGCCGTGCGGTGGCCGCCCCGGACTTCCAGGGCTGGGAGGCTCTGAGCCGGGCGGGGCTGCGCCCCGTGGACCCATCGCCTCTGTGTCAAGCCCTGGCCGCCCCGCTGGCCATGGCCTGGCTGGAGCAAAAGGGCGTCCCCTTAGATGGGGCGGTGGTGGCCCTGTCCGGGGGCCGGGTGGACCGCTTTTTCTTCGAGGCCGCCCTGGCCCTGGCTCCGCGTGTGCGCTCTCTGGCGGTGGAGGCCCGGGGCGGGGGAGACCTGCTGCGCCTTTTGGAGCGGGAGTGGGGCCTGCCTGCCCTGGAGGGCGCGCCCAGAGGCGCCGATTTGACCCTCCGGTTTCCCGGCGCAGCTCCGGCCCGAGGGCCCTGCCTGGACGTCTCAGGGGCGGAGCCCGATTTCGGCGGCCTGTCGCTGGCCGGACCGGAGGGCCTCCCGGAGGAGCTGGAGCCGCTGCCCCTGCTGGCGCTGCTGTGGGAGGAGGGGCGGCTTCGGGAGGAAGAAATCCGAATCCGGCCCGGCAAATGACTTGACAGACCGGGACAAACTAACCTATAATGTAGAAACAAAATTATGCCCAGAGAAACACGGAGCCGGCGACGGCTCATTTCTCATATATCCGGCAGACAAGAAAGGTGTGCGCATCCATGGCAAAAGAATTCAAGCTCAGCCCCGAGCGTTTCGAACAGCTGAAGGAAGAGCTCAACTACCTGAAAACCGTCCGGGAGAAGGAAGTAGCCGACCAAATCAAGGAGGCCCGTTCCTTCGGTGACCTGAGCGAGAACAGCGAATATGATGAGGCCAAGAACGAGCAGGGAAAGCTCTACTCCCGGATCGCGGAGCTGGAGAATATCCTGGCCAACTGCGTGGTCATTGAGGAGGAGGAGTACGAGGGCGACCATACTGTGGTCCGCCTGGGCAGCCTGATCAAGGTCCTGGACCACGAGTTTGAGGAGGAAGAGGAGTACGAGGTGGTGGGCTCCCAGGAGGCCGACCCCATGAACGGACGCATCTCGGAGGACTCCCCCTTCGGCCGGGCGCTGCTGGGCCGGGCCGTGGGGGACGAGGTAGAGGTTGAGGCTCCCGCCGGGGTCCTGCGCTACCGCATCCTAAACATTGAAAAGGCAAAGGAAGGTTGGAGATGAGTAAAGAGAAAAACGTCCCTGAGCAGGAGGCTCCCCTCTCTGAACTGCTTCAGGTCCGCCGGAGCAAGCTGGAGGAGCTCCAGGCGGCGGGGGAGGACCCCTTCCAGATCACCAAGTTTGACTGGGACCACACCTCCCAGCAGATCAAGGACCAGTTTGACGCCCTGGAGGGACAGGAGGTCAAGGTGGCCGGCCGCCTGATGAGCAAGCGGGGCATGGGCAAGGTGAGCTTCTGTGATCTCCAGGACCGGGACGGCCGCATCCAGCTCTACGCCCGCCAGGACGAGATGGACGAGGCGGTCTACAAGAAGTTCAAGAAGTACGACATCGGCGACATCGTGGGAGTGGACGGCGAGGTCTTCCGCACCAAGCGCGGGGAGATGAGCGTGCGGGTGAAGAACGTCACCCTGCTCTCCAAGTCTCTGCTGCCTCTGCCGGAGAAGTTCCACGGCCTCCAGGACCGGGAGACCCGCTACCGCCAGCGCTATGTGGACCTGATCGTCAACCCGGAGGTGAAGCGGGCGTTTGTCATCCGCTCCCAGTTCGTCAAGCATGTGCGGGACTTCCTGGACGGCCGGGGCTATATGGAGGTGGAGACTCCCGTTTTGAACACCATCTCCGGCGGTGCCACCGCCCGGCCCTTCATTACCCACCACAACACCCTGGACATCGACATGTACATGCGCATCGCCACTGAGCTGCCCCTCAAGCGCCTGGTGGTGGGCGGCATGGAGCGGGTATATGAGATCGGCCGTATCTTCCGCAACGCGGGTATGGACCCCAAGCACAACCCCGCATTCACCACGGTGGAGCTCTACCAGGCTTTTGCCGACTTCAACGACATGATGGACCTGTTCGAGGACCTGCTCAGCAGCGCCGCCCAGAAGATCCTGGGCACCTACCAGGTGGAGTGGCAGGGGGAGCAGATCAATTTGGCCCCCGGTTGGCCCC
>CALXCU010000079.1 GCA_944386885.1 uncultured Oscillospiraceae bacterium | reverse complement strand
AGCTTGTCAAGTACTTTTTTCGAGGCTTCCCGTAGCTTTCCAGCTGCCCGCCCCAATTTCCAGCACTTTTTGAACCCGTTCCGCCGCCTCAGGCGAACTCATTCAGTTTAGCACACCCGAGCTCTTTTGTCAAGCACTTTTTTCCGGTCTCCTCCACAGGGTCCGTCCTGCTTCCGCCCGGTCTCCCTGCTTCCAGTTTCCAGTTTTTGCGTGCCCCTCAGGCGCTCAGATATCATACCAGCACTCCCCCCACTTTGTCAACCCCTTTTTCGCGTAAATTTCCTGTTCCATTGCAAAAAATAGAGCTGCTACAATATCTGGTATTAATATCTCCCACTTCCCACGAAATATGCTTCTATCTTACCGGTTCTTTTTCCTCAGTTTTGCAAATACAGCGGCCAGGAGCGGAATCATTACGCCAAAAATCACATTGGCCACTGCCATGGTCCGCTCCATAATCCAAGAAAGCCGAAATAGGTCCGTCATTGTCCATAGGGCCAGACCGGCGGCTATGGCAAACAGGGCAAACGGGACGCTGCGATACTCTTGTCCCCCGAATAATTCTCGAACCATAGCCCTGCACGCGAAAAAGAGGAGCCCCAGCAGCGTCAAATCGGAGAACAGCCAGAGGGACATAATAAGGGATTCTACCCGCTCAAAGGCGCCCGGGACGCCCACCCCCCGGAGCATCATAAAAAAGGGGGTCTCCATTTCTGCGATCAGCCCCGGTCCAAAGGTGGCGATGCAGATGAGCTGAAAGAGGGTCAGAGCCAAACACATTCCCACAGCCCAGCGATAGAGGCGCCTGCTCTCCCCGGGGCGGCGGCTGACCTGCCCAGCCAGAAAGGCAGCTGGGGCGGCATACCCCGCCAACCCCAGTACTGGGAGCACTCCACGGAGCACACCTGGAGCATCTTCCAGCCAGATAGGCCCCACATTCTCCCATTCTGTGCGAAAAAGTGCCAACACCAGGGCAATGACAAGGGCTGTGCCCAGGGCTAACGCAAAGATCTCTCCCGCCCGGGCAAATGCCGACAGCTTTTTGCGGCCCATCCACAGCGTCAGCAACAGCAGGGACAAAATAAAGAGCGGCAGCGGGGCGTTGCGGTAATTTACCGACAATACCCGGTAGGCGCTCCACCGGGCGCTCCACCCCAGCAGGAGCACGCCCCAAACGAGATAAAGAGCCGTCAGCCCTTTGCCTATTATCCGGCCGAAAACGATCTCCAGCCCCCGGGCCAGTCCTACCCCCTCCCCCAGGCGCCCGGGTACCGTACAGAACGCCCAGCACAGCAGCAGGATGACCGGAAAAGCCGCCAGGGTGGTCAGCCACCCCGCCCGCCCGGCCGCTAGGGCGCTCTCCCGCGGGAGGATCTGGATCATGGGGGAGAGCAGCGCAGCGAAGAGCAGCGAGAGCAACTGCCCCAATGAAATTCTGTCGTTGACCATGATGTCTTCCTCCATTTTGCTCATGTGTCCCGCATATTGTAGCTCCGTTGGATATGAGCTTCTACTTCCACGTCCACCTCCAAATCTTTCAGAGACCACTGGTCCTGGATCGCCCGCCAGTACCAAGGAGCATTTCTTCCTGCCCGGGCCTTCAGTTGAAAAAAGTCCCCTCCCAGCTCCCGGCACAGATCTGCCGCTCTCTCCAGCCGGGCTTGGCAAGCCTCCTCCAGCGCCTGCTCCGCAGCATACAAATCCGCGGACCCAGTGGCGTTGGCCGATTCGGCCAGGTTTGCGTCCACCTGACAGCGCAGGGTCAGCCCGATGAGCATATTCCCTTGAAAAACGGGCTTCACTTGAGTCTCAGCATCTACTATGCGCAGGGCTGCCCGGCTCCCATCAGGGAATATCGCTTCCAGCACGTCGGCCTCCACCCGCCCTATAAGCAGGTTGACCCCTTTGGCGTCTTCCCCCTGGGCCCATCCGGCCAAGGCCCCTTCTTTCAGCAGAGCGTAGCCAGCTGGCTCCAGACGTTTCTGTTCCTCATTTAAAGTCAGAGCAGGCACAAAGGAGTCTCCATTTTCCTCTAGGTCTTCCATTACATCTTCCACTGTGCGGTGGGTAAAGTCGGATAAAAGTCCCTCGTCGGCCTCCAGGGCCTCCAACTGCTCGGTGGCTGAGCTCTGTTCTGCAGCGGCCCAAATCGCAGGGCCTGCCTGGCCCTGGAATACATATAGATTGGTCTCCAGGCGCATCTCAATATCGCACAACACATAGTCCAGGACAGACTGAATCCCCTGTCCCGCCAGATCTTCCCCCAAAATAAGCTGGCCCACATGGCCGTAGAATACATAAGCCGCCCCCTGGGCTTGCATGGTCAGGCAGGCGGCACTGATGGCTTCCCCCTTCTGCTCCAGCACCGTGGGGGCCTTGGCTCCCTGGTCCTGCACACCGGTTGAGGCGGTCACCCGTATGCCCTCCTCCGCCATGTCTACTCCAAGGGTTCGCACCAGGGCCATATCTTCGATCTCTCTGGCATAAGGCAGGAAATCAAAGGTCTCCTTACAGCCGCTGAGAGGCAGGAAAAGGACGGCCAGGAGGACGGATATCCTAATTTTCCGGCTTTTCATCGCTGTTTCCTCCGGTTGGGCGTTTTCAGGAAGCGATCCCGCAGCTTTACCCAAGATAAGGGGAGGCGCACCACCGCCCGGCCCGCCCGGGCCAGCCCCAGTCCACCGGCGAAGGGGGCCAGGTAGGGCACGCCGTAGCTCTCAATACCGGCCAGGTGGTAAACCAAGGCGGCCAGCCCGCCTGCCACGCCAAAGAGTCCCGCTGCACTGGCCAGAAGAGCCAGCAGGAAGCGCCACAGCCGGAGGGCCGCCGCCATCTCCTGGCTGGGCATGGTGTAGCCTGCAATGCCGGCCACAGCCACTGCAATGAGCACCGCCGGAGAGACGATTTTGGCCTCCACCGCCGCCTGACCCACCACCAATCCGCCGATAATAGATACCGTTTGCCCAATGGACTGGGGCAGGCGCAACCCCGCCTCCTGTAGGATCTCAAAGGCAACGAGCAGAATGAGCACCTCAATCACCGTCTGGAACGGTACATCCCGCTTAGCGGCAATGATGGACAGGGCCAGACGGGTGGGAAGCATCTCCTGATGGAAGGTGACCATGGCAATATAGAGGGCTGGGAGCAGCAAGGACCCCATTACGCACAGGAAGCGCAGGAACGTGAGCATGGTGGCCAAGACCCAGTTATTGCTTTTATCCTGACCCGCCCGCAGAAAACTCCCCACCGTGCCGGGCATCAGATAGCCCAGGGGCAATCCGTCGGCCAGCAGGCCCACCCGCCCCTCCGCCAGACCGCCGCAGAATCGGTCGGGGCGCTCCGTATACAGTACCAGCGGGAATGGGGTGAGGGTCCGGTCGACCAGGTATTCCTCCAGATTGCCCGAGGCCAGGGCGGCGTCGATATCGATGGAGGCCAGGCGCTCCTCCACCTCCCGCACGGTATCCGGGTTGGCGATCCCATCCAGATAGAGCACGTCCACCATAGTCAGGGACTGCCGCCCCACGATCTGTTCTTTGATCTTCAACTCCGGGGCTTTTAAATGCCGCCGGACCAAACTGGTGTTGGTGCGCAGGCTCTCCACAAAGCCGTCCCGCGCCCCCTTGAGCACCGTCTCACTCTCGGGCGGGCCAATAGAGCGCTTGTCCTCCGTGGCCGCAAAAAAGGACAGACATCCCGGTTCCCCCGGGAAAAAAAGCAGGCACCACCCGGCCACCAGGTCGTTGACCGCTGTATCCAGATTGGTGCGCTCTTCCGCAATCAGATTGTAGAGTGCTCCCTCCGCCATCCGGCGGTAGACTGCCCGGCGGTCGGGCTCCTCCAGGGCCTCGTCCTGGGCGATGGGCCGCAGCAGATATTCGCTCACCCGTTCGATCTTTACCATTCCTGTGAGGAAGCACAGGGTCACCGGCGTCCCTTGTCCGCCGATCTCCACCGTCCGGGTGGCAAAATCAGCACAGTCCCGAAAAATTTCTTCCATCCGCCCCAGCGTCAGCGCCCCGCTGAAACGGGGCTCCCGCCTGGGGTGGGGCGGCACCGGTTCCTTTTGCGAGCTTTTACCCATATCTCTCCCCTCCTTATTCCACAACAATATTTTTGTTATATCCATGTTCAGTTAATTTCATACATTTGTATTGGCGTTTTGTCTATATTTTGTCGTTATTTTTTGTGCGTTCCTCCATATTTTAATCACGCCGGGAAAATAGGCTTGTAAAATTGAAACGGTCAGTATAGTATTAGAGTACAACCCAAACGCAATCCTTACGCCCATTCAGGGCCGGTTTCCGGGTCACGCTGCGCGTTTCGGAGCCCGGCCCCATTTTTCCTTGCACCTATATCTCGCCGTGCCGGGCGGGGGAAGTAAAGGAGGACCTTGCATGAAGCCCTTTGTACAGAAATTGGACGAACTGACGCCAGAGATGGTGGCGCTGGTGGATCGGGTTGTGGAGGAGCACCAGAACGATCCCACCCAGCTGGTCGGCATTCTTCTGGACATCCAGGACGGGGTGGAGCGCCACTATATTCCGGAGCCGGTGGCCTATTACCTCTCTCAGCGTTTGTCCATCCGCGTCACGCAAATCTATGATGTCGTTACCTTCTATTCCATGCTCTACGACAAGCCTCGGGCCAAGTATACCCTGGAGGTATGTAACTCCGCCCCCTGCCGGGTAAAGGACAGCGATACCCTGGTGGAGACCCTCAAGCGTCTTTTAAATCTGGAAGTGGGCGAGGTCACCTACGACGGCCGCTTCTGCATCGAGAAGGTGCCCTGCTTCGGCGCCTGCGACGTGTCTCCCGCCGTGCGGGTCAACGGTGCGGTTTATGGTCATCTGGACAGCGAGGAGCGCGTTTTGGACATGCTCCGGCAGCTGGATTGATTGGGAGGGAAGGCAATGGGTAAGACAGTCTCTTTTATCAGCCGGAACTTTGGGCGGTACAACCCCGCCAGTCTGGCCTCCTATGAGTACATTGGCGGCTTTACCGCCCTGCGCAAGGCCCTGGGCATGGATGGGCTGGAGATCGCCAAGGTCCTCTCGGACAATGGCGTGCAGGGCCGCGGCGGCGCCGCTTACGATATGGGCCGCAAGTGGAGCCAGGCTCGGGCAGTAGAAGCCCCCCACAAGTGCGTGGTCTGCAATGCCGACGAGGGCGAACCCGGCACCTTTAAGGACCGGGAGCTCATCCGCAACGACCCCTTCCAGCTTCTGGAGGGCATGATCATCGCCGGCTGGTCGGTGGGAGCCGATAACGGTTACATCTATATGCGCGGCGAGTACTCCCATCTGCGTCCCCTGCTCCTCTCGGCCATCCGCCAGTGTGAGGAAAAGGGCTATCTGGGCGACAACATCCTGGGCAGCGGATTTTCCTACCGTATCCACCTCTATTCCGGGGCCGGCGCCTATGTCTGCGGCGAGGGCAGCGCCCTGTGCGAGTCCCTGGAGGGCCACTCGGGCCGTCCCCGCATGAAGCCCCCCTTCATCAAGCAGTGCGGCGCGTTCCACCTGCCCACCTGCGTAAATAATGTGGAATCCCTCTCCCTGGTGCCCCCCCTGCTGCTGGACACCCAGGGCTTTTATAAGAGCCAGGGCACTCCGGACTGCCCGGGCACCAAGATGATCTCGGTGTGCGGCAACGTAAAGAACCCCGGCGTGTTCGAGGTCCCCTTCGGCATTACCATCCGGGAGATCATCTACGATCTGGCCGGCGGCATCGAGGACGGCCACCAGCTCCAGCTGGTGCAGCTGGGCGGCGCATCGGGCCGCCTGGCCTCTCCGGCCCAACTGGATACCCCCTATACTTATAAGGACATGAAGGCCGCCGACCTGACCGCCATCGGTTCGGGCGCCATCCTGGTGGTGGACGAGCGCACCAGCATTATCGGCTTCCTGCGCATCACCCAGCAGTTCTTCTTCCACGAGAGCTGCGGCCAGTGCACCCCCTGCCGGGAGGGCAATCTCCACATTCGCATGCTGCTGGACAAGGTGGCCGCCGGCACCCACACCGAACAGGATATCCGCCTGATGGAGAAGTACGCTCGTATTATGTCTACCGCTTCCATGTGCGGCCTGGGTGAGACGGCCCAGTCGGCCCTCCTGTCCGCCATGAAGCGTTTCCCCGAAGTCTTTGCCATTAAGAAGGAGGTGGCTGTCAGATGAGCGAGAATATGATCCATCTGACCATCAACCATATGCCCGTGGAGGTCCCCGCCGGCACCCGCATCATTGAAGCCGCCCACAGCATCGGCATCGACATTCCCCACCTCTGTTATCACCCGGACCAGTCCATTAAGGCCCACTGCCGCATGTGCATGGTGGAAGTCACCGGCCAGCGCAAGCTGCTGGCGGCCTGCTCCACCCTGGTGTGGGAGGGGATGGAGGTCATCACCGACTCCAAGCGGGTCTATGATGCCCAGGTGGGCGTGCTGGACCTGATTTTGGCCGATCACCACCAGGACTGCCTGGCCTGTGCGCGCAACAACAACTGCGACCTGCAGAACCTGTGCCGGCGCTTTAACCGCCTCAAGCCCGACCTGCCCGACGTCTCCAGCAAGGAGCGTCCCCGGCTGGACAATCCCTCCATCGTCCGGGACCCCACCAAGTGCGTCAAGTGCGGGCGCTGCGTGAAGGTCTGCACGGAGGTCCAGGGGATCGGGGCCCTCTCCTTTACCGGCCGCAGCGCCGCGTGCAAGGTAACCACCGCCTTTGACCTGCCTATGAACGAGACCGACTGTGTCCTGTGCGGCCAGTGCACCCTGGTCTGCCCGGTGGGCGCCCTCACCGAGGTGGACCACACCAGCCATGTCCGTCACGCCCTCCACGACCCCACGAAGCATGTGGTGGTCCAGGTTGCCCCCTCGGTCCGCGTGGCCCTGGGCGACGACTTCGGCATGGAGCCCGGCGCTCTGGTCACCGGCAAGATGGTCACCGCGCTGAAGATGATCGGTTTTGAGAAAGTCTTTGATACCAACTTCTCCGCCGACCTGACGATCATGGAGGAGGGCAGCGAGCTTCTCGACCGCATTAAGAACGGCGGCTGCCTGCCCATGATTACCTCCTGCTCCCCCGGCTGGGTCAATTTTATGGAAAAGCACCACCCGGAGATGATTCCTCACCTCTCCACCGCCAAGAGCCCCCAGGGTATGTTTGGCGCAGTTCTCAAGACCTATTATGCCCAGCGCATGGGCTGGGACCCCAAGGACATCGTGTCCGTGTCGGTGATGCCCTGTACCGCCAAGAAGTTCGAGGCCACCCGCCCCGAGCTGGGCCGCAACGGCTACCAGGATGTGGACGTGGTCCTGACCACCCGGGAGCTGGCTAAGCTCATCCGTTATGAGGGTCTGGACCTCAAGCGCCTGCCGGAGAGCGAGTTTGACGCCCCGCTGGGCACCGGCTCGGGCGCCGGCGCCATCTTTGGCAACACCGGCGGCGTCATGGAGGCTGCCCTGCGCACCGCCTACGAACTCTATACTGGCAAGGAGCTGCCCCGCCTGGAGTTTGAGGCCGTCCGCGGTGAGGTGGGCGGCATCCGGGAGGCCACCATCGACCTGGGCGGTACGTCCCTGAAGGTGGCGGTGGCCAACGGCCTGAAGAATGCTGAAGAGGTCATCCGCCGGGTGGAGAGCGGCGAGGCCGACTACCTCTTTATCGAGATCATGGCCTGCCCCGGCGGCTGCATCGGCGGCGGCGGCCAGCCCATTGGCACCAACAACGCCAAGCGCCAGGCCCGCATCAAGGCCCTGTACGCGCTGGATAAGAGTCTGCCTCTGCGCAAGAGCCATGAGAATCCAGACATCAAGACGATTTATGAGGAGTTCTTTGACCATCCCCTGAGCCACAAGGCCCACGAGCTCCTTCATACCACCTATGCCGCCCGGCCCAAGCGTTACGACTTTACCCCCTATCTCCACGGCACTCAGAAATAAGGAACGGTAAAAAGGCCGCGGGACCAAATGGTCCCGCGGCCTTTTTTGTTTTTCATCCATTATACCGGCTCATAGCCCGTTCGGGCCCCTCCCGGATCAGACATTCCACCGCATCGGCCGCCCGTTTGACGGCCGCGCCAATGGCTTTGCGGTCTTCTCCCTGGAAGCGCCCCAGCACCCAGTCCGCCATGTCGTAGTCGGGGTGCGGTTTCTCTCCCACCCCCACCTTCACCCGTGGGAACTGGTCCGTGCCCAGGTGCTGAATGATATTTTTCAATCCGTTGTGTCCCCCGGCGGAGCCCTTGGCGCGGACTCGGATCTTACCCACCGGCAGAGCCACATCGTCGGAGAGAACCAGAATGTGGTCCGGTGCGATCTTATAAAAATCCGCCGCGGGGCGTACCGCCTCCCCTGAGAGGTTCATAAAGGTCACCGGCTTCATCAGCAGGACCCGGGCTCCGCCAATCTCCGCCTGGCCGGTGAGGGCGCGGTATTTCAGACGCTGTACCGGCACCCCGGCCCGCTCGGCCAGCTCATCAGCCACCTGAAATCCCACATTGTGCCGGGTCCCCTCATATTTGTCACCCACATTGCCCAGCCCCACGATGAGCCAGCTCACCCCGGCGCTCTTATTTCCAAACAGCATTGTTGTTGCACCTCAAAAAGGGCGGGACGGTGTATCCGTCCCGCCCAAGTCGCTCGGATTTACTGGAACAGCTTGGAGACCGAGATCTCCTCGTAGATGCGGCTGATGGCGTCGGCAAACATGGGCGCCACCGACAGGTATTTGATCTTTTTGCACTTGCGCACCGCCTCATGGGGCTCAATGGTATCCAGGAAGACCACCTCGTCCATGACGCTGTCGTCGATGCGCTGCACTGCGGGACCCGA
>CALXCU010000078.1 GCA_944386885.1 uncultured Oscillospiraceae bacterium | reverse complement strand
GCCACCACCGCGGCGCGGCGGCGCTCCGACAGGGAGATGATGAAGCAGTCCCGGGACACCGCGATGATGCCCAGCTTTACAGTGGGAATGTTGGTCAGCATAATGTTCTCACACCTCTTTTAAAATTAGCCGGTCAGATAAGCCCGGCGATGTCGATGTTTTCTCCGTCCAGGCGCACGGGCGCTCCCTGGGCGGCCTCGCTGCTGTCCTTATGGGCCAGCAGCCACTTATTCCGGGCCCACAGGCACTGGTCCTCCTGGTTGCCCGGCTGAATGTCCGGCTTATCCAGGTTGGTTCCCTTGGGCAGCACGATGGCCACCTGGAAGCCCGCTCCCGCCTTGGCGGAGCAGGGGGCGTAGTGCAGGGTGGTGGCGTACACCTCCACCAGAGTGCCGGCAGGACACAGGAAGGCCGCCACTTTACCGGTGTCCAGCCGCCCGCCGGCCATCTCCTCCCGCTTAGCCAGCAGGAGGATGAAATCCTGGACCCCCACGTTCAGCTCGCTGTCCCGGTGGTACTCCAGGCAGTTGAGCTTGGTGTTGTGCCCGTTGCACCACCCGATCTGGATGGGCATCCCGCCGTAGGCCCGGCCGGACAGCTCCCCGCACACGGGCAGAGCCATCAGCTCGGGCTGCTCCGGAACATACGCCGTCCCTTCTTCGGGCACGGATGTCACCCGCCCCAGCGTTTCCAGCAGCCCGGACAGGTCGTAGCCGGTGAGCACCTGGCCATATTGGGCAAAGGCGGGATCGAACACGGATTGAATGGTCATAAGTATTCACCTCAAATTTGGGAGCACACTCCCGCAAATTGATCCAAAGCGGCCTGGCACAGCCGCTGGCTCACAGGAAAAAACAGCTGGGCGGCGGGCCCCACCAGAAAAGCGCAGATCACGGTGCCCAGCCCCACCACGCCCCCCAGAGCCAGACCCACCAGGGCGAAGGTCAGATCCACCCCGATGCGCACCGGCCCGAAGGGCTTCTTCCACTTATCACTGAGCACCACCGCCACCAAATCATTGGGTCCGGTGCCCGCCTGAGAGCGGATGACAATGGTCATCCCAAAGGCCAGGATCACGCAGCCAGCCGCCAGCAGGGGCACCCGCACCCCAAGGGGCAGGCCGCTGCGGAAAAGGGGGGCCAGCAGCAGAGTAAACAGGTCAATGATGGGCCCGCCCAGGGCCATGCACAGCACCGTGCCAATCCCCACATAGGACCGGTCCACCGCCAGCAGCACCAGCAGAATGACTAGCGACACCAGCAGGTGGGTGCGCCCGTGGGTCATGCCAGCCCACTCCGGCCAGGGCATGGCGCGGAACAGGCCCTGTACAAACACATTGAAGGGGTCGGAGCCCAAGTCGGTCTGGAGGAATACCGTCACACCCAGATGGGCAATGCACAGCCCCGCCAGCAACAGGATCACCCGGACCGCCGTCTCCCGGGGAGAGCGGCGGTTCACGGCTCCTCTCCATCCGCCGGGCGGGCGTCCTCCTCCCGGTTGGCCCGGCACTGCCTCCGGTAGCGGACAAAGGAGTAACCGCAGAAGGCAAGCCCCGCCAGGCCCAGCACGCCCCCGCCGCCATAGGCCACCAAGCCGGGCATATCCGTCCCGCCGCCCAGCTGGGCGGAAATGACCTGGTAGGCCAGATAAATCAGGTACAGGCCCACCGCCAGCCGGAAGACCAGCCGGGTCTGTTCACCCCAGTTTGCCATGGAAATTCCCCCTTACAGCAGCGCGGGAAAGATCCCCTTCAGAGCGGGGTAGATCTGCCGGAACTGCTGGTAGCGCTCCTCATACCGGGCCGTCAGCTCTGGGTCGGGCCGGACCGTCTCGGACACCCGCACCAGTTTGGCGCAGGCCTCCTCCACCGTGGCGTAGGCCCCGCAGGCCACCATGGCCAGCATGGCCCCGCCCATGCCCGGCCCCTGCTCGGAGGCCGGGAGGTCCAGCTCGACGCCCAGCACATTGGCCATAATCGTCCGCCACAAGGGGCTCTTGGCCCCGCCGCCGCAGATCATGCTCCGCCGGATCGAAATGCCCAGGGAGCGGGCCACCTCCAGGCTGTCCCGGATGGCGAAGGCCACCCCCTCCAGCACCGCCTGGGTCAAGTCGGCCCGGCTGGTGTCCATGGTCATCCCCACGAAGGCGCCCCGGGCGTTGGTGTCATTGATGGGAGAGCGCTCCCCCATCAGATAGGGCAGGAAAAATACGTGGTTGTTCCCCAGCTTGTCCGGGGTGATGGGGGCCTGCTCGGCCCCGTAGTCCTTGGTCTGGAAAATGTCCTCCATCAGCCATTTGTTGCAGCTGGCCGCTGAGAGCATGCACCCCATCAGGTGCTAGTGCGCGTCGGCGTGGGCGAAGGCGTGGAGGGCGTTGTTGGGGTCCACGCCAAAGGACTTGCTTGAAATGAAGATGGTGCCCGAGGTGCCCAGGGAGAGATTGCATGCGCCCTCCCCCACGGTGCCGGTGCCCACGGCGGCGGCGGCGTTGTCCCCCGCCCCGGCGCACACCTTCACCTCGGGGGAGAGCCCCAGCCGGGCGGCAATTTCCGGCTTCAGGGTGCCCACCGTCTCATAGCTCTCAAAGAGCCGGGGCATCTGCTCCTCAGCGATGCCGCACAGCTTTAGCATTTCGGTAGACCAGCGCTTGTGCTCCACGTCCAGGAGAAGCATGCCGCTGGCGTCGGAGTAATCGGTACAGTGGACGCCGGTGAGGACATAGTTGATGTAGTCCTTGGGCAGCATGATCCGGCGGATGCGGGCGAAGTGTTCCGGCTCATGCTTGCGCAGCCAGAGCAGCTTGGGCGCGGTGAAGCCGGCGAAGGCAATGTTGGCCGTCCAGGCCGAGAGTTTTTCCTTGCCTACGGTATTGTTGAGGTAATCCACCTCCTCGGCGGTGCGGCCGTCGTTCCAGAGGATGGCCGGCCGGATCACCTGGTCGTCCTCATCCAGTACCACCAGGCCGTGCATTTGGCCTCCCGCGCCGATGCCAGCCACCTGGCTCCGGTCGAAGCCATCCAGCAGCGCGGGAATTCCCTCCAGCACCGCCCTGCGCCAGTCCTCCGGATTCTGCTGGCTCCAGCCCGGGCGGGGAAACTCCAGAGGATATTCCCTGGAGACCACATTTTGGACAATCCCCTCCCCATCCATCAGCAGCAGCTTGACAGCGGAGGTGCCCAAGTCGATTCCTATGTACAGCATAACATTCCTCCCCGGGGTCCTTTTGCCCCCGCTGTTTGGATTAGCCCTTTCCGGACTTGCGGCTGGTGACTACGTCGAAGATCACCGCCACGAGCAGCACGCCGCCTTTGACCACATACTGCCAGGAGTCGCCGATACCCAGGATGGACATGCCCATGTTGATCACACCCAGCAGCAGCGCGCCGATGACCACGCCGCCCACCGTGCCGCTGCCGCCATAGGCAGAAGCGCCGCCGATGAAACACGCGCCGATAGCGTCCATCTCAAAGGAGGTTCCGGTATTGCCATTGACCGAGCCTACACGGGCGGCGTTGAGCAGGCCGCACAGGCCGGCCAGCAGGCCCATGTTGGCGTAGGCCAGGAAGTAGACCTTGTTGGTGTTGATGCCCGAGAGCTTGGTGGCCTTTTCATTGCCGCCCACCGCGTAGAAGTACCGGCCAAAAGCCGTCTTGGCGGTAATAAAGTTATAGATCAGGCAGATGGCCACCACCCAGACCAGCATGACCGAAATGCCGCGGTACTGGCTGAGCAGGTAGCAGTAGTAGAGGATCAGAGCCGCGATGACGCCCGCCTTAAGATAGTCGCTGACGGCGCTGTTCTGACGGTAGCCCTTCTTGGACCGCTCGCGGCGGTTCTTCGCCGTATTGACGACCACGAAGATGGCGGCGATGATACCTACGATGAGAGCAGAGTAGACCGTCTCACCGTCATCAAGGCCAGGGATGTTAATATATGCGGTGAAAATGTTCAGGAAAGTAGAGTTCTGCACCGCCACAGTCTGGTTATCCAGAACTAGGCGGCCCAGGCCGCGGAAAATAAACATGCCGCCCAGAGTGGTAATGAAGGGCGGGATGCGGACATAGCCGATCCAGTAACCCTGCCACACGCCGACCAGCAGGCCGGCCACCAGGCAGATGACGATCGTCAAAATCGGATTCATCGACATGTCCGTAATCATCACCGCGGCCATGCCGCCCACCATGCAGATGACCGAGCCGATGGACAGGTCGATGTTGCCGCCGGTGAGGATACACAGCAGCATACCACAGGCCATGACCAACACATAACCGTTTTGCAGCATCAGGTTGGACATGTTCTGAGCGTAGATCAGTCGGCCGTCTGTCAGAACCGCAAAGAGCACAAACACCACGACCAGAGCGATGATCATCGTGTATTTCCGCAGGAATTCAAACAGAGAAGTTGAGTAATTTCGTTTGAGCGTATTGGTCGATTTCATCGTTGTCACACCTTCTACTTTCTTACACTTTAGCAGCAGAGGCCGCAGACGTGCCGGCATTGTTGTTGGCAGTATCCCGGATGATGTACCCCATGATGCTCTCCTGCGTGGCGTCAGCGGCATTCACCTCGGCCAGCAGATGCCCCTCATTCATTACATAAATCCGGTCGCACATACCCAGCAGCTCCGGAAGCTCCGAGGAGATCATGACCACCGATTTCCCACGGCTGACCATGTCGTTGATGAGGCAGTAGATCTCATACTTGGCGCCTACGTCGATACCTCGGGTTGGCTCGTCCATGATGAGGATGTCCGGCTCGGTAAAGATCCACTTGCCCAAAAGGGCCTTCTGTTGGTTTCCGCCGGAGAGATTGCCCACATGCTGCTCAATCGTAGGCGTTTTAGTACCCATCTCTTCCTTAATATCCTCCGCCACCTTGACCTCTTTGTCCCGATCGATGATCCCGTTGTGGCAGACTTTGTCAATACGCGCCAAGGTGGTATTGAAACGGATGGATTCGTCCAGAATCAGGCCGTTCGTCTTGCGATCCTCAGTGATGTAGGCCAATTTGTGGTGAATAGCATCCTCCGGACTCTTCAGATTGACTTTCTTGCCGTTAATATACACTTCGCCGGAGATGCCGGTGCCGTAGCTGTGACCAAAGATGGACATCGCCAGCTCGGTGCGTCCGGCGCCCTGCAGGCCAGAAAACCCAACCACCTCGCCCTTGTGGACGCAGAAAGAGATGTTGTCGTCTACCACCCGCTCGGAGTAGAGGGGGTGATGCACCGTCCAGTTCCGGACCTCCAAGCTGACCTCCGAGCTCACATTGTGCTCCCGGTGGGGATAGCGGTCCTCCATGGACCGGCCCACCATGCCCTTGATGATCCGGTCCTCGCTGAACTCGTCCACTCCTTTGACCAGGGTCTCAATGGTGGAGCCGTCCCGGATGATGGTCGCCTTGTCGGCACAGTAGATGATCTCGTTGAGTTTGTGGGTGATTATGATGGAGGTCAGGCCGTTTTTCTTAAACTCGATCAGCAGATCCAACAGCATCTTGGCATCCTCGTCGTTGAGGGAAGAAGTAGGCTCATCCAAGATCAGAAGCTTCACGTCCTTAGAAAACGCCTTGGCGATCTCCACCAACTGCTGCTTGCCCGTGCCGATGTCCTTCACCAGGGTCTGGGCCGACTCGTTCAGGCCCACTTGCTGCATGTGGCGCTCGGCCTCGTAATACGTTTTGTTCCAGTCGATACAGCCGAATTTGTTCTTGATCTCATTGCCCAGGAACATGTTCTCCCCGATGGAGAGCAGTGGGATGAGCGCCAGCTCCTGGTGGATGATGACAATACCCACAGCCTCACTGTCCCGCTGATTTTTGAATTTGCACAGCTTGCCGTTGTAATAGATCTCTCCGGAATAACTCCCATACGGATAGGTCCCGGACAGCACGTTCATCAGGGTGGATTTTCCCGCGCCATTCTCCCCGATGAGGGCGTGAATCTCGCCTTCCTCCACCTTTAAATTGACGTTGTCCAGTGCTTTTACACCGGGGAATTCCTTCGTAATGGACCTCATTTCCAAAATTACTTTCGACAAACAAGGTACCTCCTCTCGACATTTGAATCAAAAAAGATGGGCGGGGCGACTGCCCCGCCCATCTAGTCATAACAATCTGTCTTGATCTGGCGGTATTAGCCTGCGGCCTGGAGATAGCCGTCCGCATCCTGGGTGTAGTAACCGGTATCCACCAGTTTCTCCACCATGTTGTCTGCCGTCACCACGTCGGGGACAAGCAGGAAGGAGGGACAATTGTGGCCCTCGGAGGTAGCATAGGACTCCGTATCATAACTGCACTCAAAATCCCAGCCGGAGTTGCTGATGAGGCTGTCATCAATCGTGTCGCCATTGAGGATGGCCTGGGCCAGATCCAAGGTAACCACGGCCTCGTTGGCCACAGCCTTATAGACGGTCATGGACTGCACGCCGTCCACAATATTCTTCAGGTTCGCCTCGTCGCCGTCCTGGCCGGTAATGATGACGCTGTTGCTGCCGGCATAGTCAGACTGGATGGCCTGGGTCACACCCAGAGCAGTGGAGTCGTTGGAGCACAGCCAAGCGTCAACCTGAGTGCCGTCGGCATAATAGGAGGCCAGAATGTTCTGCGCGCGCTCCATAGCGGTCTGGGAATCCCAGGCAGCGGTCGCCACGGTATCAAAGTCCGTCTGACCGGACACGACCACCAGCTTGCCATCGTCAATATACTTCTGCAATACGTCCATGGCGCCGTTGAAGAAGTAAGGAGCGTTGTTATCAGCCGGATCGCCAGCCGTCAGCTCAATATTGAAAGGACCTGCCTGATTCTCCAGGTCCAGGGCGTCCACAATGTACTGGCCCTGCAGGGTACCCACCGAGTAGTTATCAAAGGATACATAGTAGGACACATTGTCGTTCATAATCAGGCGGTCATACGCGATAATGGGGATGCCCGCTTCGCCGGCCTCGTTCATCACGGTATTGAGCGCCTCGCCGTCAATGGCCGCTACCACCAGCAAATCTACATCCTCAGCGATCATGTTCTGGATGTCGTTTACCTGACGGTTGGTATCATTGTCCGAGTAGGTCACAATCGTCTCATATCCCGCCGCCTGGAACTGCTGGTCCAGGTAGGAGCCGTCCCGGTTCCACCGCTCCAGGGACTGGGTGGGCATCGAGATGCCGATCTTCTGCCCGCCGGAAGCGGATCCGCCCTCGCCGCCGGATTCGCTCACCGCAGCCCCGGCATCCGTGGGCGCCGGCGTGCTCGTGGTTCCTCCGCCTCCGCAGGCCGCCAGAGAAGCCGTCATCCCAAGTGCTAACGTCAGTGCAAGAAACTTCTTCATGTTGCTCTCCTCCTGATTGCTAATAGATTTTCGTTCCGATTTGGAAGGAGCTTCCTTCCTGTTCCATCTTTATTTTAGAACTATTTTTATAAAAGTCAATACTAAAACTGTTCTCGCTCCATATTTTGTTGATATTCCATCAATTCTGTTTCATATTTTTGTATATAATGACTGTCTATCTTTCCGAATCCAGCTAATAATTCATTTTCTTTTTACTTTTCTTTTAAAACTATGCGTGATAATTAAATAAAAAAATAGGATTGACTCTTCCATAAAATATGATAACATAGAGGTGTAAACACCTTCTGTTCTGATAATCTGTTAAGCAAATTTAAAAAAGTGAAAGGGCCCTGTGAGCGATATGGAAGCAAATATAACGGAACGCCGGCGGCAAACCCGCAGCAGTATTTATCGTTACCTCTATGAAACCAAAGAATTTTGCTCCAGGCAGTCGCTGTCTCTGGCACTTGGCCTCAGCTTGCCCACCATCTATCAAAATCTGACGGAACTCATGGACGGCGGCCTTGTGTGCTATTCCGGCGAGACCCAGTCCACCGGCGGGCGGAAGGCCAACGGGTTATCCATTGTTCCGGATGCCCGGATCGCTGTCGGTGTGTCTATTACAGAGAACCGGCTGCGTTTTGTGGCCGCAGACCTGCGCCTGAACGAGCTCGCCTATCGGAAGGTCCCTTGCCGTTTTTCATCTAACATTTCTGATTATGGCGCCTTTTTGGCTCGAGAACTGGAGCTCTTTCTCGAGGAAAGTCAGATTGACCATGGCCGTTTGCTGGGCATTGGGATTGCCGTGCCTGGCGCCATCACCTCCGGCGGGCATCACATTGTCTTAGCCCCCACCCTAGGCCTGCGGGACACCGACCTGGAGGAACTCACCCGGCAAATCCCCTACCCCATCTTTGTGGAAAACGACGCGACCAGCAGCGGTTATGCCGAGTGGTTCATACGGGGCGGGCAGTCCAGCATTGCCTACCTCTCTCTGGAAAACGGCGTGGGCGGTGCCGTGATGGTGAACGGCGCCGCTTATGCCGGGGATAACCGGCGCAGCGGCGAATTCGGCCACATGTGCGTGGAGCCCGGGGGCCTGCCCTGTTCCTGTGGCAGGCACGGCTGTTTGGAGGCCTATTGCTCTGCCCGGCGGATCAGCGATGATCTGGGGATCACTCTGAAGGAATTCTTTGACGGCGTGGAGAACCATGTCTGGGAGTATGAGCTCCTCTGGAATGATTTGCTGCGTCATTTGGCGGTGGGAATCAGCAATATCCGCATGGCCTTGGACTGCAACGTAGTGCTCGGCGGCTTTTTGACGCAGTATCTCGCCCCCTACCTTCCGCTTCTGAAGCGCTATGTGGCGGTCAACGACCCCTTTGCCAAAGAGATCGACTACATCCAACTCGGCGTCCTAAGCCGGCACGCCGTTCCTCTGGGTGCCGCCCTCCATTTCGTGCAGGAATTTCTCTCCACGGTTTGAATCTGAGAGCCATGCCCGCGCCTCTGGCGTTTTAAACCAGCCCGCCCCGCCTGTCGTAGGACAGGCGGGGCAACTTTTTATTTTTTCTTAATAAAAGGGGCTATTCGCACGCCTTCCCAAATGGCATATGATTGGGGCGGCCTATAAAATTTTATCTATTTTACTGCCTGTATTTTATTGGGTTTTATCCTCTTGTTTGGCGTCCTTTTGTTTTGGAAACTAGTTGGTCTATATCAAAAACTAATCAAATAAAGTTTAAATCTTTAACTTTACAATGCCCGCAATCAGCAAAATCTACCAAAAGCACACTTGACAACTTTATCTTTTCTGGCTAAACTGTCTTTAAAAATTAAATAAAGTATTTTTATGTATATGTTCAGCACTTGTGTTTTTCTCCCCCGCCGTCTTCCTAGAACGCTTTTGAACGGCGGGAGAGATCTGCCGCTTTTGATCCAAGGAAAGGAGGGAAGGTCTCATCGTCGGACCGGCAGTTTTTTAAAGGAACTTTACTGAGGAGGGAAAATTGTGAAGCAAACACCCATGTTTCAGCGTCTGCTGTCTACCGGCTTAGCCGGATTGATGCTCCTGCAGGGGATGGCGCTCCCGGCTCTGGCCGCGGAGCCCCCGGCAGAAGAGGCGCCGCAGTACCCCTATCTGGACACCAGCCTGAGCTTTGAGGAGCGGGCGGCCGATCTGGTCTCCCGCATGACGCTGGAGGAGAAGGCGGCTCAGCTCCAGAACGGCCGCTACCCCAACGCGCCGGCCATCGAGCGCCTGGGCGTTCCTGCCTACCGCTACTGGAGCGAGGCGCTCCACGGCGTGGCCCGCAACGGCACAGCCACCAGCTTCCCCACAGGCCTTGGCATCGCGGCCACCTGGGACGTGGACCTGGTGGAGGAGATGATGCAGGCCACCTCGGACGAGGCGCGGCAGAAGTACAACACCGGCGACAACGCCGGCGGTGAGCCCTACGGCCTGGCCTACTGGTCGCCCACCATCAACATGTCCCGGGACCCCCGCTGGGGCCGGGCCGAGGAGGCCTACGGCGAGGACCCCTACCTGACCGGGCAGATCGCCCAGGCCTTTATCGAGGGTATGCAGGGCGCCCATGAGGCGGGCGGCGACACTTACCTCAAGACCATCGCCACCCCCAAGCACTTTATGGGCAACAACAGCGAGAGCAACCGCCACACCGGCTCGTCCAACATCGACGAGCGGGATCTGCGGGAATACTACACCTATGCCTTTAAGAACGCCATCGAAAACGGCAAGGCCGAGTCCATCATGAGCTCCTACAACGCGGTCAACGGCGTGCCCGTCTCGGTCAGCGAGGATCTGCTGACGAACCTGCTCCGCCGTACCTGGGGCTTTGACGGCTACGTGGTCACCGACTGCGACAGCCTGAGCGACGTCATCAGTAACCACGACTGGCGGCCCGACGACTGGGTCACTGCCCCCACCTGGGGCGGCAAGGAGGCCGCGGCCTTTTCGATGAAGGCCGGTCTGGACGCCAACTGCGGCACCACACTGTCCAACAACGTCATCGCCGCCATCGACGCGGGGCTGATGACGGAGGACGACGTGGACAAGGCGCTGGTGCGCATCTTCACGGCGCGGATGAAGACGGGCGAGTTCGACCCCGACGGCGGCCCCTTCTC